>NZ_JBANLY010000058.1:0-531 GCF_037046045.1 Rossellomorea sp. LJF3 | reverse complement strand
CCCTTCATAACTTAACCGAATTGGTTGTTACATCAGGTTTAAAACCTAAAATGGCGATACTCGGTAATTTCTTGACTATCAATTTATCTTTATCTAGTTTTCAAAGAACAATCTTGGATCTCGAAAGAGATCGTATGGTTAGATATTTTGCTGACGCAAAAATCTTTGGTGGAGCCTAGCGGGATCGAACCGCTGACCTCCTGCGTGCAAAGCAGGCGCTCTCCCAGCTGAGCTAAGGCCCCGTTTTACGAGAGAATATGGTGGGCCTAAGTGGACTCGAACCACCGACCTCACGCTTATCAGGCGTGCGCTCTAACCAGCTGAGCTATAGGCCCATATTCCATAAAAATGAATGATAAGCAATGCTTACCATTGTTTTTTTGATGATTAAACCATCAAAACTGAACAAAACTTCGACGCGTCAAACGTTTTAGTAAATCTTCCTTAGAAAGGAGGTGATCCAGCCGCACCTTCCGATACGGCTACCTTGTTACGACTTCACCCCAATCATCTGTCCCACCTTAGGCGGCT
>NZ_JBANLY010000057.1:0-792 GCF_037046045.1 Rossellomorea sp. LJF3 | reverse complement strand
TCGCCCTATTCAGACTCGCTTTCGCTGCGGCTCCGTCTTATCAACTTAACCTTGCATGGGATCGTAACTCGCCGGTTCATTCTACAAAAGGCACGCCATCACCCGTTAACGGGCTCTGACTACTTGTAGGCACACGGTTTCAGGTTCTATTTCACTCCCCTTCCGGGGTGCTTTTCACCTTTCCCTCACGGTACTGGTTCACTATCGGTCACTAGGGAGTATTTAGCCTTGGGAGATGGTCCTCCCAGCTTCCGACGGGATTTCACGTGTCCCGCCGTACTCAGGATCCACTCAAGAGGGAATGAAGTTTCAACTACAGGGTTGTTACCTTCTTTGACGAGCCTTTCCAGACTTCTTCGTCTACTTCATTCCTTTGTAACTCCGTATAGAGTGTCCTACAACCCCAAGAGGCAAGCCTCTTGGTTTGGGCTATATCCCGTTTCGCTCGCCGCTACTCAGGGAATCGCAATTGCTTTCTCTTCCTCCAGGTACTTAGATGTTTCAGTTCCCTGGGTCTGCCTTCCATACTCTATGTATTCAAGTAAGGATATTGTTCCATTACGAACAATGGGTTCCCCCATTCGGAAATCTCTGGATCAAAGCTCACTTACAGCTCCCCAAAGCATATCGGTGTTAGTCCCGTCCTTCGTCGGCTCCTAGTGCCAAGGCATCCACCGTGCGCCCTTCATAACTTAACCGAATTGGTTGTTACATCAGGTTTAAAACCTAAAATGGCGATACTCGGTAATTTCTTGACTATCAATTTATCTTTATCTAGTTTTCAAAGAACAA
>NZ_JBANLY010000056.1:0-1033 GCF_037046045.1 Rossellomorea sp. LJF3 | reverse complement strand
CACACCCGTTCCCATGCCGAACACGGAAGTTAAGCTCTTCAGCGCCGATGGTAGTTGGGGGATCTCCCCCTGTGAGAGTAGGACGTCGCCAGGCAAATAGGAAAAAGAGTAACTCTTAGGGGTTACTCTTTTTGTTTTGGTTTGAAGTTCGAAGAACATTGTGAGAGAGACGCTGTTTTAGGGACAGAGTGTCTGCCTGTTGGCGAAGAAGGAACTGGGATGAGGGATGGAGTGTTATGGGTGAGGACGGCGTTAAGGGAATTCGACACCCCGGCATGATTAATTGAAATGCCGCATGAAAAATCACAACCTAGCATGAAAAACTTACTCCCCGCACGAAAATAATCGATCCGGCATGATCCCCATCAGATCTTGCATGAATTTTCCCAAAAGGTGATCTTCACAATCAATCTATTACGTTAAAAGCTCTTTTTACATAGGAAGAAGGAGTGAGAGGGTGGAATATGTACTGAGAAAATTAAAATGTGGACTCAACAATGGGTCTTAGCACAGTTTTTGCCCGTTTCGACGCAATGAAATCAATGCAAGTACTTCTAAATAATAATAGAATAAAACAACCTATTAAAATAATAAAGCATACAATTAGTCATCTGAAAAAATCTAAATTAGATATTGCTATCAAGTTATTGTATGTGGTATTATTGCTTTTCCGCCTTTTTCAAAGAAGACCTAACTAACTTTAACTCTTTGAGGTTCTTTTTAAGTGTTTAATAACTTATAAATAAAAAAGATAATAAACATTTAAAAAGAAGTTGACTTCTACGAAGTTAACTGGTAAAGTATTATTTGTTGCCGCAAACGAGCAACGCAACATGAAAAACTTGACCAAAACTTCTTTCAGAAAGTTGTTGACAACAAGTTAACATTCATGTAACATAGTAAGGGTCGCTTCGAGAGAAGTGCTACATTGAACCTTGAAAACTGAACAAAACAAGACAATACGTCAACGTTAATTCTAGATTTATTTTTAAAGAGCTATTCAAACTTTTATCGGAGAGTTTGATCCTGGCTC
>NZ_JBANLY010000055.1:0-1292 GCF_037046045.1 Rossellomorea sp. LJF3 | reverse complement strand
TCCTGAGCCAGGATCAAACTCTCCGATAAAAGTTTGAATAGCTCTTTAAAATAAATCTAGAATTAACGTTGACGTATTGTCTTGTTTTGTTCAGTTTTCAAGGTTCAATGTGTAAGTGCTTCGTTTGAAGCGACTTGATAATCATATCATTTCCACTGGTTGAGTGTCAATAACTTTTTATAAAAACTTTTTGGTGGAGCCTAGCGGGATCGAACCGCTGACCTCCTGCGTGCAAAGCAGGCGCTCTCCCAGCTGAGCTAAGGCCCCAAAAGAAGTGGTCGGGAAGACAGGATTCGAACCTGCGACCCCTTGGTCCCAAACCAAGTGCTCTACCAAGCTGAGCTACTTCCCGATATATATGGCGCGCCCGAGAGGAGTCGAACCCCTAACCTTTTGATCCGTAGTCAAACGCTCTATCCAATTGAGCTACGGGCGCAAAGTAAATTCTTTAATAGTAAAGTACGGAAAGATATTTTGCTGAAGCAAATTAATGATAATTATTTTGCTGGCGCAAAAAATTCTGGTGCCGAGGACCGGAATCGAACCGGTACGGTAGTCACCTACCGCAGGATTTTAAGTCCTGTGCGTCTGCCAGTTCCGCCACCCCGGCTAGTTTGGAGCGGAAGACGGGATTCGAACCCGCGACCCCCACCTTGGCAAGGTGGTGTTCTACCACTGAACTACTTCCGCGCAAGTATTGGTGCGGGTGAAGGGACTTGAACCCCCACGCCTTGCGGCGCCAGATCCTAAGTCTGGTGCGTCTGCCAATTCCGCCACACCCGCATATTCTATTCATTTTCACATTAGAGAAAATGAAGGTAAGATATTTTGCCTCGGCAAAAATATTTGGTGAGCCATGAAGGATTCGAACCTTCGACCCTCTGATTAAAAGTCAGATGCTCTACCAACTGAGCTAATGGCTCCTGAAATTAAAAAAAGACACAAAATAAAAAACCAATGGTGCCGGCAAGAGGACTTGAACCCCCAACCTACTGATTACAAGTCAGTTGCTCTACCAGTTGAGCTACACCGGCATAGGTAGAAAATTTGCTTGGGCAAATTGAATGAAGTTAATTTTACTTTCGTAAAAAAACATGGTGGAGGATGACGGGATCGAACCGCCGACCCTCTGCTTGTAAGGCAGATGCTCTCCCAGCTGAGCTAATCCTCCGAAATATGTATCGCCTGGCGACGTCCTACTCTCACAGGGGGAGATCCCCCAACTACCATCGGCGCTGAAGAGCTTAACTTCCGTGTTCGGCATGGGAACGGGTGTGACCTCTTCGCCATTA
>NZ_JBANLY010000054.1:0-1302 GCF_037046045.1 Rossellomorea sp. LJF3 | reverse complement strand
TGTGTTAATAGTATTTTAGCTCGAAAACGCGTAAAGCTTCGAAATCCAAATGCGTTTCGCTTCATCACTTTTGTTAAGTTATTGATTCCCTCCAAAAAGCCATTGGAATAGTTGTACATAAAGCTATTTAATATTTCAATCTGCCAATTCTTTAAGGTTTGGGCTGCTTTTTGAAACTCTGGTATGCCCGCCTCATCAATGGCTTTGTAAAAGGAGTATAAGTCATGTTTGGTTTGGTCGATGTTCTCTTCTCCATTTTGTTTGGCCTCATCGAACCAGTGACAGAACAGCTCTTTCAATTCATAGGCCTGCTTTAATTCAGGGGACATATCCAGATATCGTTGAAGATACCATCGATTGTCCTCTGTTAACTTACAAGACTTTTTATAGAAGACATGGCGCATTTTTTTGCATTTCTTCCGATCGTAGTCATGCCAACTGGATTGAACTCTTCTCCTCACGTTATCAAGAGCCCAATAAATATACCGAACAAAGTGAAACCGATCCGCCACAATAATAGGCTTTCCAAGTGCTTGCGTGACAGCTGCTTTAAAAGATTGACTCATATCCATGATGACAACTTCCACCTGAGCGCCATACTTCCTTAGATAGTGCTTAATCGTATTTTTGTACCGATTCGGAAGGATGTCGATGGGTTCTTTGGTGATTCCATTTGCGATGATGAGCTGGTACTTACCCTCTTTGGTGTCGCCTTTGTATTCATCAATGGCAATGACCTTGGGCAATTCCTTCGCTTCCTCGTTAACCGTTTCCTTTGCCAATTGATCAAAGCGTCTGACGACCGTTGAAGAAGATGTTCCATACACCTCTGCCGTTTCCTTAAAGGTTTTGCCTTTAATACTGCGAATTTTAACCGCCTGGTTCAGTTCGAGAGATAACCGTTGGTATCGTTTCACAAAGGGATTCTTTTCCGCAAACTTCTTCCCGCAAGGGCAAGCGTATCTTCTTCTTTTGTAAAAGATGAGTGTATGTCTTTCAAACAGCTTTAAATGCTTAATTTTTTGTATACGATAATCGTGAATCTTATGGGTGGAAGTAGTACAAACCGGACATTTGTGAGCTGTAACTGGCATTTCTACATTAATACAAAGTCTTTCTTCCACTTCCTCCATTTTCGTAACCAACGCATCTTCAAAACCTGGTAAAACTATGTTAGAATTCATTATGCACGTATCTCCAATCTATACTTGTTTCTCGACAACTCAAGTATAAAAGACTGGATGATTACGTGCATTTTTTATGTTCAAATTGTGTAAGAACCCCAACAAATATTATAGAACC
>NZ_JBANLY010000052.1:0-1433 GCF_037046045.1 Rossellomorea sp. LJF3 | reverse complement strand
ATTGATGTCAAGAAAGCCGAATATCGACCAATTGTTGTTCATATAAATATGACTCTTTGTGGTTAAGTCCTCGATCGATTAGTATCAGTCAACTCCACATGTCGCCATGCTTCCATCTCTGACCTATCTACCTAGTCATCTTCTAGGGATCTTACTCACTTACGTGATGGGAAATCTCATCTCGAGGGGGGCTTCATGCTTAGATGCTTTCAGCACTTATCCCTTCCGCACATAGCTACCCAGCGATGCCTTTGGCAAGACAACTGGTACACCAGCGGTGCGTCCATCCCGGTCCTCTCGTACTAAGGACAGCTCCTCTCAAATTTCCTGCGCCCACGACGGATAGGGACCGAACTGTCTCACGACGTTCTGAACCCAGCTCGCGTACCGCTTTAATGGGCGAACAGCCCAACCCTTGGGACCGACTACAGCCCCAGGATGCGATGAGCCGACATCGAGGTGCCAAACCTCCCCGTCGATGTGGACTCTTGGGGGAGATAAGCCTGTTATCCCCGGGGTAGCTTTTATCCGTTGAGCGATGGCCCTTCCATGCGGAACCACCGGATCACTAAGCCCGACTTTCGTCCCTGCTCGACTTGTAGGTCTCGCAGTCAAGCTCCCTTGTGCCTTTACACTCTGCGAATGATTTCCAACCATTCTGAGGGAACCTTTGGGCGCCTCCGTTACTCTTTAGGAGGCGACCGCCCCAGTCAAACTGCCCACCTGACACTGTCTCCCACCCCGATAAGGGGCGCGGGTTAGAATTTCAATACAGCCAGGGTAGTATCCCACCGATGCCTCCACCGAAGCTGGCGCTCCGGTTTCCAAGGCTCCTACCTATCCTGTACAAGCTGTACCAAAATTCAATATCAGGCTACAGTAAAGCTCCACGGGGTCTTTCCGTCCTGTCGCGGGTAACCTGCATCTTCACAGGTACTATAATTTCACCGAGTCTCTCGTTGAGACAGTGCCCAGATCGTTACGCCTTTCGTGCGGGTCGGAACTTACCCGACAAGGAATTTCGCTACCTTAGGACCGTTATAGTTACGGCCGCCGTTTACTGGGGCTTCGATTCGCACCTTCGCTTGCGCTAAGCACTCCTCTTAACCTTCCAGCACCGGGCAGGCGTCAGCCCCTATACTTCGCCTTACGGCTTCGCAGAGACCTGTGTTTTTGCTAAACAGTCGCCTGGGCCTATTCACTGCGGCTCTCTCGGGCTTGCACCCTACCAGAGCACCCCTTCTCCCGAAGTTACGGGGTCATTTTGCCGAGTTCCTTAACGAGAGTTCTCTCGCTCACCTTAGGATTCTCTCCTCGCCTACCTGTGTCGGTTTGCGGTACGGGCACCTTTTTCCTCGCTAGAGGCTTTTCTTGGCAGTGTGGAATCAGGAACTTCGCTACTATAATTCGCTCGCTATCACAGCTCAGCCTTC
>NZ_JBANLY010000051.1:0-1469 GCF_037046045.1 Rossellomorea sp. LJF3 | reverse complement strand
GATTAAGTCCATATAATTGTGTAAAAAGAAAGAGTCATTTTATTCCTTCTTGTCAACACTGTTTTCAACGACGATAAACAATGAGAAGAGGAATAAAGATGACTCAATTACAGTTTAACCTAGATTTGGATTCTTTAAAAGAAGCAGTAATGAATTCTAACATCGAAACGGTGGTTCGATCAGCCATCGTCCTTGTATTAAATGAATACATGGAAAGGGAGAGAGACCAGTACCTACAAGCAGCTTCCTACGAACGATCTACTGATCGTTTAGATTATCGTAACGGATACTATGAGCGTGATTTCACGATGAGTGTTGGAAAGATCAAATTGAAGGTACCACGCACCCGTAATGGAGATTTTTCTCCTTCCATATTTGAAAAGTACTCACGTTGTGATCAAGCTTTTGTTCTTTCGATGCTTGAGATGGTGATCAATGGTGTTTCTACCCGTAAGGTTACTCATATTGTGGAACAGCTTTGTGGTGAAACAGTTTCAAAATCATTCGTTTCTTCCCTGACTCAAAAATTAGATCCTATCATTAATGACTGGGCTAAGAGGCCTTTGAACGGAACTTATTTTCCATTTATATTTGTAGATGCCATGTATATAAAAGTCCGCGAACATCATCGTGTCGTTTCAAAAGCCGTCTACATTGCGACAGCTCTTACTCAGAAAAATAATCGTGAGATTTTAGGATTAATGGTCGATCATGCCGAGAGCTACGAAAGTTGGAGTAGGTTCTTTCAACAGCTGAAATCGCGCGGTTTACAGTCACCTAAGCTTGTGATTTCAGATGCCCATAAGGGCCTACAAAAAGCCGTTCTCCGTGAATTTATTGGAACCAGTTGGCAGAGGTGTAATGTACATTTCAAACGAAATATTATTAACCAACTCCCTAAGAAAGATTCCAAAGAAATTAGAACTATGATTAAGCGGGTATTTGAAGCCGTCAAAATCGAAGATATGAGGAACTTTAAAGAAGAACTGATGAGTCAGTTTAGCGAGAATAAAAAATATGAAAAAGCGTTGGCCATCTTAGATGAAGGCTTTGAAGATACCATACAGTACATGGAGCACCCTGAGGAAATTCGTCCACACATTCGTAGTACAAACAGTTTGGAACGCTTAAACCAAGAGGTTCGAAGAAGAGAAAAGGTCATACGGATTTTCCCTAATACGCAGTCAGCTTTTCGGTTGGTTGGGGCAGTATTATTTCATTACCAAGAGACCAATTATTCAAAAAGAAAATTCTTTTAAAAGCCCTAAGCATTTTTGAATGAAACTTCCCATTCGAATGGTGTCATAGCCAGGGCAGGCTGTCAAAGTGAGGAGCCTTTGACAGCCTGCCCTGGCTATGAAGAAATTAATTATGGAAGTTTCGCAAAAAAATGTTGAATGGAGTACCTATATTCAATTTACAGTTAAGAAAGACAAGTATGGAATTTACACAATATAAAGGACTTGACT
>NZ_JBANLY010000050.1:0-1525 GCF_037046045.1 Rossellomorea sp. LJF3 | reverse complement strand
TCAGCTTGTAGACAAAGTCTAAGAATTAGACCAAGTCTACAAGCTTTTTTTGTATAATAGAAAGGAATAAAGCTTTTGTGGGGGATAAAAATGTTATCAAAACACACTAAAGAAGGAAGAAATCAAATTGAAATGGTTGCGCTAGATGAACTTGTTCCTGAGGATCATCTAGTTAGGAAAGTTGAACAAACGATTGATTTTGAATTTATTTATGACTTAGTAGAAGATAAATATTGTTTAGACAATGGGCGGCCTGGTATTGATCCCGTTGTTCTCATTAAAATGGTCTTTACCCAATACCTCTTTGGCATACGCTCCATGCGTCAAACCATCAAAGAAATCGAAACCAACGTTGCTTATCGATGGTTTATTGGGTATTCGTTCAAAGAGAAAATCCCTCACTTTTCAACCTTCGGTAAAAACTACGTTAGGCGCTTCCACGATACGGATCTCTTTGAACAAATTTTCTACCGCATCTTGAAAGAAGCGATGACCAAAGGATTGGTGGATCCATCCGTTGCGTTTATAGATTCTACTCATGTAAAAGCGAATGCGAATAAGAAGAAATTCGAAAAGAAAATAGCCCGAGTCGAAACTAGAACGTATCAGGATCAGCTGGATAAAGAGATCAACATTGACCGAGAGGAACACGGAAAAAAGCCCTTCCCCCCACAGAATAAAGAAGAGTCAAAAGAAATAAAGGTCAGCACGACAGACCCTGAAAGTGGGTATTACGTAAAAGATGAGCGCGAAAAGCTGTTTGCGTATTCTTTTCATACGGCAAGCGACTCCCGGGGTTTTATCTTAGGATCTCTTGTCACGGGAGGAAATGTTCACGATAGTCGGATGTTGGACAAGCTCGTCACTCAAGTCACGGATAAAGTCGGTAAGCCCAGTTCTGTCGCTGTTGATGCAGGATATAAAACACCCCACATCGCTAAATTCCTCATGGACCAAGAAATCAGACCCGTTATGCCTTATACACGGCCGAGAACGAAAGACGGATATCTTAGGAAATACGAATACGTTTACGATGAATATTTTGACTCCTATCTTTGTCCCGAAGGACAAATTTTACCTTACCGTACTACCACAAGAGACGGGTACAAACAATACGCTTCAAATCCTTTGGAATGTAAAGACTGTCCTCTGTTAGAACGTTGTACACAAAGTAAGAATCACACCAAGATGATTCATCGACATGTGTGGCAGGATTACATAGATGAAGTAGATCATTTGAGACATACAGAACTTAATAAAACTCTATATGCGAAACGCAAAGAAACGATCGAACGGGTCTTTGCGGACGCAAAAGAAAAGCATGGCATGCGTTGGACGACCTTAAGAGGTCTTAAAAAAGTTTCAATGCAGGCGATGCTTACATTCGCTGCCATGAATCTTAAGAAGTTGGCAAACTGGACATGGCGAGGGCCATGTCCAGCCTAGAAACAGGAGAAAAATCTTTTAAAATATCAGAAAACCCCACCTTCGGTTAAAGTGAAGGTGGGGTTTGTCTACAGTCTGA
>NZ_JBANLY010000049.1:0-1698 GCF_037046045.1 Rossellomorea sp. LJF3 | reverse complement strand
AAAGGGAATGCATTTGGCTAATATGATACTTAAAAAATTTTTAAAAGAGAATAAACCGGTTGTAAGCCCTGATATAATAACCTTTCCCGAGGGAGTCGAGCACCTTCCGCTACAATCAACTGTCAGGGTGTTGGTGTTCTCCATCCATAGAACACCATTCTCTTAATTAATATTCAATGGAATAAAAAGCTGATGTTAAAAAAGCTCCCTGGAGGATGCCACAATTGATAATCATAATAAGAAAAAGGTTCTCCGGAAAGTTGGGTTATTTAGCCGATTTACTTACTAATGAAGAGCGATAGATGCCTTCGGATATTTCTCCCGGTTTGATTCGAGTTTTATTGTAGAGAGCATCAAAGTCCGTGATCTTGTACTCTTCTGCTAGCTTTAGCATTATTTGAGCGCATGCTTTAGCATCATCTGCGGCATGATGATGATTATCTAATTCGATTCCAAAGTAATTACACATAGACGATAGCTGATAGGCGGGAAGGCCCTTCACCATTTTTCTGGACATTTGATATGTGCAGAGGAATTGGTTGTATACGGGCTTCATTTCATAACGGACTAAATTATCCCTCAAAGCGTATCCATCGAAGGAAAGATTATGAGCAATCATCAACTTATTCTCTATTTTACCCTTGATAGAATGATAGAAAGCATCGAACGTCATCGCGCCTTGAACATCTTGTGGTTTAATTCCATGTATTTTGATATTAAAATGATCAAACTTCTCTTCTGGATCGATTAATTGATAGATTGAATCAACAATTTCACCATTTTCTACAAATACCATTCCTACTGAGCATATACTGTGTCTTGCACGATTAGCCGTTTCAAAATCAAAAGCTATAAAATCTTTCATTCTAATCCACCATCCCCGGTTATAGATTGTTCTCCTTTGCTATATCAACGAGTTTCCTCTTCTCCAAATCTTCTCATATAAGGCGAAATAGCTTCTTCCAAAACAAATTTCCACGCATAAGCGTTCTTTACGTGCTTTGTCTCCTTCATATGTATATGACTCATAATCATACAGGATATTGATCTACGCTTCTTCAGAATAGGAACATTATATAACGAAAAAAGGTGCTTCCACAAATTAAAAACTTGTAGAAACACCTTCATATCATTCTTTCAACTACGCCCTCGGAGGGAATCGAACCCCCATTTTAAGAACCGGAATCTTACGTGCTATCCGTTGCACCACGAGGGCAAGAAATGAATAACCGTCACGAATATATATTATAAGCCAGATATTGCTTGTTTGCAATAGATATTATGGTTTATGTCTTTTTTAGCTTCCTCATTAATATCTTTTAAAATGGGTAGTGGGCATTTGTAAAAGAAGTTTATCTAAATTAAAATACTTCACTCATACTCTATCCCTATTCAGAACCACAGAGTGGATTGAAGCGGAAGGCACTTGACTCCTGCGGGAAACCACGAAAAGCGGAGGCGGCTTGCTCAGACCCGACAAGCATAAGATGAATGGGCCGGGAAGGCGTTCTTTGCCTTCTTGGACCATTTAGCTTATGACCTCGAGGGGCTAGCCGCCGGAGCTGGACAAGGGTTAGGACATCACGCAAGCCCGAGTTATCATGAACGAAACTAGCTCCTTACTCGTAACACCGTAGGTTAATTTGGTTAGACTGTTTTTGAGGAAAACAAAAACCAAATCAGAGCTACATTACGGAA
>NZ_JBANLY010000048.1:0-1723 GCF_037046045.1 Rossellomorea sp. LJF3 | reverse complement strand
AAAATTTTTTAAGTATCATATTAGCCAAATGCATTCCCTTTTTTTCTTATTTGTTCAAAATAAAGGAATTCATGCTTACGCGTTGCGTTAAGAGACTGGAAGGGTCTCCCTTGTATTCAGTGATGGGCACTTTTGATCTCTGCTTGTTTAGGTAGACTTACCCTCCCATATCTCCTGGCATCGAGTGCCTACATTCCTTCGTTGGGTCTTTCCCTAACGCAGAGGCCGGCGTATGCTCCTGCATGGACTGATCAGTAGATCGTCGAAAGTCGTGTATGGGCCGGCTTCTCAGTGTCTGGGTTGTAGAAGAACTACGTTCTCATTCAAAGAGTTAAGCTGCTTTGGGATGAGAGAGGAAAGGCATATCTCCCATCATGCGCTCTAAATCAAATGTTGTTTCATAATGGCTAAGACCATGACAAATTTGAAGTAACTTACGGCACAGAATCACAAGTGCTTCCTTTTTCGTTACTGGTTTCTCGCGATCATTACTGTAGTAGTCATAAAGTGCTCGGAACGCCGAATTTGAGTGTAGTAAAGGGAACACTGCTTTGTACAATAATGCTCGAAGCCTTCTTCGCCCTCGCTTAGAGATCCTTTTTCTACCCTTTGATTCACCAGAAGAATTCGTTACCAGTGTTAATCCCGCGAGTTTAAATAATTGGCGTGGATCCTTGTAACGCTTTAGTGAACCTGTCTCAGAGAGTAGCTCCAATACGGTTGTTTCACTAATTCCGGGAATCGATGTTAGGTAATCAAAGTCAGGCAATTGACGGGCAAGGGTGACAAGATTTTCAGTAAGCTCTTGAATCTGTGATTCATACATGAATAACTGGTCAAGCAACATTCTGATTTCCATGCGTGCCATTTCAGGACTGTCTTTCAATCCTATAGAATACTTTGCCACTTGAAGGAGTCGCTCTACTTTCTTCTTTGACAGATAGCGAACACCCTTTGTGTGAAGAAAGTCAATCAGCTCTTCATGCGAGAAGATCACGAGATCTTCTGGTAAAGGGGCATATTTCAAAATAGCCTGAGCCTGTTTCCCAAGACCTTTGATTACAGAAGCGAACTCAGGGAAGTAAAGGTCGATCCACCGTCGGATGCGGTTTTGAATAGAGGCCGATTCTTCTTTTAAACGAGCTCGGTAGGCCGTCCCCCGACGAAGTTCAGAATCGATTTGAGTCATTTCCCTTGGCATACTGTAATATCCTTGTGGCATCATTTTTGCGATGACCCGTGCATCTTTCAGATCATTTTTACTCTGTAGATTATCGTCTAGCTCTTTGGTTTGTTTTACGTGAAGAGGATTGACAAGGACATATGGAATGCAATGATCTGTTAGAAAAGCTGCAAGATTCATCCAGTAATGGCCGGTAGGCTCAAAACCAACGATGACTTCCTTTTTATTATGAATACTCATGAGCTTTAGGATAGTCGCGTAAAAGCTTTCAAATCCTTGAAGGGATTGGCGGATGACAAAGCTTTTCTTGAGTTCACGTCCACGCTCGTCTACGGCACAGGCGTAATGATTCCGCTTGGCTATGTCAATACCAACGACCAGCGTAGTTTCAGAAATTTGATTAATACGTTGATTTCGATTATCATGCATGTGAAGATCCTCCTTAGTTATGAGCGATTGGTTAGCACCTGCATCATAACGGAGGGTCTTTTTTTATGCAATAGATGAATTCTCATCTCACAGGAATAGCTCCTGCGGGAA
>NZ_JBANLY010000047.1:0-3008 GCF_037046045.1 Rossellomorea sp. LJF3 | reverse complement strand
TAAAATAAAGGTTTTTCCTTCTTCATAAAAGCGAAGAAGGAAAAACAAAATGAAAAACTAAGAACAAGTAAGCCCCTTGGAGAAAACGTCAGTAATTAGGGGGTCAAACCGGTTTTACGATTTATTGCGTCGTTTTCTCACATGATTGCGTCATTTTTTCGTCATTTGCGTATTTTTACATATATTACCTCCACGCTCATCTACAGCTCAATTCAGACACATGCATAACCACCATCCTCCAGGAAATCCTAAAAGCAGGAGGTGTGAAAGCATGAAAAAGGTAGTATTAGCTTTATCTTTTACCGTTTTCTTTCTTTTGATTACAGCATGTGGTGTGAATCAGGAGTCGGAATACGGTGTGCATAATGACAGTGGCGGGACCCGCTTCATCGATAACCGAAAGGCGGAGATGGATAAGCGCCAGGATAAAAATGTGCGGGAAATCACCGATCAAAATCCCAATTTCCCTAACCTGACAAACTCTCAAGGTACGACTTCCACGACTACCGGTGTGTATGAAGACAAAGCCCGTGAAGTGGTAAGGGATTATTCGAAATTTCAGCCTGATGAGGTGTGGATCAATGGGAATCAAATGTGGGTGACGGCCCATACGAAGAAAGAAATGACCATGGCAGAGACCGATAAAGAGGAAGCCATGCTGAAAGATAAGTTGCAAAAAGCGATTCCCCGCTATGATATCAATGTGAAAATCACCGAAAGATAATGAAAAGGGGGAGCTTCTGGGCTTCCCCTTTTCACGTAAAATCCCCTCTCTCCATTCCCGCTCCTCCTTGTGTTTACATACACCATATAATATAATTGTACTGTTATGGATTAAAATTGAGGTGAATAGCTGTGTTCGATCGTTTACAAGCAGTGGAAGATCGCTATGATAAGTTAAATGAACTATTGAGTGATCCAGAAATTGTGAATGACCCAAAGAAGCTAAGAGATTATTCAAAAGAACAATCAGACATCCAAGCAACGGTAGAAGCATATCGAGAATATAAAGAATTGACCGGGCAGTATAAAGACGCGAAGGCGATGCTTGAGGATAAGCTTGATGCTGATATGCGTGAAATGGTGAAGGAAGAAGTTTCCGAGCTTGAAGAGCAAATCGAAGCGTTGGAAGCCCGTCTGAAAATATTATTGATCCCGAAAGACCCGAACGATGATAAGAACGTCATCATGGAGGTTCGTGGTGCTGCTGGTGGAGATGAAGCAGCCCTGTTCGCCGGTGATTTATACCGCATGTACAGCCGCTTTGCTGAATCCCAGGGCTGGAAGATCGAAGTCATGGAAGCGAACTCCACTGGTGTCGGTGGATACAAAGAGATCATCTTCATGATCAACGGAAATGGCGCATTCTCTAAAATGAAGTATGAAAACGGGGCACACCGCGTGCAGCGTGTACCTGAAACAGAATCCGGCGGACGTATCCATACGTCGACGGCAACGGTTGCCTGCCTGCCGGAAGCGGAAGAAGTCGAAGTCGATATCCACGATAAAGACATCCGTGTCGATACCTTCGCATCCAGCGGACCTGGAGGACAAAGTGTTAATACGACCATGTCTGCCGTGCGTCTGACGCATATCCCGACAGGCGTCGTTGTATCATGTCAGGATGAAAAGTCCCAAATCAAGAACAAAGAAAAAGCGATGAAAGTATTGCGTGCCCGGGTTTATGATAAATTCCAGCGCGAGGTTCAAGCGGAATACGATGCCAATCGTAAATCTGCCGTTGGTACCGGTGACCGTTCGGAGCGTATCCGTACGTACAATTTCCCACAAAACCGCGTCACGGATCACCGCATCGGCCTGACGATCCAGAAGCTTGACCAAATCCTTGAAGGAAAGATGGATGAAGTCATCGATGCATTGATCATCGAAGATCAGTCCAAACTTCTTGAAAGACTGGAAGAATAGTCATGGTGACGGTATTTGAAGCCCTGAAATGGGCTTCTTCTTTTTTAGTGGAAAATGGCCGCGATGAGAATGTGGGAGAAATCTATCTGCGGTATTTGCTGGGAATGTCACGGTCGCAGCTGCTCGCGGAACAGCGGAGGTCCGTCCCTCAGGAGAAATGGGACGAGTTCCAACAGGGGATCCGGACGCATGCTGGCGGGGTGCCGATTCAGCATATCATTGGCACGGAGGAATTTTATGGCCGTGAGTTTGCGGTGAATGAGCATGTGTTGATTCCAAGACCGGAGACGGAAGAGCTCATTTATTATGGTTTGGAGAAGATGAAGGATTTGTTCCGTGATGCGGCTGCTCCTCTTAAGGCTGCCGATGTCGGGACAGGGAGCGGGGCGATTGCCGTTACGTTGAAGCTTGAGTCAAAGCGGCTGCCCCTTGAGATGATGGCTGTCGATATTTCGAGGGAAGCATTGGCGGTTGCCGGGGAGAATAGCAAGAAGTTCGGAGCGGATGTCCGTTTTATTGAAGGAGATTTGTTGAAGCCATTGATCGAAGCCGGAGTGAAGGTGGATGTTCTTTTATCCAACCCTCCATACATTCCTTTGACGGATCGGGAAACTCTATCAGATGTCGTCATCGGGCATGAGCCTGAACTCGCATTGTTTGGCGGGGAAGATGGCTATGATCTGTATAAACGCTTTATGGAAGAACTTCCTCTTGTCATGAAAGAAAAATGCCTGATCGGTTTCGAAGTTGGCGTCGGCCAGGGAGAAACGGTTGCGGATCTGCTGCGCGCGACCTTCCCGGATGCAGAAACAGAAGTCGTCCATGATATCAATGGGAAAGATCGTATGGTGTTTTGTGTAAGAAAATGAAAGTGTATGCCCTCGATTTCGGTGATCGGGGGTTTTTTTGAAAAAATGGAGTCGGTTTAGAATGAAGCTGTGCAAATATTGAGCCTTATACTTGTCCCAATCGATTAAGTCCATATAATTGTGTAAAAAGAAAGAGTCATTTTATTCCTTCTTGTCAACACTGTTTTCAACGACGATAAACAATGAGAAGAGGAATAAAGATGACTCAATTAC
>NZ_JBANLY010000046.1:0-6809 GCF_037046045.1 Rossellomorea sp. LJF3 | reverse complement strand
GCGTTTTCGAGCTAAAATACTATTAACACATAAGTATAAAAGATTGGGTTCACATATTGGATAAGGGTGAAGCAACATTCACTTCACCCCAACATTTGACGTTGAACCTTTATTTGAGCCAGGATAGTCAACAAGAAGAATACATAGTGAAAGGAGCAAGTCTTATATGATTAGAGTTCAGAATGTTACGAAAGTATTCGAGACGAAGGATGGCCCATTCACTGCTTTGAGGGATGTTTCCTTTGAAGTGAAGAAGGGAGAGATTTATGGGGTGATCGGATTCAGTGGAGCGGGGAAAAGCACGCTTGTCCGCTGTCTCAATTTTTTAGAGAAACCATCTTCGGGTGATATTTTCATAGAGGGTCGCAGCCTGAAGGAGCAGTCGGCAATCGATCTGAGGAAAGAGCGGCACCGTATCGGGATGATTTTTCAGCACTTTAATCTGTTTCAATCCCGGACGGTGGCAGGGAATATCGCCTATCCTCTGAAACTGGCAAAATGGCCAAAAGACAAAATCAACGAAAGAGTAAAGGAGTTGCTCGCGTTTGTCGGACTTGAAGATAAAGCGAAGCATTATCCCGATGAACTGTCAGGAGGGCAGAAGCAACGTGTAGGGATAGCAAGGGCACTGGCGACGTCGCCTTCGATTCTGCTCTGTGATGAAGCCACATCGGCACTGGATCCTCAGACGACAGAATCGATTCTCAATTTATTGAAGAGAATCAACGCGGAGTATGGGATTACAATTGTGATGATTACCCACGAAATGGGGGTCATACGGGAAATCTGTGACAAGGTCGCGGTTATGGAAAGTGGAGAAATCGTGGAAGAGGGAACCGTCTTCGATATCTTTTCCAATCCGCAGACCTCGACGACGAGAAACTTTGTGAAGAGCGTCATGAATGATCAGCTGCCGGCATCGGTTCTTGATAAATTGAATGACAGCAAGGAAGGGCGCATCTGCCGTCTCATTTTCAAGGGGGATTCAACTGGCACACCGATCCTTTCCGAAACGGCAAAGGCATTCAATGCCCATATCAATGTATTATTCGGACAAATCACGGAACTCCAGGGCAAGCCGTTCGGGAATCTCATCGTACAGATCATCGGCAGCAAGAAGGAAACAGAAGAAATCCTGGAGTACTGGAAGAACAAATTATTCGTAAGCGAGGTGGAGAAGCGTGCAAGTTAACTGGGAGTTATTTTGGCCAAGAATTATAGAAGCGACATGGGATACGGTTGCGATGGTGTCATTCTCCCTGCTATTCGCAACGTTGATCGGGCTTCCCCTCGGCATCATTGTCGTGGTGACAAGAAAGGGGCACTTACTTGAACATAGAGCCGTCTTTTCAGTACTCAGCAGCATCATCAATGTATTTCGTTCAGTCCCGTTCATCATCTTGATGGTGGCCATCATCCCTTTTACAAGATTGGTAGTGGGCACATCGATCGGAACGGCGGCAGCAGTTGTACCGCTTGTCGTATTTGCGGCACCGTATATTGCAAGACTGGTAGAGAGCTCGCTCCTTGAAGTGGAGCCGGGTGTCATCGAAGCGGCAGAATCCATGGGGGCAGGGCCCTGGCAGATCATTTTCGGGATACTAATCCCGGAAGCATTAAGTACACTGGTCCTGAACATCACGATTGCCACCATCGGACTCGTCGGGGCATCTGCCATGGCCGGGGCAGTCGGAGGCGGTGGCCTCGGAGATCTCGCCATCGCATACGGATATCAGCGATTCGAAACATCAGTCATGATTGTGACCGTCATCATTTTAGTCGTGATGGTGCAGGGACTTCAGACAGCAGGAAATACATTATCAAAAATCATCAGGAGACGTTAGGAGAGAGGAATATGAAAAAATCAATCAGCCTGGCAAGTTTAGCTATTTTATTAATCACTCTACTATTGAGCGGCTGCTCGGGAAACAGTGCATCCGGTTCAGGTGACAAAGAAGTCGTGAAAGTCGGAGTGAATGGATCCGGGGTGCCGATTTGGGAGTATATGAAAGAGAAAGCAGCGAAGGAAGGGATTGATATCGAGATTGTGGAATTTGCCGATTACGTGAGACCGAATCAGGCGCTGGCCGATGGGGATATCGATTTGAACGCCTTCCAGACAATCTCGTATTTTGATTCATTCGTGGAAGAACATAATCTGGACCTTGTACCGATTGGCTCGACAATCATCGCGCCGATGGGCATCTATTCGGAAAAATATAAATCGGTGGAAGACTTACCGAAAGGCAGTACAGTAGCCGTCCCTCAAGAGGCGACGAACCTTGGCCGTGCCCTTCTCCTGTTGGAAGAAGCAGGGTTAATCAAGCTAAATGAAGGATTTGATCAGTCACAGGGTCTTGAAGCCATCAAAGAAAACCCGAAAAACCTTGAATTCACACCGGTCGTCGCTGCCCAGACGCCAAGGGTACTGCCGGATGTTGCGGCATCGATCATTAATAATGGGGTGGCGGTAGAAGCAGGGATGGTCCCGGTTGACGACAGCATCTATATCGAAGGGGCAGAATCCAAGCCGTTCATCAATATCATCGCCGCACAGGAAAAAGAGAAAGACAACAAGACCTATCAAAAGATTGTTGAGCTCTATCAGCAAGATGACGTAGCGGAACATATTAAGAAAACATACAAAGATTCACTGATTCCGACATTCGTTCCGGTCAGTGAATTGCATTAGGAGGGAAAAGAGATGAGTCAACCAGCAACCATTGCCGATCGTAAACACAACATTCTCTCAGCAGTCGATCAATTGGCGGTGAAACTCGTGTCGACCAGCCATCAGATCCACGACAAGCCTGAAATAGGAAACGAAGAGTTCTTTGCTTCAGAGACCTTGACCACCCTACTTGCAGCCAACGGGTTTACCATTGAACGGGGAGTGGCGGGCCATGAGACTGCCTTTGTGGCACGCAAACATTCAGGGAAAGAAGGACCGGTCATCGGCTACCTTGCTGAATATGACGCCCTGCCTGGACTCGGGCACGCCTGCGGTCACAATATCATCGGGACGGCAAGCTGCGGGGCCGCCATCGCCCTGTCGTCCGTACTCGAGGAAACAGGAGGGGAAGTGGTGGTGTTCGGGACCCCTGCCGAGGAAGGCGGCCCGAACGGCAGTGCGAAAGGCAGTTTTGTAAAAGCAGGCTTGTTCGAAGGAGTGGATGCCTGCATGATGGTCCATCCGTTCAAGCGAACCACGCAGACAGGGAAAACACTTGCAGTGGACCCCCTTGATTTCGAATTTAAAGGAAGATCTGCCCATGCGGCAGCTTCACCTGAAGACGGTATCAATGCCCTCGACGGAGTGATCCAGCTGTTCAACGGCATTAACGCTCTTCGCCAGCACGTGACCGATGATGTACGGATTCACGGTATCATCACCAACGGCGGGGATGCGCCCAACATCGTCCCTGACTACGCGAAAGCCCGCTTCTATATACGTGCTGCAACCAGGGAAGCGTGCAATGAAGTCTCGAAGAAAGTGAAAGCCATCGCTGATGGGGCGGCCCTTGCCACCGGGACGAAACTGAATGTCATCAAAATCCAAAATGAAGTCGACCACTTTCAGCTCAACCGCCGTTTCGATAAAGTATTCCAGCACTCCATCGAGTCACTGGGAGAATCCTTCGACGATACGGAACGAAAGGGACTCGGCTCATCCGACGCCGGAAACGTCAGCAGGGTGGTCCCGACCATCCATCCCTACATCAAAATCGGGCCCGAATCCCTTGTCGTCCACACGAACGAATTCAGGGAAGCGGCTAAATCCACCGAGGCTGACCGTGCCCTTGTAATCGGGGCAAAGGCACTTGCGCTGACGGGTTATGAACTGTTGACGGATAAGCAGCTTTTAAAGGAAATATGGGAAGAGTTCGGTTCAAGTAAATAAGAATGAAAAGACAGTCAGATCCGGGCTGTCTTTTTTGTGTGAGCATGTTCCAATGTTTAACAAAAATACTAAAAGGATAATAAATAAATGAGAGATTGTATCGTAACAACCAAAGAAAGGAGAACGGTATGAAAAAATTACTACTAGCTGGAAACCTTTTTTTCGCACTCTCGATATTGGGAGCATGCGGTTCAGAAGAGGCAGAACCGGAAGAGAATACCTCAAGTGATACGGCAGAAATGAATGATCAGCAGGATACCCAGGAGATGGAGGAGCCCACAGCAGAATTTTTCAGCAGTGAGAAGCTACAGGAACGAATCCAAAAAGGGATGGATCTTGATTCTTATTCTGCTGAATTAACAGCGATGGAGGAAAAAGGAGAAACCACCGTCGTCAAGAAATACAACCTGACCGGGAATGAAGAAATAAAAGCACAAATCCTCCAATCCTCAGACGGGTTTGTCGCAGTTGAAACGGATGGAATGGAAGTGACAGATGTTTCAAGCTTCAAAACCATGCAGGAGGTCGAGGACCACCTGAATGAAAAGGATATGGAAGAAGATATGAGTGAGTAAACGGTGCTCCCCATAAAAAAGTATTCTATATTTCATAAGTGAAAACCGAACTAATTTACCTTCAGGGTGTCAAATTAGTTCGGTTTTTTTACGTTGTCGAATGAGAAAGGGGGCACTTTATTGTCTTTATTACAGTTCCTTGCTTAAGTGGCCCTATTCCATTAAAGGGCCATTACACTTTGAAATTTTCTTTATATTTTACTGAAGGTGCGACACCATCTCTTTGAACATATGGACCAGCTAGGTTTTCGTACTCAAGGCCAGCCTTTTTTCGAAACGATTCTGGCTGTGTACTAGGAATTGATACAGTGATTTCAATAATGTAATCACCGGGTTCATACCCCTTATCTTTATAGCGAAATTCTCCAAAGTCGAATTTCCTATCTTTTACAGAAGCTTTACTTTGGCCGTATAATTGACCGCTCTTTTTTCTAATTGATACTAATAGGTCTGCCTCATCGTATAAATTTGTTTCACCTAGAACATGCAGGGAACGATTATCCATCTGTTTAATCTTTAAATTAAACACAACTTCTAAACCATTAGGATTTAAGGGGAGTGTTGGCTCGAATTGATATTTGGGTTGTTCAGGAAGATTATATGGATCGATATGAACTAAATCAGACGAAGTAACGCCAAGTTCTAAAAACCATTTAGAAGAATGCAGCCGAATAGATTCAGCATTTTGATGAAGCTTTTGGAACTGTTTATTTATTTGATATATTTTGCTTTGATCATTTAAGTTATCATTTTTAGCCCATAATAGAATGTTATCTAGCATATGGGCAAATTCACTATAAACACCTAAATAATCGTTAAATTTCTTATTTCTCGAGTAGCCAAAGTCTCCCATGATAGAATTTACATTTTGAATTTTTTCTTTATATTCAAATAAGAGCAGAAGGAAAGCATCAAATGGGTCAGAATCAAAAGATCTTAGTAATTCTTGATAAACATGAAAAAGCTCATCATGAAGTTTCTGATTACATACAAATAAAAATTTGTCGTCTTTAAACACGAATTTATCATAATAATCCGCCATAACGCTAAAAGATTTTCCTTCTTCCCAACTATACCCCGTCCCTTCGTTCTGCGACAAAGGTGCCATTTTTATACGATTACATAATGGGTTGAGCCAAAGGCTTCGAAGAATCCAGTTATACATGATGTAATCATCGCCATTTTTTGCTACAAATATAAAAATCACATCATATTCCTGCTGGTATTGTTCTATAAGGGATTTAGCTAGGGTATGAATTTCTTCCATGCGGAGTAATTTATTTAATGTAATTTTCATAGATAATCGTTTAACACCAGGATAAGAGAGGTCATCCTTTTCCACAACACTATAAGCACCATCAATAGAAAGGTTTGTTTCTCTGTATTTCTCTTTTAAATAATCAGCAACAGATGGGAACTCAGGATAAATTGTTGTTTTGTTGATAAGGGTGCGTTGGTCTAATTCATTTTTAATTGCTAGTTTGTGTTCATATGGAATACGGATTATTAGATTTGGTTTAATGGCATCCAGGGGTTTTACGTGTTTATGAATAACCTCATTTCGAATCTCATTCCCACAAATCACAAACGCACCCTTCTGACCGAGTAATCTAGGGTTTGCTTCTTTTAACCGATCAGAAAAAGTAATGAAAGATGTCTCTTGAGCTAATTTAAGAATTTCCTGTTTTGTAATACTCTCGTTGTATATAACTTTATATTGTTCCTGAACGTAATTTGTATCATAAATTTCTAGTGTAGCCAACAAGGCTAAAAGTTTTACAGGTTTACTATGGGTAGGCTTACTTGTTTGAACGTACACAAATACATTACCATCGCTGGGGCTATCAACATTTTCGACTGCAAAATAAAGAGCAATTAAAGGATCAGTTGTTACATCAATTAATCGAGTTGGAATTCCATAATGTTGTAATTTGGCTAAACGCTCAATAGGAAATTCCAATGTCTCAAATTCTTGTTCATACATATGTACGGTTTCCCGATAAATTTGATGTTCATTTGTTAAATGCCCGTTATCTCGAGAAATACTAGATATAACGCTTTTATATTTGGCAGCTTGTCCTCTATAAAAGATTTCGTGCTGTCTCTGATATCGATTTAAGATTTTTAGAAATTCTTCTACTGAATTAGCTTGATTCATTTAACCGCCTCCTTGAATAATATTTTACAGTATATGTATTCTAAATTGGAGCGTTTACTTTCAATAAACCAGCTAATAGTTTGTCAACATTTTTCAATAAAAACTTAAAATAACTCATGTTATACTGAAAATATGCATGCCAAATAACCTTCCACTTACCCTTGTTTGGAAGGTT
>NZ_JBANLY010000045.1:0-6914 GCF_037046045.1 Rossellomorea sp. LJF3 | reverse complement strand
TGAAAAATGGAGCTAAAAGAGCTCCTGTTATTAAAGCTGCTTTTAAATCGGTGTAGAGTGCGGACATTGACAGTTTCGTTCATATCAGGAGGCTCAACTCACGCCCCGCCGAAAGCGAGCACCTGGAGTGGAAATCAACTACTGATCGCTACTTTAAAAAAGATTTCTAATTATTTTGAAATTTGGTAAAATAAAGAGTCGATTTAATCATGATGCGGGGGAGACAGTATGAAAGTCTTTTATGATTTGAAATGGTTTTTTCTTCAGGAGAAAAAGTCATATATCACAGGAACCATCCTACTATTATTGGTGGCGTTCCTTCAATTGCTCCCACCTAAAATCGTAGGGATCGTGGTGGACCGTATAAAGGCACATTCGTTGACCACGGAAGATATGTTGAATTGGATCCTGATCCTTATTTTCACCGCACTAGCCATGTATGGTCTCCGTTTTGTATGGAGAATCATGATCTTTGGTTCGGCCACCAAGCTTTCCAGGTTGCTGAGGGACAAACTTTATCATCACTTCACTAAAATGTCCCCAGCTTTCTATCAAAGAAAGAGGATAGGGGACTTGATGGCTCACGCAACAAATGACATTCAAGCGATTCAACAGACTGCGGGAGCAGGGGTATTGACCCTTGTTGATTCTCTTTCAACTGGAGGATTTGTCGTTGCGGCCATGGCTTTTACAATCAGCTGGAAGCTGACCCTCATTGCACTGATTCCGATGCCGTTCATGGCGGTTTTGACAAGTTATTATGGAACATTACTACATAAGCGGTTTCATAAAGCTCAAGAAGCATTTTCGGCTCTGAATGATAAGACGCAGGAAAGTGTAGCAGGAATGAAAGTCCTGAAAACCTTTGGGCAGGAGAAAGAGGATATTGAGTTGTTCAGGAAGCAATCGGAAGAAGTGGTTCAGAAGAATATCTCTGTTGCCAGGGTAGACTCGTTATTTGATCCCACCATCTCGATCATTGTCGGTATTTCCTTCTTTTTATCGATTGTGTTTGGTTCAAAGTATGTCATAGAAGGAGAGCTGACGATTGGAGACTTGATTTCCTTCACTACATATCTCGGACTCTTAATCTGGCCGATGCTTGCATTTGGGTGGTTATTTAACATTGTGGAGAGGGGGTGTGCTTCTTATGATCGTGTGGCAGGGTTATTGAATGAAAAGATTGATATACAGGATTCGGGGGAATTGAAGCATGCCCCAACAGGAGATATCGAGTTCCACATTTCCTCTTTTTCTTATCCGGATGAAGAGTTGCATGCCCTGGAAGATGTTCATTTTACCATAAAAAAGGGTCAAACCATCGGGATCGTTGGAAAAACAGGTGGGGGAAAGACGACTATTCTAAAACTCCTCCTGAGGGAATTTGAAGGGTATAAGGGAAAGGTGAAATTCGGAGGGAATGTGATTCAAGAGTATAAATTAAGTAATTTGCGTGAATCAATCGGATACGTGCCTCAGGATCACTTCCTATTTTCTGCCACGATCATGGAAAACATTGCATTCGCAAGTCCACTCTCTTCAAGAGAAAAAGTGGAGGAGGCAGCTATACTTGCTCATATCCATGATGATATCAGCCGGTTCCCCTTAAGCTATGCCACAGTCGTCGGGGAAAGAGGAGTTTCCTTATCGGGTGGTCAGAAGCAGAGGATATCGATTGCAAGGGCTCTCTTAATGGATCCTGAGGTACTCATCCTGGATGACTCCCTGTCAGCTGTAGATGCCAGGACAGAAGAATCGATCCTGACTTCCCTGAAGGAGAACCGAGCCGGGAAGACGACGTTGCTCACTTCACATCGCCTAAGTGCGATTCAACATGCTGACCTGATCATTGTCCTCGAAGAAGGAAAGCTCGTCGAGAAAGGCACGCACTTTCACCTGATGAAAAATAAAGGCAGGTACAGAGAAATGTACCTCCGCCAACAGCTGGAAGAACTCGTGGAGCGGGGAGGATAAAAAATGGATCGTATACAGACCCTGACACCTAAAGAGCAGCGGAAGATCTTTTACCGCCTCATGGGATATACAAAGCCTTATAAAAGACCGATAATGGCCGCTTTTTCACTATTGTTTCTGACAACCATAGGAGACGTCGTTGGACCGATCATCATCAAGATCTTCATAGATGATTATTTAACTCCCAGGGTGTTTCCGTATGGTCCACTTGCCGGTTTAGCTGCCGCCTATGTTTTGATTCAAGTTGGGAATGTGTTGATTTCCTACTTTCAGTTATTGAAATTTCAGGAAATCGCCCTAAGGATCATTCAACAATTGAGGGTGGATGTGTTTACGAAGGTTCAAGGACTTGGTATGAAGTACTTTGATCATACCCCTGCAGGAGGGGTGGTCTCCCGGGTAACGAATGATACGGAAGCGATTAAGGATATGTTCGTAAGTGTATTGGTATCATTCATTCAAGGGGCATTCCTTTTAACGGGGATCTTCATTGCCATGTTTGCCCTGAATACCAGGTTAGCCTTCTTTTGCCTATTCATACTCCCTGTGATTTTTATCATTATGAAAATGTATCGTGCTTATAGCTCCATTTTCTATCAGGATATGCGAGAGAGATTGAGTCAACTCAATGCTAAGCTAAGTGAATCGCTGCAGGGAATGTCAATCATCCAAGTATTCAGGCAGGAAAAAAGACTAAGACTTGAGTTTGGGGATATCAATGGAAAACACTATCGGGCTGGCATGAAGAATATTAAGGTAGATGGGTTATTATTGAGACCCGCAATCGATCTTGTGTATGTTGCTGCCTTAATTGTAGTATTGAGCTATTTTGGAATTACATCATTTACTCAGCCGATTGAAATTGGTGTGCTGTATGCATTTGTTAATTATTTGGACCGTTTTTTTGAACCAGTCAATCAAATCATGATGAGACTATCCATGTTTCAACAAGCGATCATAGCGTCTTCACGTGTATTCAAGCTGTTGGATGAAGAAGAACTATCCCCGGGACAAATCATAGACAACGGGAAGAGTGAAACGATCGGGGAAGGGGAAATTACCTTTGAAGATGTGTCATTTTCTTATGATGGAGAGAATGATGTCCTTAAGAAAATCTCATTTACCGCGAAGCCTGGTGAAACCGTGGCACTTGTCGGGCATACGGGAAGCGGAAAGAGCTCGATCATCAATTTACTTATGAGATTCTATGAATTCAACCGGGGTGACATTTTAGTAGATGGAAGAAGCATCAAGATGTATCCAATGGCAGAACTTCGGCAGAAGATGGGGCTGGTCCTTCAGGATCCATTCCTATTCTTTGGGGATATAAAGGATAATATTAAGCTTCATGACGAAGAGATGTCTGATAAGGAAGTTGAAGAAGCAGCTGAATTTGTGCAGGCGAATACGTTTATTGAAAAACTTCCTGGCGGGTATTCTCACCCTGTGGTCGAAAGGGGTTCAACACTATCAAGTGGACAGCGCCAATTGATTGCCTTTGCCCGGACTATGGCGACCAAACCGAAGATACTTGTCCTCGATGAGGCAACTGCGAATATTGATACAGAAACGGAAGAACAGATCCAAAAAGCACTCAGGAGAATGAGAAATGGCAGAACAACCATTGCCATAGCTCACAGGCTATCAACCATACAGGATGCGGATCTCATCCTGGTGTTGCAGCAAGGGGAAATAGTAGAGCGCGGCAGCCACCAGGAATTACTTCATCAAAAAGGGATTTACCATAAAATGTATCTCCTTCAGAATGGTTTGGTCGAGGATATGGAGAATGCCACTTCGGAAAGGTAAATAGGAATGCTCATGCAACAGGGAGACCCTGATTCGGGTCTCCCTGTTCATATTTAGCGCTATATTAGTATCATTTATTAGGATGAAAGATTTAGTTCAGCTCATTTGTGGTGTGTAGCATTTTTTTATGTATTGAGAGTTGTAGCTATTTAACAGACGATCAAGTTCCTGACTAAATTGAATAGCTTGAGGTGACGTCAGTCCATTTTCAGCAACAATATCAATTAATTGAGCACGCTTTTTTTCAATTCGTTCTAGAAGCTCTTTTTTAGACACGGCTGTTTCCTTTCTTTTGTATGTCCTGACAAGTGGAATACAAAACTAGTAATAACTGTAACTTTTTATTAGTATAACGAATATAGCCTATTTTTTCAAAGTAAAATTAAAGGTTTTAAAAAAAGAAAAGAGACTTTAATACAAATGAAAGAGTAATAGATGATTGTAATAAGATGGTCACAAATCTTTCACATAAACATCCCTCATAGTTTGAAGCATTGTTTGATAGAATAGACATATATACTGAATTGTAGGAGATGTGGAAATGTCTGATATTAATATCTTTTTAGCATTCGGGGCGGGATTCCTAAGCTTCATATCCCCGTGCTGCTTACCTTTATATCCCGCCTTTCTTTCATACATAACCGGGATGAGCGTCAATGAATTGAAAACGGATAATGCCATGTTGCAGAGAAGAAGTTTACTGCATACATTATTTTTCTTAGTTGGTTTCTCAGCCATTTTTATCGCGATTGGTTTTGGGGCCTCCTTTATTGGAAACTTCTTTTTAAATTATAAAGATCTTATTCGACAGCTCGGGGCTATTTTTATCGTCATATTTGGCTTGGTCGTCATTGGAGTGTTCACCCCGGAATCCTTGATGAAGGATCGCAGATTTGAATTCAAGAATAGACCTGCGGGCTTTATCGGTTCCATCTTGATCGGAATGGCATTTGCTGCGGGGTGGACACCTTGTACTGGTCCGATCCTTGCTTCAGTTCTTGCCCTTGCCGCAACAAATCCTGGGTCAGGTGTCATGTACATGACAGCATATGTATTAGGGTTTGCCATTCCTTTCTTCATTCTTTCTTTCTTCATAGGGCGAATGCAGTGGATCAGAAAGAACAGTGGAAGAATTGTAAAAGTAGGGGGCTACGTCATGATTGCTGTAGGGATCATGCTGTTCTTTGACTGGATGACCGTCATACTTGCTTACTTTACGACTGTATTCGGAGGCTTTCAGGGATTTTAATGAAAAACAGGTGATAATTAACAGAATAAATTGAATAAATATTACGATTTATGGTATAGTTTAATTGGATGAATTAGGTAAAAAGACTCAATAGACATTGATAGTGTGTACGAGGAGGAAACATCTGTGGCAACGATACTTGTAGTGGATGATGCGAAATTTATGAGATTGACTCTTGGAAACATGCTTTCATCCAGCGGGCATGAAGTCGTTGGGGAAGCTGAGAATGGCATTATTGCCGTGGAGAAGTATCGTGAGCTTCACCCTGACCTGGTAACGATGGATATCACCATGCCGGATATGAATGGAATTGAGGCGGTTAAGAAGATCCTTACCGAATTCCCTCAAGCCAAGATCATTATGTGTTCGGCGATGGGACAACAAAAGGTGGTAGTCGAAGCAATTGAAGCAGGGGCGAAGGACTTCATAGTTAAACCCTTTGACGAAGTGCGTGTAGACGAAGCCATCAAAAGAGTGTTAGGCTGATAAACCGAGAGAGATTGAATCTTCCATTCATTCTCTCTTTTTTCTGTTTTCGTTTTTCCTGCATTTGGGCTATAATAAGGGAAGGTATGAAAGTAGATTATAAAAGGATGATGATGCTTTATGATGATTGCTTCATCCATTGTAGCGATTTGCATGGGATTTATGGTGATATTTATCAGGATGAAGGCTCAGAAAAGGCCGGTAAGCGGTAAGAAGATTATTTTACCCCCTCTCTTTATGAGCACGGGTGCGTTGATGTTCTTATTTCCTGTCTTTCGGGTCAATGTGAGTGAGTTTTTAGAGGCGATTACTGTCGGGATGGTATTCTCCCTGTTGTTAATCAAGACATCCAAGTTTGAAATCCGTGAAAATGATATTTATTTAAAGCGTTCTAAAGCGTTTGCCTTCATTTTGATCGGCCTTTTGTTAATTCGAATTGTAGCAAAGTCGATCCTTAGTACTTCAATTGATTACGGAGAACTGAGCGGGATGTTCTGGATACTTGCTTTTGGCATGATCGTTCCTTGGAGGATAACCATGTATTTTCAATATAGAAAGCTGCATCAGGAAAATCAGGACTTAACGACCAATTCAATTTAATACACCGCTAAAAAGCAGGGAAACACGTCCTGCTTTTTTATTTTGTGTCCATTTTACTAAAAAGGTGACGGTTTTATGACAATGCAGACGAATATGCATAAGGGTAAATCTTTTAGGGCAAAGAGGGAGAAGATGAATGAATAATAAATGATATTGGTGGGATTACGATTGTTTACATTAGCAGATATCTGGACTTTTTTCCTGGCCTTCTTTCTTACATTGCCGATAGTCACCATTGTACACGAGTTGGGTCATATCTTGATTGCACGAATATTTGGTGCGAAGATCAAGTTTATCATCGGAACCGGTAAACACCTGATAAATATTGGCCCTTTAGAAGTAAAGAGAATGTACTTTATGGAGGGGTGGTGTCAATACCGGGAGTTGAAATACAACAAGGTATGGGTGCATGTCCTGATCTATTTATCAGGAAGTTTATTCAACCTGGTGGCGATATTATTCATTAACTTTCTAATATATGAAGGTGTGATACCTGTTCACATCTTTTTCTATCAATTTGTGTATTTCTCGGTTTATTTCATCTTTTTCTCGTTATTTCCTTACAGGAACGGAGACGGAAAACCGAGTGATGGACAGGCGATTCTCGACGTCATTCGCTTTGGCAAAGCAGAGGATCCCATTGATTAAGTGCCCATATAAAAAAGGTAAACTTTTTAACGTTTACCTTTCAGACTGTAGACAAACCCCACCTTCACTTTAACCGAAGGTGGGGTTTTCTGATATTTTAAAAGATTTTTCTCCTGTTTCTAGGCTGGACATGGCCCTCGCCATGTCC
>NZ_JBANLY010000044.1:0-7644 GCF_037046045.1 Rossellomorea sp. LJF3 | reverse complement strand
CGGCTTTAAAATCAATTGAAAAATGGAGCTAAAAGAGCTCCTGTTATTAAAGCTGCTTTTAAATCGGTGTAGAGTGCGGACATTGACAGTTTCGTTCATATCAGGAGGCTCGACTTCCTCCCCGGGGAATCTTGTGCCTGCAGCGGAAAGGAACGGTCCCGTTTTCATACATCATCATTACTCACTTTTAATTAAGCTTGTTTATTTATCTCAAAATTCTTAAACTAGAGGATTTCAGGGGTGAAAGTCCGAAATTACACGAACATAAATATAATTACCTATACAAACGTTCGTGTTTTGATTGACTTTCGGTTTTAGTGTTGATAAAATGAGTTTGTTTGATAAAAGAGGGAATACTAATTCCCGTCGGAGGTGGGCTTAATATGTCTTCAGTAGTAGTAGTAGGTACACAATGGGGAGACGAAGGAAAAGGAAAGATCACTGACTTCCTTTCTGAACATGCAGAAGTAATCGCGCGTTACCAAGGTGGGAACAACGCGGGTCATACGATTAAGTTTGACGGTGAAACATATAAATTACACTTAATTCCATCAGGTATTTTTTATAACGAAAAAACATCCGTAATCGGAAATGGGATGGTTGTCGATCCTAAAGCTCTTGTGAAAGAGTTAAAGTATCTTCACGATCGCAATGTGACAACAGACAACCTGAGAATCAGCAACCGTGCACATGTGATTCTTCCATATCACTTAAAATTGGACGAAATCGACGAAGAACGTAAAGGTGCCAACAAAATCGGTACAACGAAAAAAGGAATTGGCCCTGCTTACATGGATAAAGCCGCTCGTGTCGGGATCCGTATCGCAGATCTTCTGGATCGTCAATCATTTGAAGAAAAGCTTGCTCGTAACCTGGAAGAGAAAAACCGTCTTTTTGAAAAATTCTATGAAACAGGAGGCTTCGATATTAAAGACATCCTGGATGAATATTACGAGTACGGTCAGCAGATCAAGCACTATGTTGTCGATACATCCGTTGTCCTGAACGATGCCATTGATAACGGCCGTCGTGTCTTATTTGAAGGAGCTCAAGGGGTTATGCTTGATATCGATCAAGGTACATATCCGTTTGTAACATCTTCTAACCCGGTAGCTGGTGGAGTAACAATCGGTTCTGGTGTTGGTCCTACAAAAATCAACCACGTAGTCGGCGTATCCAAAGCTTACACAACCCGCGTAGGGGACGGACCTTTCCCGACGGAACTATCGAACGAAACAGGGGACAGAATCCGTGAAGTGGGCCGTGAGTACGGTACAACGACTGGACGTCCGCGCCGTGTCGGCTGGTTTGATAGTGTGGTTGTACGTCATGCCCGCCGTGTCAGCGGCTTAACGGATCTTTCATTGAACTCGATCGATGTATTAACTGGTATTGAAACATTGAAAATCTGTGTTGCTTACAAGTATAAAGGTGAAGTCATGGAAGAGTTCCCGGCTAACCTTAACATCCTGGCTGAATGTGAGCCTGTGTATGAAGAGCTTCCAGGCTGGACGGAAGACATCACAGGATGCAAGACGTTAACGGATCTTCCTGAAAATGCCCGTCATTACTTAGAGCGGGTATCACAATTGACAGGGATTCCTCTTTCCATCTTCTCAGTCGGACCCGACCGTTCTCAAACGAATGTGGTTCGCAGCGTATGGAGCCCGAATTAATGAAAAAAAAATCTCAGCCTGCTATCGGCTGGGATTTTTTTATTGGTTTAATTCTTCGTACACCCGGTCATGACAAACGACATAGAGAATGTCATCTGATTGAAGCTTACGGTTCGTAGCGTCGGTGAAATCCATATTATCATTTACGGCAAGGAGGATCGCCCCTTTTTCAAGAAGTTCCTCTGATGCCTGCTTGATCGTCTTCCAATTTTCCTTCACCTTGAATTCATGAATGTTATTTCCATACCGTTTACTGAGTAATTGTCTGAATAAGTTCGTCGTCCCGGGATGCAGGGTGGCTTTTGCCATGAGAAGGGAGACGGAATCGTTGGATAAAATAAAGTCCTCGACGGCGATATGCTGAAACTTAGGGATATGACGGTCTTCCGATACCTCCACGATCGTATGGACTTCCTTTTGATGGGTTTTTGATAATCCTTCAACAGCGGACGCTATTAACAACGTTTTACCATCTATCAGGGAAGGATCCGCGATTTTGGAATCCGAAAAGATCGCCACGCGCTTAGCTTCGAAGATATTCGCCATCAACAAGACGTTTTCATCAGAAGGGTCCCCCTGGATGAAATGGATCTGCTCATGCTCGATCGGTGTAACGGGAAGCATATCGATGAGTACAATTTCGGCATCGGGAACATTGGCGAGAATTTCTTCAATGGCCCTTTCCGTTTTCTTTGACCAATTGATGTAAATGTAATGATCTTCATATGTATACACTAATTTTCCCTCCCTTTTGAATTTCTGAAACGTGGTAATCGAATCAACGGTCTTACTGATCAACACCCCGATGATCCCGATTCCAAAGATGAAGAGGAAGATCCCAAGCATCCGTCCTCCAACTGAAACGGGAAAATAATCTCCATAACCGACAGTGGTCAAGGTCGTCATCGTCCACCAGAGTCCGTCAAAGAGCGTTGGAAAGGTTTCAGGTTCCAAAAAATGACTGCCAACGGTTCCCAACAGGATAATAATCAGAGATAATAGAAGAATGAAACCAAAGTCCATTTTGGTGATCTGTTTCCAAATCCTTTGGAAAATAAGCATACAGCCCCTCCTTTTTTGAAAAAATCATAGTTCAATCATACCAATGAACTTCCGGGAAATGAAACCTTTTCCGCAGTGGTTCGTATAGTTAAAAGAAATCATTGTAGGAGGATGGAGTTATCAATGAAAGCACCGATATTAGAATATAGATTGAGAAAAGGGAACGACACCTTCGAAGCCATTTATCATTATCAGGATATTGAGCTGGAGCAGATCCTGGCAAGAAGGGAATGTGAGTTCTTCGTTAAGGAAGGAGTCACCTACCGGCAGCTATCTTCTGCCATCGAAGGGAACTTATTCATCATTTATGTTGAAACCTATGAAGAGGAACCACTGAAGGATCCGTTGTTTCCACCGGAACGACTGGTACTGGAAATCCGGGAATTAAATCAGCGGAAAAACAATCCCATTATAAAAATAGAACACCATGATTACCATCTTGATATTCTAAGTGTCATCGGTTCTGTTTACTATTATATTGATGGGGTTGAATGGGAACGGGATTCTGCTGAAATCGATGAAGACCGTTATGTGTATATACTATATGTGAAGGCTACGGGATATAAGCTGGAGGAGGAAAGAATATGAACAAAACGAAAAAAATGATGGCGGGAGTTGCCGCGTCCGTCATGGCCATATCTGTCACTGGATGCGGAAATCAGGACCTTCCACCGGAGCCGACGGATGTAGACTGTGACGACTGGGATTGGGATGACGACAGCGGGACGTATTATTGTGATGACAATCGTTCCCCTCACTTTGGCTACTTTTGGTTCGCCGGAAGGATGTTTAAAAACAAATCAAACCTGAAAAATTTCTCGAAATACAAATCATACTCCAAAAGTTATAAATCGGGAATCGGAAGCGGCTCTAAAGGTGGATTCGGAGGATAATATGACAACCTCTCATCGTGAAAAAAGAAATGAATTTTACCACTACATTCCGGAATTTTGGCACAATTTATATGACATGGAATATGCCTTGCTGGATATCGATATCAAATCACGAGAAACGGTAGCGGAAATTCACGAAGCGTCAAGGCGGGTATACGTCATCTTTGATAAGACAGCCGACCTGCTTCGGGAGTTGGACGATGATACTCTCCTCGAGCTCGGATACCCCGAGGAATCCCTTTCTTATATTAAATTCAAATCCGTCCCGCAGGAATGTCTCATCGGGAGATTCGATTTTGTCGTTTCAGAACGAGATATGAAACTATTGGAATTTAATAGTGATACCCCTACCTTCATCAAAGAGCTCTATTACGTGAATGAAAGGGTATGTCAGTATTTTGATTGTCAAAACCCGAACGCCGGAATGGAAGAAAGATTAGCCAAGGAGTTGAAACGTGGTCTTTTATCTTCCTGGAAGTCCCTAGGCCGAAAAGGAGACGCAAAAATCGTCTTCACTTCTCATGCCGATCACGAAGAAGATTACTTGACGACAAAGTATATCCAAGAGCTTTCCGGCGTCCCTTCAGAATATGTCAGTCTGGATCAGCTGCAAATTCGGGATGATGGACTATATACTCCCAGCGGGGAGCGGATCGATGTCTTATACCGGCAAACCTATCCCGTCGAGCACCTCGTCGATGATCAAGATCCACTGACCGAAGAAAAAGTCGGTCTGGAACTGATGCATTTGGTATTGGATAGAAAGCTTGCCATCTTGAACCCTCCCTCTGCCTTTTTGCTGCAATCAAAAGGGGTGCAGGCACTCATATGGGGGCTGCATGAAGAAGGTAGTCCCTTTTTCACCGAAGAAGAACACCAGTGGATCGAACGCTACTTCCTTCCAACTTATCTCGATCCCGAACCCTTCGAAGAAAGCGGGATGACCTACGTTCAGAAACCTGCATTCGGTCGCGAAGGAGATACAGTCAAGATCTTGGAAGCGACAGGGAAGGTCTTGTTGGAAGATAAAAATGAAACCTACAAACAAACCCTCCCTGTCTATCAAAAGTTCTGCCCGCTTCCTGTCTCGGTGATTACAACCGATGAAGGGGAGAAAGAAGCAAGCCTGATGGTCGGGAGCTTCATCATCAACGGCAAACCGGGCGCCATCGGGATAAGAGCCGGAAATGCCATTACCGATAACGAATCATACTTTCTGCCTGTAGGAATACAGGAGGATTAAAAAGGAGAGAAACACATGCAAATCATTACAAGTGACGCCCTACTCAGCTTTCTGGCCCATGTCGGTACCGGCCTTGGACTCATGCTCCTCGGAATCACCGTCTTTGCCTTCACTACCAAGTTTTCAGAAGCGAAGTTAATCAAAGAAGGAAACATCGCCGTAGCACTGAAGCTGTGGGGGAAAGCCATCGGACTCGCCATTGTCATCTACACCGTCTGGGCGAACAGCCTGAACCTGCTTGACGCGTTCATCTGGGGCTTGATCGGAATCGCGACCCAGGTTATCGCCTACTGGATCATCGAGTACGTCCTCACCCCGCGCACGAACTTAGCCAAGAAAGTGGAAGAAGGAAACATCGCCATCGGATTCAGCTTATTCTCCGCAGCGATCGTTGTGGGATTGGTTGTGGCGGCTAGTTTGACTTATTGATATAGTTTGAGATGGAGATCTGCTGTTGGAGCGGTTGTGTGGCTCTGGTAGCGGGTCTTTTTTTGGTGAGGGGATTCAAGTGGAATTCATTTTTGATAATATATTTTCGGTTTTGAAAATAAAAGTGGGGTTTTTGAAAATAAAATCCTGGTTTTAGAAATAAACATTGAGGTTTTGAAAATAAAATCTAGTTGAACCGGTATAGAGTATAAATATTTACAGAGAGAGCAGGATTTTCTTAAGAAAAAGAGAATATTAATAAAAAATCAGTATTGGAGTGATGAAATGATTAGCAAAGAGCGTCCTTTTCCGATTAAAATTCAAAAACTTCAAGTCCTGTTACTTCGTATTTTAGAGAACCATCCCAAAACAAACTTTATCAAAGAAAACCTTTCAAAAAGTCTAGCCGGTTATAACGGAGAGAAATCAATCGACTATTATCTAAGCCTCCTCCCCAATAAATCCTTCTACATTCTGCATGACATACGTCTCCTAATAAACGGTCGCTATTTCCAGATTGACTCATTACTATTAACAAACAGATTTGCACTCATTTTAGAAGTGAAAAACATTGCCGGATCGATAGAGTTCGATTCAGTCTTTAATCAAATCATACAAAAGAAGAACGGTCTTGAGATTGCATTGCCTGATCCGATTGTCCAGACGGGAAGGCAGGAATCACAATTTCGCTTATGGTTACACGAGCATCACTTCCCTCCTTTTCCTATTCGTACACTCATCGTGATAAGTAATCCTCAGACAATTATCCGCTCAAATGATAAGAATGTAAGCCAGCAGGTCATCCACGCTGCTTTGCTCCCCAATAAAATATCTCAATTGAATGATGAATATCAAAAAAATATTTTATTAGATAAAGATGTTAGAAGAATGATTAAGCTAATAAAAAAATTAGATAATCCCTTGAACCCCTCAGTATTAAATCAATATCAAATACCCAGAAAAGATATTATAAATGGGGTGTTATGTGAAATGTGTAGTTATCTCCCCATAGACAGAGTACACGGTTATTGGTACTGTCCTGCCTGCAAAGTAAAATCAAAATCAGCTCACTTTAAGGCTCTCGAACATTACGATCTTCTTTTTGGTGAAGAAATAACCGGGCAACAACTAAAAGAGTTTTTAATGATTTCTTCACCTTCCCTTGCAACAAGAATATTAAATTCCGTCTGTGTAAAATCTCGTGGTAAAGGAAAGGGAAAAGTCCACATATTACCGTTTAAGCAAAAGTAGCTTAGAGAAATAACTCCAAAACCAGCGTTTCCATCAAATTATTCCCCAAGAAATAATTTTCGACAAAAAAACCAAAAAAACTGTTGCCCTCGACAATCATACTGTGATAATATTAATTTCGTTGTCACGAAAGAGGCTTTGATCAAGCCTTCGATTCGTGTTTATATATACTTAGAGAGCCATTAGCTCAGTTGGTAGAGCATCTGACTTTTAATCAGAGGGTCGAAGGTTCGAATCCTTCATGGCTCACCATTTTTTACGGCCCATTGGTCAAGCGGTTAAGACACCGCCCTTTCACGGCGGTAACACGGGTTCGAATCCCGTATGGGTCATTTTTTATTTCCTTCATAATAGACTGCTGGTTTAATAGGCAATACTATATGGAAATAGAATACATATTTTTTGTAAAAGCAAAGTAATGATAGTTATTTTTGCTAGCGCAAAGTATGGTAATATATTTTGCTGACGCAAAACAATGAAAGTTATTTTGACTATCGTCAAAGTAATGATAGTTATTTTTGCTAGCGCAAAAAAACTTTGGTCCGGTAGTTCAGTTGGTTAGAATGCCTGCCTGTCACGCAGGAGGTCGCGGGTTCGAGTCCCGTCCGGACCGCCATTTACATATCTGATATTCGTGAAATGGAAAAGGGTTTCGATAAGCGAGAAGGTCGAGGAAACGATCGAAGCTTAGCGGAAGCCGAAAACTATATGGCTCAGTAGCTCAGTTGGTAGAGCACGGTGAATAAGCTTCACCCGAGTAAACATCAGCGTACAGCTCGAGCAACTTCTTGATTCAGCTTCCTGAGAGCTGGACGATGGACTACAACATTCTAATTGTAGGGTGCATACTAAATACGGCTCAGTAGCTCAGTTGGTAGAGCAATGGACTGAAAATCCATGTGTCGGCGGTTCGATTCCGTCCTGAGCCATCACACAAAAAGTACTGCGACGACTTTGACTCTCGTAGTACTTTTTTATTAGGTTCTATAATATTTGTTGGGGTTCTTACACAATTTGAACATAAAAAATGCACGTAATCATCCAGTCTTTTATACTTGAGTTGTCGAGAAACAAGTATAGATTGGAGATA
>NZ_JBANLY010000043.1:0-10295 GCF_037046045.1 Rossellomorea sp. LJF3 | reverse complement strand
ATCTAAGTCCCATGGGCAGGGACGTTCTACCCTGGCTACTGTTATAATAAGACCATATAAAAAAAGGTCAACCAGAAATATCTAGAATTCTGGTCAACCTTATAATACGAACGGGCAGGATAGTGAAAAAAGAAATAAAAGAAAAATTTATAAAATGACTTTTAACCAGGGGGAGATAAAATGAAACCAGATATGGTTTTGGAGAAGGTTATAAAGAAGATCAATATTCAGAGTGAGTACAAGGCTTTTGTAGAGGAGTATACAGCTGGCTTGCTTTCAGAGTTCAATGGGAGGATTCACAGTATTTATATGTGTGGCTCCATTCCTAAAGGTACTGCTAAGCCATTTGAGTCTGATGCAGATTTTACAATAGTATGCGAAAGACCAGAAGATATAGATTATGATAGAGTATCGTGTTTGAAGGATCAGATGTTACAAAAATATCGATTCGTAACGAAGATTGATACGGTTATTTGTTCACTGGATGATGTAAGTAGTAAGCCCAATGAGTGGGGATTTTGGATCAAGATCATCTGTGTTTGTATACATGGTACTGATATTGGTGAAGAAGTACCGCCTATTCTTATTTCACCTGAGTTCATATTAGACTTAAATTCAGACACTCAAGAGGCAGTGGATCGCGTTCGTGGTTTTCTATCTAATGCCACTGATGACACGCTGAAATCCAGATATACCAAAGGTTACTCAAAGAAATTAATTCGTTCATTATACTCTTTGGTTTTAGAAGATACAGGGGTTTGGCAAGATGACATTTCTAAGATGAAGAATGGCATATTAGATAATAGCACTATTGATTCAGCATTAGTTGACTATCTGTATGCGTGTTACATGGATAGTCATGTAGATGTGGAAGAATTTCTGGGGATTGCAGACGAAGTATATCGTTATATTGAGAAGGCTTTAACTGCATTGGCTGCTTCCAGAACTACTCCTTCAGAAATATAATTTTTCCCGTGCATACACACTAATATGTGCAAACAATTTATATTCCAAAACAAAGAGACTCGTCAATCGACGAATCTCTTTACTTTTTGGGGCTTCTAGTTTGAGTCTCATTATTTATTGTCCGAGCACCTCAAAACATTCCCCTTTAGGTCTCTATAGATAATCCAATAACAACCCCGGATAATCAGTCATAACAACCTCAACACCCGCTTTTTTCACTAATTGAAATTCTTCCATTGTATTGATGGTAAAAACACGCAACGGAATTCCCATCTCCATGACGATTCTCCCCGTTGGCGATTGAGCGAACACCGCCTCACAGTGGATGGCGTTGACCTGTAATGGCTTGATCCGGTCCAAAATATTTGCTGGAATCCCTTCAAAAAGAAAACCTGTCTCAATATCAGGGTCAAGCTCTCTGACTTTTTTTAAACTCTCAGGATTGAAAGAAGAAATAATCGTCTGTTCTTTCATCCCTTTTTCTTTGAGCAGCTCCAGGACCTTTTCTTCCAACTGTGGGTAGTCGATTTGATCGTTCTTCAGCTCGATATTAATGATGATCGAGTCACGATGCGTGGTCACCACATCCAGGACCTCCTCTAGTGAAGGAATGGACTCTCCTTTGAAGGAGGGGTGAAACCAATTTCCGGCGTCATAGGTTCTGAGCTGTTCCCATGTCAAATCCTTCACATAGCCGGTTCCATTCGTGGTGCGATCGATGGTTTCATCATGAATGACCACGATCTGGCCGTCTTTTGACAGCTGTACGTCCAGTTCAATCCCGTGGGCACCTGACTCAGCTGCTGCTTTAAAGGCAGACAGTGTATTCTCCGGAGCTTCTCCACTCACTCCGCGATGAGCAAATAATTTCATTCTCGTTTCCTCTTTTCTTCGCGAACTTTGACTAGAAAAATCCCTTGAAGCAGTTTGTAAAAGAATGCCTTGTGTTATTAATATACGTATTCTTAACAGGTTATAAAGAAAATAAGCGGAGGTTTTCCGCTTACGCACAGAAAAATCACCCCTGATTGCATTTCTTGGAGTTAATAGTCGGAATTATTCCGCCTATTTAAGCCTTTTTAAGTCCTAATGACAAATTAAGCGGAATATTTCCGTCTATTCAATGACGAATATGACGTTGCTTCTGATTATTGGTGGTTCGGTTACCTCATTCATTAAATTCCCAATTTTACGCAAATGAAACTTCCCAATAGGACTATCGTCAGGAAAGTCCAAAATAAAAAGCCCAACTTCTCTACAAATCAAATAGAGAAATGGAGCTTTTAAGCATCTTCATTTACTTATTGAATTCATTAACTGAAAGAAGTATTGGGGTTCATGAGTCTTATTCAGGTGATACCATGAATGCAATGTATCCGGCGCAAACAAATCCATTTTTCTCAGTACCTCCATGGCAAATTCCAGAGGAGCTATTCCTGATGCCGTAATTAAATTGCCATCAGCTACCGCTGGTCCCGACTCATAGAACGCTTCTCCTTTATAGTGAGGACATACCATTTTCGTATATTCCAAGTTATTACTTGTATGCTTTCTAGTATCTAAGTATCCCCTATTCGCAAGGCCCTCTACTGCACCACAAATGGCAGCCACCATCGTGCCACTCTTTAAAGCCTGGCCAGCTCTTTCAAGGATAGGTTTATGGATTTCTTCACTCCAAGTAGTCCCTCCTGGTAAGATTAAAAGATCTTCCCTCTCAAGAGTCCATTCATCAAGGGACATATCCGGTTTTATGCTCAGTCCCCCCATCGAGGTAATCACATCTGTAGTAGCTCCTACTGTCATGACTTTTACAGGTGCTGCATCTTTTTTAAAATATCTTCCTGAGTTCAGTTCAGCCATTAAATATCCATATTCCCAGTCGGACATTGTATTAAATACATAAAGATAAGCTTTTTGTATTTGCATTCAATTACACTCCCATCACCATTGATACAGCCATTATAATAAAACTTCCCTGACAGCTAGCGTCAGGGAAGTCATTAAACGTGATGAAATTCTATTAATTCCGACAGAACTTCAACAAGTCTTTTCTTAAGACTGATCGGCTCCATCACTTTAATCGATGTATTGTACGATAAAAGTAAATAAGGTACATAGGTATGTATGATCTCTTTTTCAAGAAGAAACATTGCTTGATTGGAGGTGCGTTCTTGTACATAATGTCCTAAAAACCAATGTTGGCAAATATCATCCAATGCACTTTTATCCCCACTAAGAACCAAAGACATAATCCCTTCCTTATCTTCTAACGTTGGAAGGAGGCTTTTTATAAAGTAGTCACGTGCTGAAAAATTCTCCGGCCGGTTAAACGTATTTTCAGTCAGTATGAGACGTTCCATTCGATCGACTCTAAAACTGCGGATATCACTTCGAAGATGACAATATCCAATCACATACCACTTGTTATTCCAATAAATCATTCTGTACGGATCGACCAATCTTTCACTTAATGGCTGTTCGCCATTTTTAAGATAAAGGATTTTCACTGAGTACCCATCCGCTACGGCCTGCTCCAAATCCTTCAAGAAAGGTTCGATAGAAGCTGAACGTAATCCACTTATGACTTCAAGACTCGTTACATGTTGGTTTACTTTTGTTTCCTGTTCTTGATTGGAGTGGTGACTTAGTTTAGAAATAGCCCGATCGAGAGCTTCCCCTCCATAATATCCTGCTTCCTCTGCAAAAACAGCCGCGTGATAAAGTGACGTTTGTTCCTCAACATCAAAGAAAAGAGGAGCCTCAACAAAATGGTTCAATAATGAGTAGCCACCGTTATGACCTGGTTCTGAAACGATCGGTACGCCACTTGTTGAAATGGTATCAATATAACGATACACCGTCCTTATATTCATCTCTAGTTTTTCTGAAATTTGCTGTGCCGTCACTTTTTCACCTGAACGAAGCATCCATAGAATGGCTAGCATATTGTCTATTTTGGGCATATGATTCTACCTCTATATCCCTCTATATTTTAAAAAAATTGGAAATTAGTAATTATAATGTTCGGGGACTGTCATGCATGGTATTAACAAGAATTAAATATATAAGAATATTAGCAGGTAATAAAAGAAATATTAACCTTACTCCCAAAGAAGAAATCCCGAAATATTCCGCTATGCCTCCACAAACACCGCTTATTGACTTATCTGTTCGGGATTTTGTTAACTTGTTATTCACTTCATCTCCCCTCCTTGGGACACCAAAGTATTTATATTTTTGACAGGAATTATTCCATTAACGTCCCCGATAACTTCAATAAAAAAACCGAAGATCTGCTGCATGATCTTCACTTAATACCCCTGTCAGTTAAATAAGGTTTGTTATATTACGATTTCCATTCGTGTTCCAAAACACTGTATAGTGATGAATCCCGCCAGCCATCTTTCATTAACAAATCTTCACGAATTCTACCTTCTTTGGTCATCCCAACTTTCTCCAACACTTTTGATGAACCTATGTTCCTTGGGTCACAAGTTGCAAATATACGATGAAGTTTACGTTCTCTAAATCCAAAATCAATTAATAGAGTGGCAACGTCTGTGGCTATCCCTTTTCCCCAATAATCTGGATTAACGATATAGCCAATTTCTCCAACTTTATTAGTAAAACTCCTTATATTTAACTCGCCAGCTCCAATCAACATTTCATCATAGATAATGGCAAAAACAAACCTTGTTCTTTGGTTTTGTCTAGAGTCTTTAATCGCTTGATTTACAAAATCCTGCGAGTCTTTTTCTGTATTAGGTCCCCAAGGCTGATATTGACAAACGATATCTTGTGATGCGTATGTATGTACACCCATCCAATCACTCGTAGTAAATTCCCTTAACCATAACCTTTCATTTGAGAGATTACTATTACTGTTTTGAATGATAATCCCCTCCACCTATCCTTTTTACCATCCCGACCGATAGCTTTTAACTTTAATAGGAAAGTGTCTCTATTCTTCTTAGATACAATGGTTTATTATTCAATAACCTGCCTCCTGAAGTAAACCACTAAGTCCTTCCTCTGAGACCACTCGTATTGCATTCCTTTTAAGTAAAGCAGTTGTGACGCCATTACCAAGTATTTTCTTGCCCTTAAACTCTCCGTTATAGATCATGGAACTTCCACAGGAAGGGCTAAACTCTTTGAGGACGACTGCGGTAGTATGGTACTCTTGGGCCATTCTTAGAGTACTATAGGCTCCCGTTATATATAAATCAGTAACATCTCTACCTGATTTATCTATTACCTTGGCATTGCCATCCAGGACATCATCTCCATCACCACAAATGATCTCAGCAGGTTCTCGTGGAGTGGAAAAACCACCAAGTAATTCAGGACAGACAGTTAATGCCTTTTTCTGATCGATCATTAACCTTATCTTATTGTTTAAACAATGTGTGCCATTATATCTTACCTCTAGTCCCGCTAAACAAGAACTTACCAATATCATATTCTTCACCTAAATCTAATTAACCTTCTTGCCTTTCTTATACTAAAAAATGAATAAGGACCAATTAACACATTTCCAATATTGCCCAGCTTCTTTAAGAATCCTCATTTTTTTAGAGCTGTATTTACTGCTTCAATTGCATGAATAACCGTAGTATCAAACAATGGAACTTCAGAATCCTCAGGTTTAACTAACAATCCGATTTCTGTACATCCCAAGATGACTCCTTCCGCTCCTCTATCCACTAATTTTTGAATCACACTCTTATAATAATCCTTAGATGATTGTTCCATTTTCCCTAAACACAACTCTTCAAAGATAACTTTATTGATGGTGTTTCTTTCTTCTTGATCCGGAACCAACACGTTAATCCCGTTAGATTGAATCCGAGATTTATAGAAATCTTGCTCCATTGTATATGCAGTCCCAAGTAAGCCAACAGTTTTCATATCGGCTCTTTGAATTTCATTTGCTGTTGCATCCGCAATATGTAATACCGGAATGTCGATCCGTGCCTCAATATAATCGATGACTTTATGCATCGTATTTGTACAAATGACGATGAATTCTGCACCTGCTTTTTCTAAAGAGGAGGCAACTTCTCCTAATGCTCTACCTGCACTTTCCCAATTACCTTCCGCTTGATAGCGTTCAATCTCCTCAAAGTCAACGCTGTATAATAGACACTTTGCCGAATGTAAACCTCCTAATCTTTCTTTTACTTCTTCGTTGATTACTTTGTAATACTTTACTGAGGATTCCCAACTCATTCCACCTATAAGTCCAATCGTTTTCATTGCTTTGTCCCCCCTGGTTTTCAAGTCCCTCTACTTAACTTTCAATACTATATCTTCTTTGGCATACTCCATATAAAATAATGTTGTCGTGTTTCAATTGTGATGGTTTCTTAATCTATCTTAAATATAAATCCCGAATCCACCTGCTTCTAAAATAACCCACGTTAACTTAATACCAATTATTCCAAAAATTTTTACTTCTTACAATGGTTTTACTCCGCCAAAAAAAGCGCGATGTAAATAATCGCGCCCGTTACTTGAACAAATCATAGGCTCTCTTCCATATCTCAAGAGCGACCTGATATTTTTTTAAAACTATCCATGTTGCTGAACCAATGCGCTACAAAGAAAAGGAATAGATAAATAAAAAAGTCATAAATGGTTGGCCATCCTTTTGGATTGTAAAAATCAATCATGGCAAAGAAATTCATACCTATAAAAGCTCCAATTGCAGCAAATATTGAACCCTTTAGTAGTGCATTCGTTCTCGGTTTAATTTGAAGTGCAAACATAATGGCAACAGGTGCTAATGAAAAATGATAAGGAAGAAATAACAGTGGAGCTATAGGTGAAAATTTCATGGGGTACGACCACAACCCATAAGACAAGGCAATAAGGTCAATTACTAATGATAAAATGATGGTTACAAACCCTCCAATAAGAAGTCTGCCTGTACTTTCCTTATTTCTAAATAGAAACCAAAGGATCCAAGGAATAATAAATAGTCCGATTCCAAACCACCATTGCCATGTAAACATAAAGGAATGGACTACTGCTTCCGTCATCAAATCATTTACTTCGATTATCTGTTCGGTAGCTCTATTCGCTTGTTGTATTCCTTCTCTCACTGTCATTCTTCAATCCTCCTCACATATCCCTCACATCTTAACCCCTGAATTATACATGTGTCTTAATGGTTATCTTTTGTCATTTATTTTCCTATTATTCGTTTAACCATTTTATAAGTGTTTTTAAGTTCTCTTTACTTTAGTGGGGAAAGAATATTCAACGTTTGGCCTGAAACAAGAAGAAAGAGCCTCAGTCCCAATGAAGGTCGAGGCTCTGAAATGATAATATTTTTGCAATAGAAGTACGGGCTCAGCTTCCCACTAACATTTGCTATTTATGCACTTCAACAAGAGGTATATGGCGCAAACAGTTAGTTGTATGTCGTCTTTTGCTAGTTACAAAACAACATTGGGTTGGTAATATGATAACTATCCTAATAACAAGGTAGACATAATAACTGTTCAAGCTATAGATAGCTAGGGGAGAGAATGATATATGACCGCTTATACTTCTATTAAATTCCCGGCAGGATTTTGGTCGGGATTGCGTCAACTAGGGATTGCCCCCATGAAGTGGTTCGAAGGGCTGGACTTCCACTCACTCTTATCAATGAACCAATGGTCACAACGGCCCAATATTTCTCCATTTGGGAGGCGTATTCCGATCTCATAGGGGACATTGCAAAAGGAATCATTAAGCTAACGACCGGATTCGAAACAGTTCATTTTCCACCAACTGTTTTAGCAGCTTATCACGCCCGTGACTACCTCGACGCACTTACACGCATGATTCGGTATAAACGATTGTGCCCCCCTGAAAGCTTACGTATCACAGAGGAAGACGATGAATGTACGATCGAACTGGGATGGTTGAATACAGAGCAACCGGGTCCGCCAATGTTAGTAGGGATTACGCTTGCGTTTCTTTTAGAGTTGGGACGAAGGGGAACGGGTCACCCGTTGACTGCGAAGTCCGTTGAATTTTCACCTTTAATGGGCGACGTTCAGTCGCTTGAAACCTACTTCAGGTGCCAGGTCCAAGTCGGTGGAAGTCGTAACAGATTGACGCTCCATAAAAAGGACCTTCGCCGCCCTTTTGTCTCTTATAACGCAGAATTGCTTGAAATCTTGACACCCGCATTGGACCAATCCATTGATAAGCAACAACCTGGCCACTCAATTATCGAGAGGGTCAAGTGGATTACGAAACGTAGCCTGCCGGGAGGACTTTACAGCATCCAGACTGTCGCAGCTGAGTTAGGAATGAGCAATCGAACCTTGCAGCGCCGTCTTCATGGTGAAGGGACGAGCTTTCAACAGCTGTTATCACAAGTCCGACAAGAACTGGCACGGGAGTACTTAACAGATCCTTCACTTGATATAGGCGAAGTGGCTTTCCTGATTGGTTATGAGGATCAAAACTCGTTCTATCGCGCTTTTCAGCTTTGGGAGGGAGATACGCCTTCCAATTGGCGTACTGTACATTTAGGTGTTAACTCTATAAACTGACCTTATTTTCAACTAAAACGAAAAGGAGAAATACATGATGGAAATGGGACTAACCAATAAAACAGCTTTAGTTACAGGTTCAACTAAAGGTATAGGCAAAGCTATTGCTATTGAACTTGCAAAGGAAGGGGTTAATGTCCTTATTAATGGCCGTCATTATGAAGAGGTAGAGAACATTGTAAATGAAATTAAATCAAATTTCCCTACAACCTCTCCTCAAAATGCTGCAGCCGATATTGTGGATAATGAACAACGAGAGAATTTATTCAAAAAGCATCCCGACATTGATATTTTAGTTAACAATATGGGTATCTATGAAATCATGCAATATGAGGACGTAGACGATGAAATATGGGAAAACTACTTCCGCACCAATGTTCTTGCTGCAAATGGTTTATCTAAATTTTATTTGCCAAAAATGTTGAACAATGAGTTTGGCAGGATTATCTTTATAGCAAGAGAAGAAGCCGTTATGCCTTCAGGACAAATGCCTCAGTATTGTATGACCAAATCAATGCTCTTATCATTGTCAAAAAGCTTATCTAAATTAACAGTTGGGAAAGATGTCACGGTTAACACGATCATGCCAGGACTAACCCTCTCTGAAAATGTTCATCAAATCATTGACGGTATGTACGATAGGAAAGACATGACTTTTTCAGAGAAAGAGAAGGAATTTATGACTTCAAACCTACCTCAATCTGAGATACAAAGATTTATCAGACCTACTGAAATAGGAAGACTTACTACATTCGTCTGTAGCCCTTATGCATCGGCATTTAAAGGGTCACCAATCCGTATGGACGGTGGGCTAATTCCGACTATCTTCTAAAGGAGTTGTCTTTGTTCTACAATTAGAAGAGAGATTAATTCAAACACTGGCTTTATTGCTTACATGGAATAGATAGTGCCAACTTCCTTAACAAGGCCCTAAAGTAGCCGTGATTGTGAAAGCGGTGGCTTCTTTGAGTAAATTTTCATTACATATTGAGAATGTAGGATTTGTATAAAGCATTTATTTCTCCTTTCATCTGCAATTTTTTTGGACAGAAGATGCCTTTTACCTTGCCGCTGCTTTGATTTCAACTAAACTGCCCAATAATGGAACAAGGGCAATAGCCGGATCAATTAGCTGATCTTCAGTTATTGCCCCCGTTCGTTCAAGAAGGGTATCAATGTTTCAACTCTTTCACCATGGTGTAATAACTACTGCCAGGGGGATAATCCTTAATCTCACCAACTACCTTATATTGGTGTATCTCGTAAAATTTCCGTGCTTGAAATTCAAACGTACTTAACAGTGCTTTCTTTGCACCTTTCTCTTTCGCCTTGGTTTCTACGACATCAAGTAAGTGCCCTCCGAGCCCTTTGCCCCTATAATTCTCTTTAAGCCAAAAGTCGTTAATTTCAACCCAGTCCCAATAGACTTCCGCAGAAATACCGCCGACCCACTGCTTTTTGCTATCCAAAACGATAATGTTTATTGGTTGAACAGAACCATCCTTACGTGTCTCACGGTGATGGATCGAATGTTTGTTATTGTATTACCTAATCTGTTGCTTAAGGAAAGTGGAAAATTCTATATTTTGTTCCAAAAAAACATCAATTGAATAGTTCATCTTCTTATCCCCTCTTTTCATGGCTAATTAAACTAACCTGCCCTTCGTATTATAAGGTTGACCAGAATTCTAGATATTTCTGGTTGACCTTTTTTTATATGGTCTTATTATAACAGTAGCCAGGGTAGAACGTCCCTGCCCATGGGACTTAGAT
>NZ_JBANLY010000042.1:0-11042 GCF_037046045.1 Rossellomorea sp. LJF3 | reverse complement strand
CTTCCAGTTTGAAGAAATGGAGGCAAGCAAGCGAAAGCGCGGTAGTAAATTGAAAAACTAAGGAACCTTAAGAAATATGGAGAACGTGTCCAAACTTAGGGGGTCGGACCGGTCTTATCGTCGTACCTTCATTAATTGCGTCAAAATCAGGGGTCATTGCGTCATTTTTTCTTTTTTTGCGTCAGAATAAGAGGTGATTGCGTCATTTTTCTTTTAATTGCGTAATTTACCATTTAACACCAAAACGCCATAACGCTATCACCTCCCAAAAAAAAGAGACTGACCCACAATGAGCCAGTCTCTTTCATCTGTTAAAAAAGTTTCTTTACTTGTTTGCGGATTCGTTTCATTTGTCTCTGACTCATCATATTGGATCTTTGAGAATAGATGGAAGCCGCGACTCCTGCTCCAAAACCAACGATGGATGCAAATGTTTTATTCAAGAAAGACACCTCTTCCTAGCTTAGTCGGCGTTCTTCCTCATCAAACAAGTCATCTAAGGAGCTGAGTGATCCATCCTCTTCCACCTGGTGAGTATGAATGACTCCCTTAGATAAGGAAAGTTCAATATAGCAGCCCCAACAATAGTATTGGTTGATGCCGATCTTTCCGATATCTTTGCTCTGACAATTTGGACACTTCATCGGTACGTTCACCTCAGGGCTTCACCGGATAATGGTGATTATTCCTTACCATCATGTCCAATCAGTGCATGTTTTATACTTGTTTGATGAGTTCTGACGCACGAACATTGATGCAATATCAACGTTCTTATATAGTGTGGGATATTTTCCTGAATTCATAAGGAGTAACCTTTTCCATAGCATCCATTGAATATTTTTATTGAGTGGTGAAGGACCGCCCGATTTCTTCTTTCACATAATCAATTTCGAATCCGAGATCTTCAAGCATTCTATGGTCCGCTGTCCCGTCCTGCCCCGCTGTCGTCAGGTAATCCCCGACAAAGATCGAGTTTGCGGGATAAAGGCCCAATGGCTGCAGACTTCGCAGGTTTACTTCACGCCCACCGGATATCCGGATCTCTTTCGTCGGATTGATGAAGCGCATCAAGCAAAGGACCTTTAAGCAATATCTCGGGTTCAGTTCATCCGTTCCTTCAAGAGGCGTCCCATCGATGGCATGAAGGAAATTGACCGGTATCGAGTCGGCGTCGAGAATCTTCAGGCTATGTGCCATATCCACCACATCCTGCAGCGTTTCTTTCATGCCGACGATGATTCCGGAGCAAGGGGAAATACCTTCTGCTTTTGCCTGCTCTACGGTATTCACCCTGTCTTCATATGTATGGGAAGTGGTGATGTTTTCATGATGGTTAACGGATGTATTGATGTTATGGTTGTAGCGATCCACCCCTGCTTCCTTTAACCGTTTCGCCTGGTCACCCTTTAATAATCCGAGACAGGCGCATATCTTCAAATTATACTGTTCCTTGATTTCTTTAACCGCCGATACAACATGATCCACTTCCCGATTGCTCGGCCCGCGGCCACTTGCGACGATGCAGTAGGTGCCGACATTCAGTTGATGAGCATTTTCGGCTCCCTTCATGATGGTTTCTTTATCCACCATGCGGTACTTCTCGATCGGTGCATCAGAGACGCTCGACTGGGAACAGTACCCACAATTCTCAGGACACAGTCCCGATTTTGTATTGATGATCATATTTAATTTGACCTTATTTCCATAATAATGTTTCCGGATCACGTACGCGCTGTGCAATAACTCCAGAAGCTCATCATCCGGACTTTGCAGGATGGCTAAAGCTTCTTCATTCGTCAGTTCCCTTCCCTCGATGACCTCATCCGCAAGTGTTTTCCACGTTTTCATCTGACAACCTCCCCATTAAGCTGCACGCTTTAAATTTCTGAATGTACTTTTTGACAGCACCGATTTCTCTAAACGGTGTGCCATGACACCTGCACAGACGGCTAAAATGATGTCTTTAGGCAACGGGACGACCATCCATGCCCATGCGAGCTTATAGGTGAATCCTTCAGGGGCTTGTGCCCAGAACTTGTAGGCAGCGTACATCCAGTTTGTTCCGACTACGTAATTGACCACCATCCCGACCAGTGCGGCGAAGATATATACTTTGATACCTTTATGTTTTTCCACGATTTTCCCTGTGATATAAGCCGTGAAAATAAACGAAATGACAAATCCGAAAGTCGGGCTCACTATAGAAGATAACCCTGCTCCAAATCGTGCAAATACAGGGACCCCCACGAGACCGACCAATGCGTACACTGTCATGGAAATCGCTCCGATTCTGCTTCCAAGGATCGCCCCTGCTAAAATGGCGAAGAACGTTTGTAACGTAATGGGTACACCGCCCACTACCATAAAAGGTACGAATGTCGTGATGTTGGCACCGATCGCCATAAGTGCAACAAACATCCCTGCCAGTGTAAGATCGATTGTCCTTAATTTTCTGTTCATCTGTCTTCCCCCATCTGTCATTTTTTCTACAAGATAAGGATATCGCTTTCATTAAATATATGTCAACTTAATTTTAATTATAGTTAACAATAAACCTAAAAAAAGTTGATGAATGAAATAATCATTCATCAACTTTATGCTTTCATGAAATCGTAAGGGCTGATCCCTTCCATTCCGATCATCGGGTCTTCAGTCAGCAGGAATTCTTCAATGGGTAATTCCCCCTCCGATGAATCCTCTTCCACACGACTACCCTCATGATTCAGTAAGCCCCTCAGCTTCTCGCTCAAGGTCGTTTTCCTGAGAAAATCATCTTCCCTCTCCACCCCAAGTTTGAAAGCGTCCAGCTCCCCGCAGAGAATGAGGAACTGCTTGCTCCTTGTAATGGCTGTGTATAGGAGATTTCTCCGTAACATCCGGTAATAACTCTTCACGACAGGCAAAATGACAATGGGAAACTCGCTTCCCTGGGATTTATGAATCGAGCAGCAATACGCATGGGTGATTTGCATGAGATCCTGTCGAGTATACGTGACCTCATTTCCTTCATACGAAACGATGATCATGTCCTGTTTCTCAGTGTTTTCCTTAGCATAGAATATCGAAACGATCTCACCGATATCCCCGTTGAAAACATTGTTTTCAGGCTGATTAACAAGCTGAAGGACTTTATCCCCGATCCGGTATTTCACGTCCCCGAAGGCGATTTCTTTACGGGTCCCATCATTGCTATTAAAGATTTCCTGAAGAAGTTCATTCAATCGGTCGATCCCTGCAGGCCCTCTGTACATAGGGGCAAGGACCTGTATATCTTTTGGTGAGTAGCCCTTCTTCTTGGCATTTTCCACCACTTTCTGAACGACCTCGGAAATCTGATTCGTCCTGCAGGGAAAGAACGAACGATCTTTTTGCTGTTTGGTCAAATCTGCCGGAACCTGTCCCCTTTTCATATAGTGAGCAAGTTCAATGATCGAGGAACCTTCTTCCTGCCTGTAAATATCCGTCAACCTGACAGTCGGCACGCTTTCCGAATTCAATAAGTCCTTCAGTACCTGACCTGGACCGACGGACGGCAATTGATCTTCATCCCCCACAAATATGACTTGAATATCCTCAGGCAAAGCCTTCAGTAATTGATGGGCAAGCCAGGTGTCGACCATGGACACTTCGTCCACAATCAACAGCTTGCCCTCGATGGCCCGTTCTTCATCGCTCTGAAATCCTTCCTGACCATTCCATCCGAGGAGTCGGTGGATCGTCATGGCCGGCAGCCCCGTTGATTCCGTCATCCGCTTAGCTGCACGTCCTGTAGGGGCCGTGAGCAAAACGGGGAACGGTTCATCTTTGTAATCCTTGGGATCCAGCGAACACCCGTGAAGATCCGCGAACAGTTCCACGATCCCCTGAATAACAGTGGTCTTCCCCGTACCCGGTCCACCCGTCAACAGGAGCATGGGAGACATCAATGCCGTCTCGATGGCTTCCTTCTGAGAAGGCGCATACTGCACCCCAAGCCTGTCCTCAAGGGCACCAAGTGACAGAAGGAATTCAGACTGGGGGAATTGATCTTTATATTGTGTCTGGGACAGTATCTTCTCAATATTGGTCACAATCCCCTTTTCAGAAAAATAGAGGGAGGGAACATACACCTTCGTCCCTTCACCTATGACTTTACCTTCTTCCTCCAAGGAAACCAACTGAGTGGAAATGTCGGTGAACTCGATTCTTTCAGGCTGACTTTTCTCAAGGAGCTCTTTCACCGTTACAACGAGTTCCTCCGCTTCAAGATATACATGACCCTGCTTGACACATGTTTGTTCCAGGGTGTATAAACAGCCCGCTTTGATCCGGTCCGGATGACTGCCTGTCAAACCAATCTTAGACCCCAATTCATCTGCCCGGGTAAAGCCGATCCCTTCAATATCTTCCACAAGCTTATAAGGATTCTTTTGAATGATTTCAAGTGCCTGCTCTTTATAAGCCTGATAGACCTTCATGGAAATCTGGGGACCGAATCCAAGCTCATTCAGCATGATCATGACCCGTTCGAGTCCCTGATGCTCAGATAACGTATCATAGATACTCTTCGCCTTTTCTTTTGGAAGCTTTGGAATTTCATCTAAGAGGCTTGGATTTTCGAGTATTTTACTGATCGCATTTTCCCCGATATGCTCCACGATCTTTTCAGCTGTTTTTTTGCCGATCCCTTTAAAGAGATCACTTGATAAATAATGGACGACGCCCTGTGTGGTTTGGGGGATTTCTTTCTTGAAATGCTTGGCATGAAACTGCATGCCAAATCTTGGGTGCTCTTGAAACCTTCCATAAAATACATAGGTCTCATCTTCATGTATCTTAGGAAAATTTCCGGTTACGACCGCTTCTTTATCCTCATAAATATCATTTGTTTCATCCACACGGATTCTGACAACCGTATACAGATTCTCCTCATTATGAAAAATAGTGACAAGATGCCTTCCTTTTATATAAATTTCTTCCTCACCAAACAGCTTTAAAGAGTCTTGCTGGCTCAAGGCAGTGAACCCCCTAACTATTCACTTTGTTCATTTTTAAGCTTTTCGATCATCTTGATTCCATAACCTGCCAGCATATGATCAGGTTGAACTTCAATGGCTTTGTTGAAATACATGAGTGCCGTATCTGCATCATCCTTATGTCCTGCATACGCAACCCCCAGATTATAATAAGCATCTGCATGCTCCGGGTCTGCTTCCACCACCTGGGATAATTGAGTGATCGCTTCTTCATATGCTTCCACTTTCGCAAGACACAATCCTAATTGGAAACGCGCTTCGATGTCTTCTTCATTCAATTCAACACTTCGCTGAAAGTACGGTAATGCAAATCTTGGCTGATCCAACTGGAACAGACTCATTCCAAGCATGAAGAATACGTCGGCATTCTCCATTCCTTTTGAGATGGCCTTCTCAAATTGATCTTTTGCTTCGTCAAACTTATTCTCATTGAAGAACAGATTTCCGAGAGAGTAATAAGCTGCTCCTGCGTTTTCATCGACGGAAATCGCCCGTTCAAAAAACTTCTTCGCTTTTTCATTGTCACCAACCGACATCAATACATTTCCGAAATTGATATACCCAACCGGTTCCTTTGGATTTTCTTCGATGGCTTCTGTAAAGAGTTTTACCGCCTCTTCTACTTTTCCTTCTTGTAATAACTCAATGCCTTTTAAATTCTTATCCAATGTAAACACCTCTATATGGTCTATTATTTATGTATGTACTTCCTTTTATCGTTATTAGTATAACATAAGGGACATCCTGAAATGGAATCCTTCCTTGATGAAAAAAAGGACTGAGAGAAAAGAGATTCCCTTCTCCTTTTCCCAGTCCTTTTTCATTATCCGACGTACGTCAGTTTTTTCTCATCTTTAAAGATCGTATCGATCGTTCCTCCACCAAGACACTCATCACCGTTGTAGAAAACGACGGCTTGTCCCGGGGTCACCGCTCGAATAGGTTCATCAATAATGACTTTCACCTTGCCACTCTCCAATGGAATGACCGTGACCTTATTATCATCCTGACGGTAACGGAATTTTGCCGTACATGCGAACTCCGACGATTTCTCTTCATTCGATGTCCAGTGAACATCCGTCGCAAGGATGGAATCGGAATAAAGGGCAGGGTGCTCAAAGCTTTGACCTACGTAAAGGACATTTCTTTCCAGGTCCTTCCCGATGGCGAACCAAGGCTCACCTGCACCACCGATGCCAAGTCCGTGACGCTGACCGATGGTATAGTACATTAATCCATCATGTTTCCCCATCACTTTTCCATCAAGCGTCTCCATCTTTCCAGGCTGCGCCGGAAGATAGTTACTCAGGAAATCTTTGAAATTGCGTTCGCCAATAAAGCAAATGCCCGTACTGTCTTTCTTGGTTGCAGTAGCAAGGCCAGCTTCCTTCGCGATTTCCCTTACCTTTTTCTTTTCGATGCCTCCAAGGGGGAACATCACTTTTTCAAGCTGCTCCTGACCAAGTTGATTGAGGAAGTATGTTTGATCTTTATTGTGATCGACGCCACGGAGCATCTTATATTCTCCGTCACGATATTCAACCTGTGCATAGTGACCGGTTGCGAGATAATCCGCACCCAATTTCAGTGCATGATCAAGGAATGCCTTGAATTTGATTTCTTTATTGCACATCACATCGGGATTCGGGGTCCTGCCGGCTTTATATTCATCCAGGAAGTACGTAAACACTTTATCCCAGTATTGTTTCTCAAAATTCACAGCGTAGTAAGGAATCCCAATTTGGTTACAGACCCGAATCACATCGTTGTAGTCTTCGGTTGCCGTACATACTCCGTTTTCATCGGTATCGTCCCAGTTCTTCATGAAAATCCCGATGACTTCATAGCCTTGCTGTTTCAATAACAATGCGGCTACAGAAGAGTCCACTCCACCGGACATCCCAACGACCACTCTCGTATCTTTTGGTTCTTTTTTCACTAACGCCACCTCCTTGTTTCCGTTCGATCGCCCCATTAAAGACAACCCTCTTATGTTGTTAATCTCTTCACGATGTTTGCGACTTCATGGGCCGTCCTCTCAATCTGCTCCTCCGTATTTCCAAGACCGAAGCTGAACCGGATCGAGTTCCTTGATTGGTCAGACTGTTTCCCATACATCGCCACAAGTACATGTGATGGTTCTATCGATCCAGCCGTACAAGCGGAACCGCTTGAAACGGCGATACCTGCCATATCCAAATTCATCAGCATGGATTCTACATCCGTGCCGGGAAAGCTTAAGTTTAGCACATGGGGTAATCCGTGCTCAAGGGATCCGTTCTCTTCGAATTCAATCCCCTCATCAGCCAATGTTTGTCTAAGTAAATTCTTGAGACCAGATAGCAATGCATGCTTCTCTTCAAGAGAATGCCGGGCAAGCTCCACTGCTCTGCCCAGACCCACGATTGCAGGGACATTCTCTGTTCCTGCACGACGCTTCCGTTCCTGCTCCCCGCCGAATGATCCCGGCTGAAGATCCACACCTTTATGGGAATAAAGAAATCCAATTCCCTTGGGACCGTTGATCTTATGCCCTGAAACCGAAAGCAGATCGACCCCCAGATCCTTAACATCGATGCCAGTCAATCCGAAGGCCTGTACAGCATCCGTATGGAAATAGGCCTGGTGATCCTGTAATAATTCACCGATTTCTTTAATCGGCTGCAGGGTCCCCACTTCATTATTCCCGAACATGATCGTCACGAGGATGGTCTCATCACGCAGTGCCTTTTCCAGGTCCCCAAGCGCTATCCTTCCTGAGCGGTCCACAGGCAGGTACGTGACCTCAAAGCCTTTTGATTCGAGAAATTCACATGCATGCAACACGGCATGATGCTCGGTCTGTGTCGTAATGATGTGGTTACCCTTTTCCTGATTGGCTTCGGCCGTTCCGATGATCGCTAAATTATCCGCCTCAGTCCCGCCACTGGTGAAAATGATTTCATTGTAATCGGCATGGATGCTATCTGCAATGATGGTCCGTGCATGATCCACAAGGTGACGTGATGCACGTCCAAATGAATGAATGCTCGATGGATTGCCAAAGGCCTCCTTCATCACTGCTGTCATTTCATCGATCACTTCAGGATGCATGGGCGACGTTGCAGCATGATCCAGATACACTCTTTCCATTGATTGTTACCTCCTAGATATAGAACATGTACGCATCTGATTCATCGTCATCAGAGTGGCTGGCCAAATCTTCTATTGTTGTATTGTCGAGTACTTCTTTGACGGCATCCCTGATCCTGATCCACAGTTCACGCTTTGCCGGTTCCTCGTCCTCGATTCCTTCCACGGGACTGATCGGACCTTCAAGGATCCGGATAATATCCCCCGCTGTAATGTCAGATGGCTCATGGCCCAGTACATAACCACCATACGCGCCCCTGATACTTCTGACCAGACCGCCGTTCCGGAGTGGAGCGACAAGCTGCTCAAGATAATGTTCAGACAGCTCATGCTGCTGTGCGATTGTTTTCAGTGAAGTCGGCCCTTCACCATGGCGTTTTGCAAGTTCTATCATAATGGTTAAACCGTAGCGGCCTTTAGTTGATATCTTCATGTCCAGCACCTCTATTATATTTAATAACGTCACATTTTGAGACGGGACGTTTTTCTTCTTATTGACTTTTGTTATTATAGCATAATCGTGCCCACACTGTGAAAGGGGCGGTTTCATTCTCATTGTGCATCCACAATATTTCCTTAATGGTACCTCCTGTGATAAAGTGAATGGTACTAGAACGTCAGTTTGGAGAGATGTTTCATGTCGATAAAACCACTTGCCTTTAAGATGAGACCAAGGACCATCGAGGAAATCATCGGGCAGCAGCATTTAGTCGGAGAAGGAAAAATCATCGACCGGATGGTGAAGGCGAAGCAGCTATCATCCATGATCCTGTACGGACCTCCCGGCATTGGAAAAACGTCCATCGCAAGTGCCATAGCCGGAAGTACAAAGTACCGTTTCAAGAACCTTAACGCCGTGACGAATAATAAAAAAGATATTCAGATCGTAGCGGAAGAAGCGAAGATGTCAGGAAAGGTGATCCTCCTATTGGATGAGGTCCACCGACTGGATAAAGGAAAGCAGGATTTCCTCCTTCCCTATTTAGAGAACGGGATGATCACATTGATTGGGGCTACAACAAGCAACCCCTATCATGCCATCAATCCGGCCATTCGAAGCAGATGCCAGATATTCGAATTAAAGCCTCTTTCCATAGAAGAAATGAAAATCGCCCTGACCCGTGCCATTGAAGATGAAGAACGCGGCTTGGGCGGATATTCACTCGATGTAACCGACGAAGCGATTGAACATTTTGCAAGCAGCAGCTTCGGTGATGTAAGAAGTTCATTGAACGCATTGGAGTTGGCTGTACTGTCCACTTCCCCAGGTGACGATGGGGTCATTCATATTGATGTCTCCATAGCAGAAGAGTGCCTACAGAAGAAAAGCTTTTCTCACGATAAGGATGGCGACGCTCACTATGATGTTGTCAGCGCATTTCAGAAATCGATCCGCGGGAGTGATGTGAATGCAGCCCTCCACTACCTTGGAAGACTCGTGGAAGCAGGAGATCTGCCGAGCATTGCACGGAGACTATTGGTCATTGCCTATGAAGATATTGGACTTGCCAATCCCCAGGCGGGATCACGGACACTCGCGGCAGTGGAAACAGCTGAGAAGATCGGGTTTCCGGAAGCCAGGATCCCGTTGGCTAATGCCATCATCGAGCTATGCCTTTCTCCTAAGTCGAACTCTGCGATCACCGCCATCGACCTTGCCCTTGCAGATATCAGGAAAGGCAAGAGCGGCGAGGTGCCGGATCACCTGAAAGACGCACATTACCAAGGGGCAAAGGAATTGGGCAGAGGTGTGGAGTATAAATATCCCCACAGCTATGAATCCGGCTGGGTGGCGCAAACCTACCTGCCGGATAAATTGAAAAAGGCTCACTACTACACCCCGAAAGCAACAGGGAAGTTCGAACAGGCCATCGCTGGGGTGTATGAGAAGATAAATAAGCAAAATAAATAACCTGCAAACTTAATGGAAGGAGAAACGGAAGAGTTTCGTTTCTCCTTCCATTTTTTTCACTCTCTTAATACCATATCCCCCACCCAAACATACATTAATAAAAATGCCTGGAGGTGTATAGATTGATCATCATCGAAAATGAATCCACCCCTAAGGATTTACCGAACCTGACCGCTGTTGAAAAAAATATATTTACTACATTAAAAGAAAGCCCCACCGACTATCGGTATCGGAATCTTCCAGAGCTCAAATATGAGCTGAAAGTAAGAGAAAGAATCATTAGCAATGCGAAAAAAATGAATGAAAGTGACGCCACTTTTTCAGCCTTCGAACATTCGAAGTTCAACCCGACATTTTGGATCAAGACCCCTTATGGATACCGCTTGAAGGAATCCAAGCTTCCATCCGACGCCATTGATGATATCTTCACCAACAGTTCTGCGTACAGCTTCGAATGTGTCACAAGTATTGTCCTGCTTTACTATAAATCCATCCTCGATACGATCAAACCTTCCTATTTCAATGAACTATACTCGCATCTCCTTGTGTGGGGCCACAACTATGATGATGATCTTCCCATGGTCACATACAAAGGGCTGGATTATATCCCCGGGGATGTCTATTACTTCTTCAATCCCGATTTCGAAGATCCGATCTGGATGGGTGAAAACTCGGTCTTTATTAAAGAAGATCAGTATTTCGGTCACGGGGTGGGACTCATGACGCATGACGAAATGATTGAGGCCCTGAATACACTTCGCAAAAAGGATGCAACGAAGTCTGCCTACCTCCTTGAACAAGTTACCCGCCTGAAATTTTCTGATTTATATCGCTACACATAAAGAGGGACGGACTATGATAAGTCCGTCCCTCTCAGACTGTAGACAAACCCCACCTTCACTTTAACCGAAGGTGGGGTTTTCTGATATTTTAAAAGATTTTTCTCCTGTTTCTAGGCTGGACATGGCCCTCGCCATGTCCAG
>NZ_JBANLY010000041.1:0-13820 GCF_037046045.1 Rossellomorea sp. LJF3 | reverse complement strand
CCTTCCGTAATGTAGCTCTGATTTGGTTTTTGTTTTCCTCAAAAACAGTCTAACCAAATTAACCTACGGTGTTACGAGTAAGGAGCTAGTTTCGTTCATGATAACTCGGGCTTTGCCCTGCGGGGTCTCAACTTTCCCGCAATTCCCGCAGGAGTCGAGCACCTTCCGTTCCAATCAACTGTGTATTAAAAAAAGAGCCTCTCTAATCAAGGTAAGAGAGGCTCTTTCGTATAGAAATATTTTAATGAATTTGTACAAATGGTTCCTGGTCCACTTCTTTGACGATGGTGGCTTTCAGACCCTTAGGAGTTTTTACATAAAGGTAAACCGGTGTGTGTGGGAAGTAATCGACGATTTCAGGACCAATGGCCTGTGCAAACCCTATTAATTCGGTTTCTTTCACCATTCCTGTATGTACATCGATGACCAGTTTATTTAGCGTTTCCTTCCTATATAGTCCTTTACCTACAAACTCAATATCCTGATGAGCGAAATACTTTGACACATAATCTTCAAGATCCCGGATTCGGTTATATAAATCCCGGTCTTTCTCTTCGCCTTCATCACTCGGGAAGTAAAAATATTTATCGGAAACATCGTCCCAGTTTTTGATTTCCCTATCGTTCTCATCTAAATAGGTCGTGGCAATATAGTTTCCTGGAACCACACTGTTTAAAGGTTGTAGTTTGAAAATCGAAATCATGATGGGTACATTTTTCAATTCATTGTTTGCCCTTACACGACTTGCGACTGTATTGGCTACTTTCTTTCCGTATTCTTCCATCATCTTCTCGTTAATGTTAACTTCGTCAAAATGCATAAGCTTCTTATCATCTTCCACCCTGATATAATCGATGGAATTCATCGCAAGACCAAGGGAAATTCCCTTGATTTTCCCGTCTGCGTCTACATAATTCTGCTCATGAATATAAGCAAGGTACATGGGGTTTTTCTTTTCCATCTCCATCTGCTCTTCCCATGTCATATCATCTGTGATCGCCAATTCAGGGTTAAGGCCAGCCTTATTGGTTTTAGACTTCCTCCCTAACCATGAGTTTAAATTCTTTAAATACTGCCCTTCCTGGTAGACATATTTTTCAGGGGAAAAATGTTCAGTGGATAAAGACATAAGGCCCGTCTCAATTTCATCCATGTCACTGCGGTTGTTGATTGTCATTGTAATCAGACCGCGATTCACCGATTTTTTTTCTTTGTTAACTTTATAATTTAAATATTCACGTGCATCACTTGCTGCACTATTTTGAATTTCAAGCGTTTCTTCATCTATCACTTCTTGAGGCTTATTGCTGCATCCGGCAATAAGAATCAAAAGGGACAGAGATACAATCATCCATTTTTTCATATGACTCCCTCCGGACTATATTTTATCATACATTACATTTCAATCCGCCTGATAATCTTTAAGTTTTTATGAATTCACAAAAATAATTCCAATATCCTACCTGATCACATTAAAATCTACTGTACACTCCATGAGATCTGGATGCTCGAACAATAGAAAAAGCACTCATCACCTGAGTGCTTCCATCTATTACTTCATGTTCTTATTCATTGCATTCATCATTTGATTGATTTTCTTCTGTGATGGTTTTTGTCCCATTTGCATCATCATCATGCGTAACATTTGCTCGTTGATTGGTGGATTTTTCTTTAGGTAGCTCATCATATATTTACGAGCAATGAAAAATCCTAGTGCAACTCCGGCAAGTAATGCCAGAACTCCTACTAGAATAAGTAATCCAGTCGTTCCCATACTCTTACTTCCTCCTTCATGTTGTCCTTTTAAAAGTGTACTAAACCCTGAAACATTATACAATATTTTGGTCGAAATTTCATATTAATATATAAACTTTCTTTGTTTTATCGGTTTTAACCAGCCAAAACGTTCATTTTTGATATCCATTGCCAATAGCTGGCCCATATTCCTCCGTAAAATTTCAAAAAAGATATATTCAGATTCATCGTGCCCCCAGGCATTCAAAGACATCGACTTTTCATTCAAGACGAGTGTCGCCCCTGATTCTTCTCTTTCGATTGTTGCAACGGAGTTTATCCAGGCTGCCCCTTCAACCTTCGTGATTTCGTGCTGAAGGAGTCTTTGTGTAGGAAGGTATGGAATCGGTTTCGTAATGAAATCTACTTGTTTCGAGACAATATCGTGAAGATCACCTGTACTCGCTTCCCAATCAGAAAACAATTGATAGAACATTCTTTCACGACCGTAGTAATGTTGAACAAACAACTCTTCAATCCAATAGATTTGATAATTTCGCACCTTTACTCCCTCCTACCTTTCTTTCATATAGTATAAATCAACTAGAAGGGAGTCATTGTCATAAATTGTTGAAAATCTGCACTAGTTTTGTCGAACCTATTCTATCTCCCCTGAACGTTAAGGGGGTATCGAAGTATTTATACGTTACTTATTCTATACCCAATCTCTTCCACCTTTACTCCTAATGTACTCAGCGAAAAGAAAAAGGCCAACTCCTTAGAGAGTGTAAGGAGCTGACCTTTTCCATTCACGATTATTGAAGTAGAGCTTTGATTCTAGATACTACATTTTCAGAAGTGAAGCCATATTCTTCCATTACTTTCGCTCCTGGGGCAGATGCACCATACCCATTGATCGCCAGGATGTCACCTTCATCACCAACGTAGCGATCCCAGCCCATTGGAGATCCCATTTCGATAGCCAGGCGTTTTTTCACGCTCTTAGGCAGGATGGATTCTTTGTATTCTTTTGATTGCTTTTCGAAGCGATCCCATGAAGGCATGCTCACAACTGAAACACTGATGCCGTCTTTTTCAAGTGCATTTTGTGCTTCTACCGCAAGATGCACTTCAGAACCAGTCGCAATCAACAGGGCATCAGGCTGTTCTTTACCCGAAGCAGAGACAACATATGCTCCCTTGTTTACCCCGTTATAGGCTTTATCAGCCGTACCTTTAAGCGTTGGAAGGTCCTGACGGGATAGAACCAGCATCGTAGGCTGATCTTTCGATTCTAATGATAATCTCCAGGCTGCAGCCACTTCATTACCGTCACCAGGGCGTATGACTGACAGGTTAGGCATTGCACGAAGGGATGCAAGCTGTTCAACAGGTTCATGGGTAGGTCCGTCTTCTCCCACAGCGATACTATCGTGTGTGAATACATACGTCACTGGTAAGCCCATTAGAGCCGCCAAGCGGATAGCAGGTCTTAAATAGTCACTGAAAACAAAGAATGTCCCACCGAATACATGAAGTCCTCCGTGTAGAGCCATACCATTCATGGCACCACCCATACCGAATTCACGGACTCCAAACCAGATGTTACGGCCTTCATAGGATTCAGGCATGAAATCTTTCTCATCTTTGATCATCGTTTTGTTGGAACCAGCAAGGTCAGCTGATCCACCGATGAATGAAGGAAGATTTTTGGCGATGGCGTTCAACACTTCCCCTGAAGAAGCTCGGCTTGCCAATGCTTTTCCTTCTTCATATACCGGGATGTCTTTATCCCATCCTTGCGGGAGTTCACCTTTGATCGCCGCTTCTAATTGAGTGGCTAGTTCAGGGTGTTCCTCTTTGTATTTAATGAATTGGTTGGCCCAATCTTGTTCTTTCTCAGAGCCAGCTTGTTGGATTTTTTCCTCAAAACGGTTGTAAACCTCATCAGGCACATGGAAATCCTGATCGAATGTCCATTTGTAGGCTTCTTTCGTAAGCTTCATTTCATCTTCACCCAGAGGTGCACCATGAACGGCAGATTTACCTGATTTATTAGGGGCACCGTAACCAATGACTGTCTTGACTTCAATCATTGTAGGGCGGGATGTATCTCCTTGACCTTCTTCAATCGCTTTGGAAATTTCATCAAGATCATTTCCATCTTCAACTCGGATATACTGCCATCCGTATGATTCAAATCGTCCCTTAACACTTTCAGAGAATGATTTATCCAAGTCTCCGTCTAGTGAAATATCGTTGGAATCATAAAGAACAACAAGGCGGCCTAATTTTAGATGTGCAGCCAACGAAGCAGCTTCAGAGGAAACACCTTCCATTAAGTCCCCATCTCCACAAATGGAGTATGTAAAGTGATCGACCATATTATATTGGTCTTTGTTATATGTAGTGGCCAAATGTCTTTCAGCTAATGCCATACCAACTGCCATTGCAATCCCTTGTCCGAGTGGACCAGTTGTTGCTTCTACACCTGGAGTATGCTTGTACTCCGGATGTCCTGGAGTCTTACTTCCCCATTGGCGGAAATTTTTAAGATCTTCCATTGAAACATCGTAACCAGAAAGATGAAGTAGGCTGTACAACAGCATCGAACCGTGTCCCGCAGATAAGACAAAACGGTCGCGGTTGAACCATTCTGGATTTTTAGGGTTATGATTCATGAACCTTGTCCAAAGTGCATACGCCATTGGAGCTGCCCCCATAGGCATTCCCGGGTGACCGGAACCTGCTTTTTCAATCGCATCGATTGATAATGTACGAATTGTATTAATTGCTAATTGATCTGTGTTATCAAACATATGTCAGACATCCTTCCTTTTAATGTACCTTATTAATATTAATCTTCTTTGATAGTTTATACAACTATCTTGAATGATAACATGACTTTATGATCGTTGAAAATAAAAAACCCTCTAAATTTCATAAGGGAGGAATATGAATCAAAAAAACTTCCATGACCTTTCGAAATTGGCCTGGAAGTCTTTTTGATTAATGCATTTTTTTCTTAGTCTGTATATCTTGGATCTTTTTAGGTGTTACTTCATTTCCTTCCGGATCAAAGATTCTTGTATTTTCAATTGTACCCTTCATCGATTGACGGAACGTTTCTAGATATTCTTTTCTAAGTTTGGTCTGTTCTTTCGCTTCCTGCTCAGTTAGTCCGCTACTTTTGGACTTTTTGGCAAGTTCATTGATTCTATTCATTTTTGATTTTGAAAGCATCTATAAAAACTCCTTTATTGCATAGTTTGCAAACTCTAAAACATGACTAAAAGCAGTGTATTACACTACCGTCATGTTACTAGAATAAGGGAGATAAAACAAGGATTATGTATGTTCAAGCGACGTCATATATTCCTTGAAGCGTCTATGTACCGTAGCTTTGGATACATCGTATCCGAATCCCCTAAGAGTAGCAGCAATCTCAGCGAAGGTTAATTCATTTTTCCTTAATCGTACAATTTCCTCGACCGGCACTTCAATACGCTCCCTTCCTTCTACATTTCCTTTGTTTTTTAAATTTTTATGAGGTTGAAAGCCATTTTCCACAGCCCGCTTCATGCCCCGCTTAATTTTAAGGTTATGAAGTTTGCGTTGATATTCCTCCACCATACTGACAATGTTGATGACCATAGAATCGGATTCGGATAAATGTAATTCTCCACTATGGGTCTGGCTGATGATTTTCACTTCCTCTTTTAACAGACAGTGAATAAGGGCGATCTTGGCATTTCCCCTGCCGATTCTTGTTTCGTCCTGGATAAGCACAGCCTCAATTGATTTATCCCTGACCAGGTCCAAAAGTTCCAAAACACCTGGACGGTCCAACTCAAAGCCGCTCGCCTGATCCCTGATGACCGCAGTTACTTCATAATGATGTTCATGTGCCAATTTAATCAGTTCTTCTTCCTGCCGTTCCAAAGAAGTTTCCTGTGTATTTTTCTTGGTACTTACCCTGCAATAAATGACTGCTTTCATCTTCTATCCCTCTATTCTTCGTTCATGACCAGTTCGAAATCTGATTGGGTTGATATTGTTGGATTTTCAATAGGCAACACAAGTGATTCACCAGGTTTGATGGCAAAAGAGTTCAAATCGTTTTCTTCCCCAACCCAGGCGATAAATTCTTCCACTGTCATAGAATATTCTTCATTATACTGTTTGGCAATAGTCCAAAGAGTATCGCCCTCCTCTACTGTGATACTTTGGTAGGAAGGTTGATTTGTCATATTGATTAATAAGTAGCAAGCTGCTGAAAGGACTAAAACAAATAATATAATAATGTAAGAGAATCGATCCCAAATATGTGTAAACATAAAATTACCCCCATACGAATGTTTGTTCTGTTTTGTTATTTTTATTGTAATACGAACACTCGTTTGGTGTCAACAAAATTCGAACTTATGTTTGTATCAATAGTGGTGACATGCTATAATGGGAACATAAGATCTATAATAGAGGTGCGTGAATATGACAAAATTGTCGAAGAGACAGCAGGACATACTACAATATATTAAAGTCGCAGTCAGAGAAAAAGGGTATCCCCCTTCCGTACGTGAAATCGGGGAAGCCGTCGGTCTTGCTTCCAGTTCGACCGTACACGGACATTTAGCGAGGCTTGAAAGTAAAGGTCTGATCCGTCGTGATCCGACTAAACCGAGAGCGATTGAAATCCTGGACCTTGAAGAAGATACGATTCCGCGACAACGTGTAGTCAACGTTCCTTTAATCGGTAAAGTAACAGCAGGTCAACCGATTACGGCTGTTGAAAATGTGGAAGAATTTTTCCCTTTGCCCGAGCGGATGGCCCCTTCGGATGAGCAGGTTTTTATGCTTGAAATCATGGGTAACAGTATGGTCGAAGCCGGAATATTAGATGGGGATTTTGTCATTGTTCGCCAGCAGCAGACAGCGAACAACGGAGATATCGTCGTTGCCATGACCGATGAAGATGAAGCAACGGTAAAACGTTTCTTTAAAGAAAAGGATTATGTACGTCTGCAGCCAGAGAACTCAACAATGGAACCAATCATTTTGCGAAACGTCTCCATTTTAGGTAAAGTGGTTGGAGTGTATCGTCAAGTTCATTAAAAAAGGCATCCGGTATGCTAGGACATTTCCGGATGCCAATAACAGCCGGTTATCATAATAATAAAAAAAGCCTGAGGTTGGAAGCCGAAACATTCCATCCACAGGCTTTTTTCATATCGTTTTTTTCCCTGATCCCATCTCAGCCTGAACTTCTTGCAAAAAACCCTCAACGATATATCGTTGAGGGTTCCTGGTAATTAATACATTTGAATGTACTGTTCACGCTCCCAAGGATGTACTTGTGTACGGAACATATCCCATTCGATTTCTTTCGCTTCCACGAAATGTTCGAATATGTGTTCGCCAAGGGACTTAACAATTACTTCATTTGTTTTTAATGTTTCAAGAGCTGCATGTAGTGTTGCAGGAAGATCCACGATGCCTGCTTCTTCACGCTCTTTTTTATCCATTACATAGATGTTGCGGTCAATTGGCTTAGGAGCCGGTAGGTTATTCTTGATTCCATCTAATCCTGCCGCAAGTAATACAGCCATTGCAAGGTAAGGGTTTGCCGCAGGGTCGACACTGCGGACTTCAACTCGTGTGCTCAAGCCACGGGAAGCCGGGATACGGATTAGCGGGCTGCGGTTACGCGCAGACCAGGCAACATAGCAAGGTGCTTCGTATCCTGGAACTAAGCGTTTATATGAATTTACAGTCGGGTTTGTAATCGCTGTAAATGCAGTGGCGTGCTTAATGATACCAGCCAGGAATTGACGGGCAGTATCACTTAGTTGCAAGTCACCTTTTTCATCAAAGAAAGAGTTAACTCCATTTTTGAATAGGGACATATTACAGTGCATTCCTGAACCATTTACACCGAATAATGGTTTCGGCATGAATGTAGCGTGCAAACCGTGTTTACGGGCAATCGTTTTAACTACCAGTTTGAATGTCTGAATATCATCGCAGGCTTTTAATGCATTTGCATATTTGAAATCGATCTCATGTTGACCGGGAGCCACTTCATGGTGAGATGCTTCGATTTCAAAGCCCATTTCTTCAAGTTCCAAAGCGATATCACGACGGCAGTTCTCCCCTAAATCCGTAGGGGCCAGGTCAAAATAGCCACCGTTATCATTTAATTCTAACGTTGGTTCGCCATTTACATCTAATTTAAAGAGGAAGAATTCCGGCTCTGGCCCGAGATTGAAGTCAGTGAACCCAAGTTCCTCCATTTCAGCTAAAATGCGTTTTAGGTTATTACGGGGATCTCCCTCGAACGGAGTGCCATCCGGATTGTAAATATCACAAATCAGACGGGCTACCTTACCTTTTTCAGCTGTCCATGGGAAAACTAACCATGTGTCCAAATCAGGGAAAAGGTACATGTCTGATTCTTCGATACGGACGAATCCTTCAATGGAAGAACCATCAAACATCATTTTGTTATCTAATGCTTTTTCAAGCTGACTTAGAGGGATTTCTACGTTCTTGATCGTCCCTAAAATGTCGGTGAATTGTAGTCGAATGAACTTAACTCCTTCTTCATTCGCTAATCTTGCAACATCTTCCTTAGTATACTTTGCCATTTACGTAATTCCTCCTCAAGTTTATTAAAGGGTTTATTTAATGAAAGAAGCGGGACATATCTCCTTGACGAAGAGAAGATCGATTGAACCGACCTGAATGGATCAATTCATTGCGAAGTAATTTACGCAGCTCGTCGTCAGATAGATCCTGTCTTGCTTTTTCTTCCTTTTCATTACTTACGACAGATACGACTTTGCTTTCATTATGACCGGACACAGAAAAAATCTTCTTAATCCCTGCCATGTTGATACCTTGATCTAACAGATCCTTTACTTCTAATAACTTATCAATGTCATTCAAGGAAAAGAGCCGACGATTCCCCTCGGTTCGTGCCGGGTTTATCAGTTGATGCTCTTCGTAGTATCGAATCTGACGAGCCGTTAAGTCCGTGAGCTGCATGACAATACTGATTGGAAATAATGCCATCGTTCGACGAATTTCACTCCCGCTCATCTTGATTCCTCCTTTTGTTTTCCTTCTTGAGTTCATTATATGTAATGTCAGGAGTTCTGTCAATCAAATGTGAGTTTTTCTTACATAAGTAATCAAAAGAATTGGATAGTCCATTTTAGACTATCCAATTACTACTTTAATATCCTTTTTATATGGTGATTAAACCTTTTTCAATTAAGTTGTCCACCGCAGAGCAAACGGCTATTTTTACATGGGCGTATGTCAACCCGCCTTGAACATAAGCTACATAAGGTGGTCTTATAGGTCCATCGGCGGATAATTCAATGCTTGCTCCCTGAATGAACGTTCCTGCGGCCATGATGACATCATCCTCATAACCCGGCATATAGTTCGGATACGGCGTGAAATGAGAATTGATCGGTGAGGCTGCTTGGATTGCCTGGCAGAAAGAGATCATCTTTTCTCTGTCATCAAATTGCACCGATTGTATTAAGTCCGTGCGCCTGGCATGAGGTGAAGGGTCCGTGTTCATTCCGATCTCGGTCAGTAGAGCAGAAGTGAAGACCGCCCCTTTCAATGATTGCGCCACTACGTGAGGCGCCAAAAAGAATCCTTGATACATTTCTTGAAGGCTGTAGAGAGATGCCCCTGCCTCCGCCCCGATACCCGGCGAGGTCATACGGAAGGAACAGGCTTCTACATATTCTTTCTTTCCGACGATATATCCCCCTGTTTTCGCAAGGCCACCCCCAGGATTTTTAATAAGGGAGCCGGCCATTAGATCTGCCCCGACGTGACAAGGTTCTTTCACTTCGACAAATTCCCCGTAGCAGTTATCTACAAATACTACAATTCCAGGGTCAATCTCTTTAATGAAATCAATCATTACCTTTATTTCTTCAATTGTAAAGGATGGGCGGTTGGCATAACCTTTTGATCGCTGGATCCCAACCATTTTTGTCCTTGTTGAAATGGTCCGTGCCACCTTTTCGAAATCGACTTTTCCAGACTCATCTAAATCAACGCTCTGATAGTCGATATGGAAGTCTTTCAGTGAACCTGTACCCTTTCCCCGGCTTCCTACAATTTCTTCCAATGTATCATAAGGTTTCCCTGTTATGTACACCAGTTCATCTCCCGGCCGGAGTATACCAAACAAAGCGATGGAGATCGCATGGGTACCAGAAATGATCTGTGGCCGTACAAGTCCTGATTCTCCTCCAAATACATCTGCGTATATACTTTCCAAGGTGTCCCTTCCTGCATCGTCATAGCCATAGCCTGTGGACGGGATGAAGTGAGAATCACTTACCCGGTGCTTCTGAAACGCTCTTAATACGTTGAACTGGTTGCTTTCAGAGCGTTCATCGATTTTTTTGTGTATGTCTTTGATATCTGCTTCCACTTTCGTCACAAGTGACTGTAATGCCGTTCCGTTTACTAATTGTTCAAACATTCGTTGTTGTTTCCCTTCTACTTTTGAAATTTCTTGATGCTTCCTGCAATCGGATGATCTTCAAGGTGAAATCCGGTCATTTCATAAACTTGACTCGCTTCTCGGAATTCCAATTTTCTCAAGATGGTTTCACTCTTTAATTGGGCTAGTACCTTCCCTTCATTCACAGGGACAAATACGTGATAAGGTTGCATTTGATTCTTTACGATTTCTTCTATCTTAATCATTAGCTTCCCTCTGTCCTCTTCGTTCAAGGCACTTATGAGGATGGTGTCTGATTTGCTGTCGGGAACAAATTCGGGATCCATCTCATCCCGCTTGTTGTATACCGTGAGCTGCTGCAGTCCATCCATTTCCAGATCTTCTAATAAGGATTGCACAGTCTTTTCGTGTTGACTGTAGTCAGGATTTGAACTATCCACGATATGAAGAAGGAGGTCTGCCTCCTTTACTTCTTCAAGGGTAGATCGAAACGCCGCAACCAGCGAAGTCGGTAAATCTTGAATGAACCCTACGGTATCTGTCAGTAACGTGGCATATCCACTGGGCAAAGGCATTTTCCTCGTCATCGGATCCAAAGTCGCAAATAACTGATTTTCTTCATACGAATCAGCCATTGAAATTCGATTGAACAACGTTGATTTTCCAGCGTTAGTGTATCCGACGAGTGCTATCTGAAAAGCTTTGTTCCGCTTCCTTCTCCCGCGGTACCTTTCTCTATGATCAACGATGGTTTGTAATTGCTTTTTAATATCGTCAATCCTCTTATGGATGTGCCGACGATCACTCTCGAGTTTCGTTTCACCTGGCCCCCTGGTGCCTATCCCGCCGCCCAGCCTTGAGAGGGACGCCCCCTGACCGATGAGTCTCGGCAGCAAGTACTGAAGCTGGGCAAGTTCTACTTGTAATTTCCCTTCTCTTGAGCGGGCCCGCTGTGCAAAAATGTCCAATATCAGTTGTGTACGGTCAATCACCCTGCTGTTTAGTTCCTTTGATAAATTCCGAATCTGACTGGGGGATAGTTCATCATTAAAGATGATGATGTCCGCTTCAACCTGTTCTTCCAACAGGACCAGTTCCTCCAGTTTACCCTTTCCGATATACGTACTGGGATGGATCTTGTCACGTTTTTGAATCAGGGTGGCAGCAACTTGGCCTTGAGCTGTTGCTGTCAGCTCCTCAAGTTCCGTTAAACTATACTGAAAACGCAGGTCATCATCGTCCAGTTGACATCCCACCAGAATGACTTTTTCTAGATTTTCATTCTTCAAAAAACAACCTTCTTTCTTTCCGTTTCATTCTATTTCCCATCATATCAAATCCGCATCGTAAACTCTATGTAAAAAGCAATGAAAAATGGTTGCAAATAAGCACACACGTGTTAAAATCAGTATGTTTGATTATGACATAACACTACTTCAAGATTCTACATAATGGCATGTAGCATATTGTAATAGGGTGAGGAGGAATGTGTATGACTTGGGAAGTACTTAGTATCATCGGTACCATTGCTTTTGCTATTTCAGGAGCTATCATTGCCATGGAAGAGGAATATGATATTCTCGGTGTTTATATATTAGGGATTGTCACTGCATTCGGGGGAGGCGCCATCCGGAATTTACTGATCGGTGTACCCGTTTCTGCTTTATGGGAGCAGGGAATGTTGTTTCAAATTGCCCTTCTCTCCATTACAGCGGTCTTTCTGTTCCCCAATAATCTTTTGAAACATTGGAGGAAGTGGGGGAATTTCTTTGACGCGATCGGTCTATCGGCTTTTGCAATTCAGGGAGCTTTATATGCTTCTGAAATGAACCACCCCATCAGTGCGATCATCGTGGCTGCCGTTTTAACCGGTAGTGGTGGTGGAATGATCCGTGACCTCCTGGCTGGCAGGAAACCTTTAGTCCTCAGATCGGAAATTTATGCGGTATGGGCAGTTTTATGTGGAGCGGCGATCGGACTTGGTATAGTCAATTCAGCGTTAGAGCTATACTCCCTTTTCGTCATTACGACCGCTTTACGGGTACTCTCCTACCTATATAAATGGAGGTTACCCAATAGAAGTTTACGGGCTCATGTTTAATAATAAAAATGCATTCACAAGTGAATGCATTTTTTTGTTATTCGATTTACTAAGTATGGTGATCGGACGCCGTTTTAGTAAAGACCAGGTCATTGCTGCGGATGGTTAAGAGATCATGTCGATCGTAGCAATTCTCCAACAACAGCCTCATCGCTTGAGATCGTATCGATTTTTCAAGTACATTCCGAACATACCGTCCATTGGAAAACGCCATTGGAGATAATGTGTTTTTCGCTGCACTTAAATGTTCACGGATCTTTCTTTCGGCATCATGACTCAATAAGTATTGCTTTTCATCCAGCATCCTTTTGCCGATTTCCATCAGCTGATCTACAGAATAATCAGGGAAATGAAACACAAGGGGAAATCGTGATTGCAATCCTGGATTCAAGGTTAGGAAGTGCTCCATTTCCCTTGAATACCCTGCCAGGATTAAGATAAAGTCATGCTGCCTATCTTCCATATGTTTCACAAGGGTATCGATAGCCTCTTTTCCAAAATCCTTTTCTCCACCTCTGCCCAGTGAATACGCCTCATCAATGAAGAGGATCCCTCCCAGTGCTTTTTTCACTAAATCCCTTGTTTTCTGAGCCGTATGACCAATATATTCACCCACCAGGTCAGCCCTCTCTGCCTCGATTAAGTGTCCTTTCGAAAGCACGTTCATCTTTAAGAACAGTTTTCCGATGATTCTAGCCACCGTCGTTTTACCAGTTCCCGGATTACCTTTAAACATCATATGAAGAGCTTGTTTTCCGGCCTTCAGTCCCATGGCTTCCCGTTTTTTATTCACATATATCCATGCATAAATTTCTTTCACCATTTTTTTCATTTCTTCCATTCCGACAAGAGATCCAAGTTCTTCTTCAATTTCTTTCAACGCTACATGTTCTTGAGGGAGAGACTGAGGAGCCGAATCTACCGTTTCACGTACTGAACTTCTTTTTTGTGAGTTCAATACTATACTGATTTGACCGTTGTTTTTCATTCTCATTGGTTGATCCAAAGATTTCACCTCACCATTCTAAAGACAATATACGCATCTAAGGTATAAGGGTGATAAACGCTTGTCGTTTTCGTTATTTTTTTCGACAAATAAAAAGAATCCTGTCTATTCCTGCGCTTTCCCGAGAAATAAATAGAATTACGCTGTGAATGAATTTTTTATTTCGGACTCACTTATCTTTTGGAATACAGTTTGATAATCTCCAAAAGCCCTAGGTGATTACTATCTCAGGTTCCATTTTTTTCGTTTGTGAAGATATAAGGTGATGAAGATATAAGCCTCTCTATTATCCTATTCACCTACCGTACATTTCATTAATTATTCTTGCATTCAACAATCGGATCCAATATAAAAAGCTGCCACAAAGGCAGCTTTCAGACTGTAGACAAACCCCACCTTCACTTTAACCGAAGGTGGGGTTTTCTGATATTTTAAAAGATTTTTCTCCTGTTTCTAGGCTGGACATGGCCCTCGCCATGTCC
>NZ_JBANLY010000040.1:0-14367 GCF_037046045.1 Rossellomorea sp. LJF3 | reverse complement strand
ATCTTTTTTGACATGGAACAGCCCTCCAAAATCCCTCTGTATTTATGGTTCTAGTGTACTGTTTTAGGTACAAAAGTGTCCAAAGGAATTAGGGGGTCGTAAAGTGATTGCGTCGTTTTGGGTGGTGATTGCGTCGTTTTTTGATTAATTGCGTCATTTTCCGGGTGATTGCGTCATTATTTCGTTTATTGCGTCATTCCACCCCCTAATTGCGTAATTTTATATAAAAAGGAAATCTCTTTTCCTCACACAAAAAAAAACAAACCCGCCCATCAGCAGGTTTGCCTCTCTTTTTACACAGCCGGAGTAAATTCCAGCTTCTTCTTTTCCTGTACCACAGTCGTATCTGCAAACAAATCATGAATCCCCTGCTTCTTATGGGTAAACGCCACCACCACATATAAAATAAAGATGGTCGTGGAGATGAACCGGCCGATCAGTTCCCTGAACAGGATGGTTCCCCATGATGGCTTCGTGCCTTTCAACTCGATGACCCGGATGCCGAATACCATCTTCCCGATCGTCTGGCTGAAGTATTTCGTCATCAAAACGAAATACCCGTAGAACACGACACTCGTCAGAATCGAGATCGGGGCAAACATCGAGCCGTCGGCTAAGGAAATGTCCAATAGTTTAAAAATCGGGTTCACGATCAATCTCGTGATGCTGCCGATGACGATCAGATCCACCAGATATGCCCAGAATCGAATCCAGAATCCCGCCAGGTAATAGCCGTCATGGGGGATGGTCCTTGATAAGTCAGGAGAAGAAGATTGGACTTCGATATGCTCCCGTGTTTCATTATGTTCATAGCGATCACTCACTTCATTCACCTTCCTTATTCAGAATAGAGATACATCAATCGTGGAGAGCCCGGGTTTGATAAAAGCTTCATCAGTGCCGCCGCTTCCATATCCTGACCCATCATTTTCTTTGCACCCATACTGAAGAATTCGGAGAAAGGATCGCCCGCCGTGTATTCAAATACTTGTGCATCTTTCAATTTATAATCTTTCTTCATCGCTGCAATCGTATCTTCCACATAGCCGAATTCATCAATCAGATTGACTTCCTTCGCCTGGATCCCATCATACACACGTCCGTCTGCGATTTTCTTCACTTCCGCTTCAGACATATCACGGCCTTTGGCGATGACATCCACGAAGCCTTCATAAGAGTTATCGATCATCGATTGAATGATCTTTCGTTCTTCATCTGTCATTTTACGTGTTGGACTCATAATGTCCTTATACGGTCCACTTTTAATCGTGACGAAATCGACGCCGTATTTCTCTGCCAGTTCCGAGTAGTTGATGCTATGCATGATGACTCCAAGTGAACCAGTAAGCGTTTCTTTGCTGGCAAAAATCTTCGTGGCTGGAGCCGATATGTAGTAGCCGCCGGATGCCGCCGTACCGCCCATCGATACATAAATCGGCTTCTTCGTCTTCTCCATGATTTCAACCAGCTTCGAGTGGATCTGTGCACTCTCCACTACGCCGCCGCCTGGAGAATTCACTTTTAAAATGATCCCTTTGACAGATTTGTCTTTTTCAACGGCATCTAGCTTATCCATAAAGAGCTCGTGGTTATAGCCCGGGCTTTCGAATAAGGAACTTGCACCACCCGTATCCTGGATGACACCTTCCACTTCCAGGACCGCGATCCGTTTATTCGCATTCCCTTCATCGATGATTTCCTCGGAGAATGGATTGTCCGTCCCTCCGAACATGTCTTCAAATGCTTGATTAACATCGCTTGTCACAGCAGAGGTCGCAAAGTTGACGATTACCGAAACAAAGAATAATGCGCCAGCGATTCCCAATGCCGTCCACCTTTTTGCATTCATCTGTATATTCCTCCCTCGTTTACCCTATCTTATGTAAGGATATGAATATCATTCTCACGTGGAAACATGATAGAATATTCACTAAGTTAGATTCTAGCAAAATTTCATGTAAATGGGAAAAATTATCTTTTATCCTGGGAGGTACATACGATGAATAACCGTCGAAATATCTTTTTCTATGCCCTTCATCAAGAAGGAATGCAGGCCAAACTTGATCAATTATATGAACTGGCAAAGCGGTATGATTTCAATATAGTAGAATCTTCAAAGAACGCGAACATCATCGTCAGCATCGGAGGAGACGGAACATTCCTCCAGGCCGTCCGTCAAACCGGCTTCAGGGAGGACTGCCTGTATGCAGGAATTTCAACCGGCGGTACGTTAAGCATGTACTGTGACTTCCATATCGATGATACATCCAAGATGATTGAAGCCATGACAACCGAGCAGATCGAAGTACGTAAATACCCGACCATTGAAGTGACCGTCGACAATCAGACATCTTTTCACTGCCTGAATGAATTCAGCATCCGCTCCGGCATCATCAAGACATTCGTCATGGACGTCTTCATCGACGACAAACACTTCGAAACATTCAGGGGCGACGGCATGATCTTCGCCACCCCGACGGGAAGTACCGCTTATAACAAATCCGTCAACGGTGCCGTTGTCGATCCGATGCTCCCCTGCATCCAGGTGAGTGAAATGGCTTCCCTGAATAATAACCGCTACCGTACACTCGGATCCTCCTTTATCGTGAGCGGACAGCGCCGACTCGTACTGAAGATCGTCCAGGACGGAAACGACTACCCTGCCATGGGAATGGACAATGAGGCATTGAGCATTCAGCACGTGGAAAAAGTCGAAGCCAAACTCAGTGACAAAGTCATTAAAACGGTAAAATTGAAGGATAACTCGTTCTGGGAAAAAGTAAAGCGTTCGTTTTTGTAGGTTGAATGGGCTCTGAAAATGGTGTATTACCATACTAACTAAATCCCACACAAAAACGCTCCAGTCAAAAGACTGGAGCGTTTTTCATCATGCAGATAATCTGGCATCACGTCGGCGCTTCCTGGCATACTGCACGCGCGATGCGGTGAAGACCGTCAATGCAAGCCAGATGAACATGAACGAAACAAGATGGGTAACAGAAAACTCTTCATGATACATGAAGATACCGAGTATCAACGTGATCGTCGGGGCGATATATTGCAGAAACCCGACCATGTACAGCGGGATCTGCTGGGCACCCTTTGAGAAAAACAATAATGGGATCGCTGTCGCTGCCCCGGCTCCCATCAGTAGAAGGTCCGTCCCTGCTGAAACGTGAAAGAGGGAAAGGGTTCCTTCCTGGTACATGTAGCCAAGGTAGATCAGTGATAACGGGGCGATGGTCATCGTTTCGAGTGTGAGGCCGATGGATGATTCCACCTGGATGAGCTTTTTGGCTAATCCGTATAGGCCGAATGAGAACGCGAGACCGATGGCGATCCACGGAAATTCCCCGTATGAAAGAGTCAGGATCAGCACCCCGATGGCGGCTAATCCAAAGGAAATGATCTGTGCCTTCGACAGGCTTTCCTTCAGGATGAATACGCCAAGCAGCACGCTGACCAATGGATTGATATAGTAACCCAGGCTTGCTTCCACCATCTGGTTGGTATTCACGGCCCATATGTAGATAAACCAGTTCGTACTGATCAACAGTGAAGCAAGCAGCAAAGCGAATAACTGCTTCTTTTTAGTGAGAGATGTTTTCAGATAGTTGGTGAATTCCTTCCAACGCTTGCTGACGAACAAGAATAGAAGCATGAACCAGAACGACCAAAAGATGCGGTTGGCTAGGATTTCATCCGCCGACACATGATTTACCCATTTCCAATAGATCGGAAGAATCCCCCATAATAAGTATGAAAATGCCGTGTACAGGATCCCGGCTTGATCTTGCTTCATAAAAAAACACCCCCAAAACTATTTCTATTTCCGAAATATCTCCATTATATCGGTGAAAAGTTTGGGGGGCAATGATTATTTATTTTTTTTATAGACGATGGTCTCGTCGACGATCGTCATATCGACGACTTTGCCAAGTATTTGGTCTGTTTCGACGTTGAATGGATCGATATCCAAGACGGTGAAGTCTGCTGTGTACCCTTCACGGATCTCCCCTCGGTCTTCCTCATGGTGACAGGCGTACGCGCTTCCCTTTGTGAAAAGGGATATGGCTTCATACATCGACAGTTTTTCTTCCGGACGATACACGGTCCGGTCGGGGTCCAGGGGATTCGTGCGGGTAACCGCCGCATGGATTCCCCAAAGCGGATTGATCGGTTCGATCGGGGCATCTGAGCCTCCTGCACACGGGATGCCTTCGTCAAGGAGCGTTTTCCACGCATAGTTGTACTTCATGTTTTCTTTTCCGAGTCGTTCAACGACCCAGGGGAAATCCGATGCCACAAACCTTGGTTGGATATCCAGGATCAGAGGCAGCCCTTTGATCTTCTCGATCAGTTCTTTACGGAGAATCTGGGCATGGATGAGCCGGTCCCGTCTACCATGAAGGGTCGGTGCCTCGAGGATGCTTTCGACAACATTTTCAAATGCCTGATCCCCGATCGTATGGACGGCGATCGGCAGTTCATACTTCCTTGCCTTTTTCACAAGCTCCAGAAGTCGCTCGCTCGTGTGGATGCTGACTCCATTCGTACTTGAATCATCGGCGTACGGATAGCTCAACAGTGCCGTCCTGCCACCCAATGCACCATCGGCGAAAATTTTCATGGCTCCGAACTCAATGAATTCATTTCCACTCAGGAACTGATGGCCATCTTCCTTCCAATCCTCAATCACTTCATGATGGACGAGAAGATGAGCCCTGAATTTCCTATTGCCTTCATTGATGGCCTCTAGGAACGCATTGTATGTTTTCTTGAAATTCCCGTAATAGCTCAGGTCCTCCGTATGTCCACCGACCAATCCATGCTCCCAGCAGCTTTCGATCCCTTTGGTCAGGGCTTCGACGAGGTACTCGGAGGAAATGGCGGGAAGGGCATCGACCATCAGATCCTGTGCCTTATCCTTTAATAAACCATTCAATCCGCCTTCATCATCCCGTTCGATCAAGCCGCCTGCAGGATTTGGGGTGTTCTCGTCGATGCCTGCATGTTTGAAGGCAAGTGAATTCACCACCATGGCGTGCCGGCAGATCCGTTTTAGAAGCACGGGATGGTTCGGAACGACTGCATCGATTTCCTGCTTGGTCAGGACCGCTGCATCACTCCAAAGATTCTCATTCCAGCCTTCCCCGATGATCCATTTTCCTTCTTCAACGCCTTGGGCTTTTTCCTTGATGGCATCCAGCACTTCACGCTTGCTGTTCATACTGGAAAGATCAAGCCTCATCAGCGTCTCACCGTGACCGATGAGATGCATGTGACTATCGACAAATCCGGGGAACATGATCTTCTTCTCTAGATCCACCACTGAATCAATCGTGAACTTCCGCTCTAATTCTTCCGCTGTGCCCAGACCTTTGATCAGGCCGTTCTCTGTAAAAACCGCTTCCACATGATGTCCTTCGTGTTGCATTGTATAGATGGTGCCGTTTCTCCATAAAGTACCCATGATGCATTTCCTTCTTTCCTAAAAGTCTATTTCTCAAATGTATCATATTATAGAAAGATTCTGAAATGAAAAAATCATAAAAAATAGAGAGCCTTAAAGGCTCCCTATCTGTGGTCAGTTTTTCACTGAACTCAGTTCTTTTTGTCTCAATTCGATCCTTCTGATTTTTCCTGAAGTTGTTTTCGGCAGTTCCTTCACAAATTCAATCCTGCGCGGATATTTGTAAGGGGCCGTTAAGTCTTTCACATGCTGCTGAAGGGAAGGAATGAGCTCTTGATCCTCCTGATCCACCCCTTCACGTAAGACGACAAACGCCTTTACGATCAGTCCCCTTACTTCATCGGGACTTCCTACGACGGCACATTCCTGTACCGATGGATGCTTCACGAGGGCATCTTCCACTTCGAAAGGTCCGATCGTGTAGCCTGAGCTGATGATGATATCGTCCCCTCGGCCTTCAAACCAGAAGTAGCCGTCTTCATCCTTCTTCGCTTTATCTCCCGTAATATAGTAATCTCCCCTGAACTGCATGGCCGTCCGTTCGGGATCCTTGTAATAATTTTTGAACAGGGCAGGCGTTTCTACGTGAACCGCGATATCTCCCACTTCGCCTACTTCACAAGGGTAGCCTTCATCATTGATGATTTCGACCCGATTCCCAGGGGTCGGTTTCCCCATGGAGCCCGGTTTCAGTTCCATCCCTTTCATGATTCCGATAAGGAGGGTGTTCTCCGTTTGACCGTAGCCGTCACGGACTTCAATTTCAAAGTGTCTCTTGAAGGCATCGATGACTTCCCTGTTCAACGGCTCCCCTGCCGACACAGCGCTGTGCAGATGATCGAGCTTATAGGTTCCCAGATTATCCACTTTGGCCATCAGGCGATACTCTGTAGGCGTACAGCATAGGACGTTGACATGGTTATCCTCAAGCATCTGAAGATATTTGTTCGGGTCGAATTTCCCTTGGTACACAAGACCTGTGGCACCTGAACCGAGGACAGACAGGAACGGACTCCAGATCCACTTTTGCCAGCCTGGACCTGCCGTCGCCCAAACCGTATCCCCTTCTTCGATGCACAACCATTCACGAGCCGCTGTTTTCAGGTGAGCGTATGCCCATCCATGCGTGTGGACAACCCCTTTCGGATTCCCCGTCGTCCCTGACGTGTATGAAAGGAAGGCCATATCGTCCCGTTTTGTATCAGCGAATGGCAGATCTTCTGAGACCGATTTCATTTCTTCTTCAATGGCAAGCCAGCCGTCCTGCTTTTCCCCTACTACGAACTTCTTGAGATTTTCCATGCCCCTTACGTTTTCAAACTGCTCGACGAACGGAGAATACGCTACAATCCCTTTCACATCCCCGTGATCGATCCGGTATTCGAGATCCTTTGTCCGAAGCATCTCAGAGCTTGGAATCACGACAAGCCCGGATTTCAGTGCAGCAAGATAAACAGCATATGCCTCAATTAAGCGGGGAACCATGACAAGGATGACGTCCCCTTTTTCAAGGCCCTCCCCTAAGAAAACGTTTCCAATTTTATTTACATTTTTCAATAATTGTTTGTATGTAATGTCTTCTTTTTTACCTTCTTCATTTTCCCACTTGATGGCAAGCTTCTCTCCATCACTTGCAAACTTCTCCACTTCTTCCACCAAATTGTACTTTTCCGGTGCGATCAATTCTTCCCTCTTCACTTATGACTCCCCCTTGTTTGTCGATTCTTCTCTATTATACAAAATAATTTAAATTTTTTAAATTATTTGGTTACATTCTATCATCGTCAATATGTGAGGTTATTCGACAAACATAATTAAATCATTTAAGAAGCGAGTAGTGGTTGATTTCCGCTCCAGGTGCTCGCTTTCCGCGGGGCTGGCGGTGAGCCTCCTCGGCTGCGCCTCCGGGGTCTCACCTGTCCAGCGTTTCCCGCAGGAGTCGAGCACCTTCCGCTCCAATCAACATTGGTTTTATAATTCATAAAGGATAAACATCAGAATTTTTAACAATTATTATGCCAAGAGAACAAAGCAATTAAAGGCACTGGTTTATTCAAAACAAAATCCGAATGATCATCGTTCGGATTTTTGTTGTTTTTGTAAAAGGGTAGAAGTGTATTTAGCCGGCTCTAGCTGTTGATTGGAGTGCAAGACGAAGACTCCTACGGGAAAAGCGGAATAGGTGAGACCCCGCAGGAGCGAGCGACGAGGAGGCTTGCCTTCCGCCCGAGGAAAGCGAAGTCTTGCACGAAAATCAACAGCGGTGTAAAAAGTGATACAAAAAATTTTATACGATTTGATCGTCTTTAGATTGAAAAAACGAAAAATAGCCTGCTTTTTTATACAAATAGAAAAGGAGCGGGGAAACCCGCTCCTTGTAGCCATTGTATTTAATTATTTTGAATATCCGCCACCGATTTGTTGTTCAGCCATTTGAACTAAACGTTTAGTGATTTCACCACCTACAGAACCGTTAGCGCGTGCTGTTGCATCTGGACCAAGTTGAACTCCGAATTCAGAAGCGATTTCGTATTTCATTTGGTCGATTGCTTGTTGAGCTCCTGGAGCTACTAGTTGATTTGAACTGTTGTTTGCCATGTGTTTTCACCTCCTTGTTGAATATAGATTGTGTCAAAACACATGGCTTCATACAGTTATTTTCTTTGGTAAATTATCCTAAATTTTTAGAGTAATTCGTCAAAGGTTTTTTCTACATTCGAGCCTGTAGAACCGTCGATTGTCATCGTTTCTGTACCGTCCACGGCTTCTGTAAGGAGGGTTTCGAAATCAACGAAGCTTTCATAATACTCCACTTTTTCTTTTTTAGGTCTTGTTTTCGGTGCAGGCGGTGTGAAAATCGTACAGCAGTCTTCGTAAGGAAGAATGGAAATGTCATGGGTATCGATTTTTTGGGCGATATCGATGATTTCAAGCTTGTCCATGGCGATGAGTGGTCTTAACACCGGTGTGTTCGTGACGTCGTTAATCGCCTGCATGCTCTCAAGCGTCTGACTCGCCACCTGGCCGAGGCTTTCTCCGGTAATGAGTGCCAGTCCTTCATTCTTCTCACGGATTTGATCCGCGATCCTTAGCATCATCCTTCTCGTCGACGTCATCGTGTAGTTTTCAGGAACCTGATCATGAATCGTTTGCTGCACTTTCGTAAATGGGACGATATGCAGTTTCACTTTTCCGCTGAAGGCAGAGAGCTTCTGTGAAAGGTCGATCACCTTTTGCTTCGCCCGTTCACTTGTAAACGGAGGGCTGTGAAAATGGACGGCTTCGATCTCCACTCCTCTTTTCATCGTCAGATAACCGGCGACAGGGCTGTCGATCCCGCCTGAAAGCATCAGCATCGCCTTCCCGCTGGCCCCTACCGGCATTCCGGTAGATCCTTGATAAATTTCAGAAGAGAGATAGACGGCTTCTTTTCTCACTTCCACATTCAGTTGAATGTCGGGATTCTTTACATCCACCTTTAATCCGTCCATATTGCGGAGGATATAGGACCCTACTTCATAATTTAATTCATTCGTGTCGAGTTCAAACTTTTTATCCGCTCTTCTGGCAGCCACCTTAAAGGTTTTGCCGGGGGAAAAGCTCTTTTGGACAAGAGCAAGCCCCGCTTTCATGATTTCCTCCATATTTTGAGGAACTTTGACGACAGGACTGAATGATTGGATCCCGAAGATCTTTTCAAGTCTCGGAATGATTTCCTCTGCGTTTTCGTCACCCAATTGAATGTGGAGGCGATCCCGGCTCGCTGCAACGGAAATCGTCGGGAAATCCTTCAGCGTGTGCAAAATATTTTCACGGAGCTTGGCTGTGAACATCTTGCGGTTTCTTCCTTTGGTTGAAATTTCACCGTATCGTACGAGTATGCGATTATATTTCATCTTGATCTCCTCATTGTATGTTGTAAGTATTGAATTTCTTTTTTTAGTAAAATAATAAATTCTTTGCATTCCTTCATCGTATTATGAAAGGACAGGCTGATCCGGATCGAATTGCCTGCAAGGTTGTCCGGTACTCCCATGGATAAGAGGGTCTGACTGGGCTTGCTTTGCTTTGATGAACAAGCGCTTGTCGTCGATACATACACTTCATGCCGATCGAGGGCGTGAATGAGTACTTCCCCTTTAAAATCCGCCACTGAAAAATTCAGGATATGCGGGGCGTGATCCCGTGCCGGTGTGTGAACCGTCACACCTTCGATTTTCTCCAGCTCTCCCCTGAGGAATTGTTGATTTTCTTCCATTATAACCAACTTCTGTTTACTTTCTTCCATATGCATTCGGAGTGCCTTCGCGAAGGATACGATCCCGCCGGTGTTTTCCGTTCCGCTTCTAAGGTTCCCTTCCTGCTCGCCGCCTGAGAGGATAGGCGAAATCTCAAGTCCGTCCCTCACATACAGCATGCCGGTTCCTTTGATGCCATGGATTTTATGAGCGGATAGGCTGCATAAATCGATGAGCTTTTCGTCGAGAATAAGGGGGACCTTGCCACATGCCTGTACGGCATCGACATGAAAGACTATCTTGGGATAATCTTTCAGGATCTCAGCGATCTCCCTGATGGGCTGAACGCTCCCGATTTCATTATTCACCTGCATCACCGAAACAAGGATCGTGTCATCCTGGATCGCCTCTTTCAATTCTGAGGGACGGACCTTGCCTTCTGGATCCACATCGAGATACGTCGCTGTGTAGCCAAACGATTCTAACTGCTTAAAGGCATTGATGACGGAAGGATGCTCCATTCTGGTCGTAATGATGTGCTTCCCTCTGTGACCGTATCGCAGAGCGGTTCCTTTTATCGCCAGATTATTGGATTCAGTCCCGCCAGAGGTGAAGAATACCTCTTTTGTCTTTATCCCTAATAGGGAAGCGATCTGCTCCCTGGATTGTTGAACTAACTTTTCCACCTGACCACCGAACGAATGGATGGACGATGGATTGGCATAATAGCTTTCATTTACTTTCAGGAATGTGTCCAGCACTTCCTTATATGGCTTGGTTGTCGCACTATTATCAAAATAGATCAAGTTTACACCTTCTTTTACATGACGCTATTATATTCAATCATTAATCTTACCATAAATCCTGCCCATCCCAAATGAAATTCATTTTGGCGCAAGAATTTATTATAGTAGGAAAACGATTTGTCACATCATTCACAAATATTTTTTCATTTTCCAAAAATTATTATTGAAAAATGACAGAATTTTTGCGAGAATCTAAAAGGTAGCAAGCGCAGAAGTTATTTAAATATACTAAATTGTAAGACTATTTAGTTTTTCGACATTTTTCTACAAACTTATGATAAGATATTTTTTGCTTATGATAACGATTACAAACGGAGGGGTATATATGAACGAGAAAGCGCTATCATTCAGTCAGATCTTGACGATTGGATTAATGCTCTTCGCTCTTTTTCTTGGAGCAGGAAATATGATCTTCCCGCCATTCCTGGGGCAGCAGGCCGGAGAACATGTCTGGACCGGTATCATCGGCTTTCTTATTACGGGAGTGGGGCTTCCACTGCTCGGTGTCATCGCCATTGCGAAATCCGGAGGGGATCTTCAGACACTTGCAAACCGCGTACATCCATTATTCGGACTTATCTTTACGATTGTTATGTACCTGGCGATCGGGCCGTTCTTCGGAATACCACGGACCGGAACCGTCGCCTATGAAATCGGGGTCATCCCATTCCTGCCTGAAGATACAGCGAAATACGGAGTTTCTTTACTGATTTATACGATCATCTTCTTTGGGTTGACGGCATGGCTTGCGATGAATCCGTCAAAGCTTGTTGACCGTATCGGGAAGATTTTGACTCCTTCCCTCATTATCATCCTGACGATTCTAGTGGTCAAAAGCATCATCAGTCCGATGGGAGACTTCGGCACTCCACATGAAGCCTATCAGGATGGACCATTATTCAAAGGATTCATCGAGGGATACCTGACCATGGATACGATCGCTGCTTTAGTGTTCGGGATCGTCGTCATCAATACCATTAAAGACCGTGGTATCACCAATAAGTCCAGCCTGACACGCATCACGATCATTGCCGGATTCATTGCGGCCGCAGGACTTGCCCTTGTGTATTTATCGTTAAGCTATATCGGTGCGAGCAGTACGGATTCCATCGGCGTGCAGGCAAACGGTGGAGCGATCCTTTCAGCTGCAGCGAGCCATTTATTCGGCTCTATGGGGACGGTCATCCTGGGACTTGCGATTACGTTTGCATGCATTACGACATCAGTCGGACTTGTGTCGGCATGCTCACAATTTTTCGCGAAAATCCTGCCTGTATCATATCCTAAATTGGTGATCATCATTTCTCTATTCAGCATGATCATCGCCAATATCGGATTGACTCAGTTGATTGCCGTCTCTTTACCTGTTCTAATATTCATTTATCCATTGGCGATCGTACTGATTCTTCTATCATTCATGCATAATGGATTTAACGGTTACTCCCTTGTTTATGTAGGGGCATTGATTCCAACGGGTCTGATCAGTCTGATCGATGGCATCAAGACCGCTGGCGTTGACGTGACGGCCATCAGCCAATCTCTTGAATTCCTTCCGTTCTATACTCAAGGAATCGGCTGGATAGTTCCGGCTATGATCGGTGCCATCATCGGATTCGTCATTGCCGTACTCGCAGGACAAACCAAACGGACGATTGAAGCCAGTTAAGCTCAATCGTCTCATAAAAAAGGACTGATGTAGATTGAAGCGTCTACATCAGTCCTTTTATTTATGATCTTTCTTCAAGATCCATCATCTTCTCGATTTTCTTCAATGCGCCCGGCTCCACCTTCTCGATGGTTGTGGCCGCTTCTTCCAACGCTCTGCGGTAATCATATTGACGAAAGGCTTGTTCTGCCGTCTGTAGACCTTCCCGCACCGAGCTATATTTGCTCCGGTAGCGATTTCCGTACTGAATGATTTTCTCGGATAGGAGAACATTCTCGATCAGATCTCCCGTTTTCGTATAGAAGTGGTCGACCGTATCCTCGGCACCCAATAATGTTTCCTGGATGAACTTCATGTTTAAAGGTTTTTCCGTTAAGCTCGCATTCACTTGTTCGATTTTACGATGGACTTCATCAAGAAGATCCTTGTAATCGGCCGGTAATCCCGGTACATTGCTTTTCGAAATCATCCGGCTTGCTTCAGCCACCTTTTTCTTAAGCTCCTGGATTTTTTCCCTTGTAGCCAATTCATCTTTACGGAGGTTCTGCAGATAAACGGAGAACTCACTTTGCTGTTGATTCAGTTCTTCCAGTCCACTTCTGATGTCTTTCAGCTCATCACTTAAATTCGAGAAAGCCGTCGCATTCGTTTCTTCCTTATGCATCAGCATTTCATGTCGTTTTGAGAGCTGGATGATCTTCTTATCAATCTCGTTCGGGGTACTAAGGTCCGCATCATGAAGATGATAGCCTTGTTTCACGATGCTTACTTCCGATTGAATGTCATCATTGTCTTCTTTTGCCTTGATGAGCCCTTCCGTCGTTTGGTCTCTATACTGCTCTACAAAATGTTTGGCATGGACCTCTTTTTCCAGCAAATCGTAAAGGCTTTCGACCTTTACTTTTATTTCCTGTATGCCTTCTTCCACTTCTTCAACATGAAGCTCCTCAAGATTTTTATTAAAGTGTTGAAGGGTTTCCTTCAACGAGGCCACTTCCTTGTCCACTTCAATATGATCAAGGGTGTAGCCCTGATCCTTCATCTCGATGTATCCTGCTTCAAGCTCGGACAGTTGGGACGGTAATACGTTCTCAAAGTCGGTGATCAGTTTCGGTACCGTCTCCATTTTGTAGGCAACCATTTTCATTTCCTCTGCAAGGCTGAGCAGGATCTCCCTTGCATCCAGATAGTTCCCCTGCTCCGTCAGCTCATTGAACTGATTGATTTGTTCAGAAAGCTTATCAAGGACCGCTTCCATATGCTTTGCCGTTTGACCGTATGTATGACGATAAGCGAGCAATTGCTTCTTGCTGTTTCGGAATTCTTCTTGAAGAGCCTGGATTTCTTCGCGGTTCTTCTCTTCACTGCCGACCAGTTCATTTAATTCGGTCAGGATCTGTTCGATCTTCTTTTCGGTATCGGTGAGAACCTGATCGATTCTTGACAGGACCTCTTTGGTTTTATTAAAGCGAAATTTATCGGTGTACTCTTCTGCATCGAATAGTAGTTCTTCAACATCAGGAAGCTGCACAGCAACAATCTCATCCCAACCCTGTCTCCAGCCGTCAAACAATTCTTCCGTCTGACCTGTCATATTCAGTTGCTTCACTCTGGAAAGTTCGTCTGAAACCGGTTTGTTCATGATATCGATTTTCCAGGCTTCATACCGATCGATTTCGGCGTAATATTTCTTTCTAGAGATAAATCCGATTAGGAATACGATTAAGATAAGTATTATTCCAGCGATGACGTATTGCATCTTAAGCCCCCTGTTCAACTATTCAGTAGACATCTATATGAATGTGAATGTTTCATTAATAATTTGTCATTGCTATAATGATACCATGTTAACGACATTTTTTGACTATTAATTTCTGATTTTTTAGTGATAAAAGTCAATTTTAGCAAATTTGAGGGGAAATGGGTATGATTATTGGGTTTGGTGCTTAATAGAATGGGGTTGTAACACCGTTTTAATGAGCGAGTAGTGGTTGATTTCCGTTCCAGGTGCTCGCTTTCCGCGGGGCTGGCGGTGAGCCTCCTCGGCTGGGCCTGCGGGGTCTCACCTGTCCAGCGTTTCCCGCAGGAGCTATTCCTGTGAGATGAGAATTCATCTATTGCATAAAAAAAGACCCTCCGTTATGATGCAGGTGCTAACCAATCGCTCATAACTAAGGAGGATCT
>NZ_JBANLY010000039.1:0-14910 GCF_037046045.1 Rossellomorea sp. LJF3 | reverse complement strand
AATCATGAACGTTCAAAAGAAAAATTGGATGGACTAAGTCCAGTCGAATACCGAACTCAGTCCATCCAATCAGCTGCATAACAAAACTCTAACTTTTGGGGTTAGCCACCGAGTTGGAAAGGGTCTCTTTCAATTTATTTAAGGGATCAATAAAATCTTCCCTGTGCTTTTCCTGCTCTCTAAATACTCATGAGCTTTTGCGCCCTCGCTTAAAGGAAAGACCGTTGGTTCAGAAACCTTCAATTTCCCTTCCTGTATCCATCCGAACAATTCGTGGGAACGGTTTACCCGTTCTTCAAGAGACGTCAATACATTCCATAAATCCCCGCCAGTCAGGGTTTTCGACGTGTCCATCAGCATCCGTGGATCAACCGAAACAGGATCGCCTCCTGCCATACCAAAGAAGACGACAGTCCCACCGATGCGAGTTGATTCGAAGCTGTCCATCAGAGTCGAACCGACTGATTCATATACCACATCCACGCCGTTACCATTTGTCACATCCTGCAGTCTCTGTTTCCAGTCTTCACTGTATAAAAACATATGATCCGCTCCAACAGCCAGCGCTGCCTGTCTTTTTTCTTCCGTAGACGTTAACCCGATGACTGTACCGCCCAATATCTTGATGATCTGGACAAGCAGCTGACCGACTCCGCCTGCAGCTGCATGGATTAAAACAGTATCCCCGCTCTTGATACTATAGCTGTCTTTCGTTAGGTAATGAGCTGTAAGTCCTTGTAACAAAAGGGATGCAGCCGTTTCATACGATATTTCATCTGGCAATGGGATGGCTTTATCCTTTGGCACGGCCACAAGTTCCGCATTCGCATATGGTACATCGGCAAAAGCGATGCGGTCCCCAACAGCCATTCCTTGCACGTTGGCTCCAATCTCTTTGACCACGCCTGCTCCTTCGTATCCACAAATGTACGGTGGCTCTCCTGCTAAGTGATAATTCCCTTTTCTTCTATATACATCGGCGAAATTCAGTCCGATTGCCTTCATTTCCACTAACATTTCATCCGGGCCCAATTGGGGGGAATCAATCTCCTGATAGTGGAGGACATCCGGTCCGCCGAACTTTTCAAATACAAGTGCTTTCATTATGTACTCTCCTCTTCAACATTATTCTCTTTTAGTGTAACCAGTTGTTTGGTTTTTGACTAGGGAAGAGCTTATCTGACACAAAGACCAAGACTTATGGAATGTAATGTATAATACTGGAATAGAGCGTTAGTTTAATGATTTACAGCAATTCACAGTTCTCTATAAAAAAATAAAAGCCAATTCGTCTTTTCAGTTGTCTAATTATTGAAAGAAGATAATAAGGGGTGAAGAACATCGATCGATTAGTAAAGAAAGCTCAAAAAGGCGATGATAAGGCGTTTTTAAAACTTTTCAAACAATATGAAGAGGATATTTACAGAATGGCCTATGTGTATGTGAAAAATGAAAATGATGCGTTAGATGTCGTGCAAGAGGTCGCATACCGTGCTTTTAAGAATATTGAAACGTTAAAAAATCCTGCGTATTTTAAAACCTGGTTAATTAAAATTGCGATCACTACTGCATTAAATATATTGAAAAAAAATAAAAAAGTAGTTCAACTTAAACCGGAATATGAGGAAATAATCGGATTGGAAGACCAGGATACGCTCCTTAGCATCACTCTTCATGAGCTATTGGAGAAATTAAGTGAAGAAGAAAAAAGCGTCGTTACCTTGAGATTCTATGAAGGATATTCCTTCAAAGAAATTGCAGAGATAGTAGAAATACCTTTAGGCACTGCAAAAACGATCTTGTACCGTGCGTTAGGGAAACTTCGAAAGCACATGAGGGAGGCTGATACGTGTGAGTAATATCAAGCAGGAGATAAACAAAATTGTCATTCCACCAACACTGCACGAACGATCAAAAATGGGAGTAAGAAAAGCACGCCTCGAAAAAGGTGGAAGAGTTAACAGGTTTATCAAGAAAAACATGGTATCAGCTATTATTGCGGCTTCGTTAATTCTACCAACAGGAGCTATTGCTTATCAAACCATTTTAGCTGATGAGTTCTATGGCTCATTTGAAAATGTGAAGACTCACCTATCCAGTGCAACAATGGAAGGGTACCTGCTTCTGGATGCAAAATTGACTCAAGCCCAAGGGGATATGGAAAAAGAAGAGTTCAAGCGTTTTAAAGAATTATTAAAAACCGTAACAAACGCAAAGGTAGAATATGGAGATAAATATGGAAACATTGATTATTCAAAAGTTCCTGCTAAACAGCTGGCTGAACTGAAAAATACCCTGTATGAGATACAGCCTTTCTTTGATCGACTTAATGGGCAGAAATCCAGCAAAGAAGTATTGTCATCAGATGAATATGAAGAATATATCGAAGCAATCATGATATATGAGCAAACGATGGCCAAAAGTGGAATGAAAGAATCTGATGAAATCGATAAACTTTCAGATGATCAAAGAGAAATTTTTTTAGAAGCTCAACATGTACTTAGAAAAGTAAATGAAAAACAAGTAGATCAGTAAAATATCATAATCCATTTTCAATACGAGTAGAAAACAATACGTGAAGACCATAACAACGCTTACTCATTAGAGTGAGCGTTTTTTGCATTGACTAGGGTACTTCCAGGTGCCTATGCCACTTCAAAGTGCGTTCTTCCAAAAAAGTTAGCTATCCCTCATAATTCAGTCTAGCTTTTCAAACAGTACCTACCAGATTTCGCGGAAGGGGTTTGAAAGGTAGATAGGCACTTAATAGTCCCTAGGTTACAAAAAAGTACCTACATGACTTTAAAGTGCGTACTTCTCATAAATACTTGTACCCATTAACATAATGTGTGTACAGAGAAGCGGAAGGCGCCTTCGTTTCTCATAACATTCAATCATTGAAGGAGGAAGTTTCGTTATGAGTTCAACTTCAGCTACTATACATCAGTCAAAAACGAAAGGCGGCACGCCGGCGTTACTTGCCCTTGCCATCAGTGCCTTTGGAATCGGGACAACAGAGTTTGTTCCCGTTGGATTATTATCATCGATTGCCGATGATTTATCGATATCCATCACACTTGCAGGATTATTGATTTCAGGTTATGCCATTGGAGTCGCCATTGGGGCACCGGTATTAACCGCGTTAACAAGTAAGATGAGCAGAAAATCACTGCTTATGTCCTTGATGCTCTTATTCATTGTAGGTAACTCGGTTGCGGCCATGTCCACAAGTTTTGGACTATTGCTTGTAGCCCGTTTTATCACGGCATTTTCACACGGGATTTTCTTCTCGATCGGATCGACGATTGCGGCCGATCTTGTGCCTGCCCATAAGCGGGCCAGTGCCATTGCCTTTATGTTCACAGGATTGACGGTGGCGACCGTTACAGGAGTACCACTTGGAACATTCATCGGGCAGGCATTTGGATGGAGAGCCACATTCTGGGGAGTTGCACTTCTCGGTATTGTCGGAATCATTGCCAGTTCCATCCTTGTACCGAAGAACCTGAAAGAAGCACCACCAGCCAAGTTCAGCGAACAATTGAAGATTCTAACCAACGGTCGATTATTATTAGCATTTGCCATCACAGCCCTTGGATATGGTGGAACGTTCGTCGCGTTCACATATTTAACACCTTTACTGCAAGACATAACAGGATTTAGCGCGAAATGGGTGAGTATCATCCTTCTTGTATACGGAATTGCCGTTGCGATCGGAAATGTCGTCGGAGGGAAAGCATCTGACAAGAGCCCGTTAAAAGCATTATTCTGGATGTTTGTTATGCAAGCCATCATTCTAGTAGCTCTTACATTCGCAGCACCATTTAAAGTGGCGGGTCTCATCGCAATCTTCCTAATGGGATTATTCGCATTCATGAACGTGCCGGGGCTGCAGATTCTTGTGGTAAACCTGGCTGAAAAATATGTCCCTTCAGCGGTCAATGTCGCATCTGCACTGAATATCGCCGCATTCAACGTCGGGATTGCCATCGGTTCCTTCGTTGGAGGGCTCATCGTGGATGGAATCGGTTTGATTCATACTCCTTGGATCGGTGCCATCATGGTGGCAGGAGCGGTTCTGTTAACAGCGTGGCTCCGCGGTATTGAACGAAAGTCAGCCTAGAATGGTTGAAATATGGAAGGAACGAGTGGCTCAACGGCAGAAACGCATTGCAATTGAAAAGGGAATTGTCATAACCATCATGACTGGGGCGGCACTATTCGCCGCCTCCCGTCAATTGAAGAAAGGGAGAGGGACAGATGAATCCATTTGCACATCACAAAGCATATAACCGCATGTACAAAGAGGGAGAATTGACGCTGGGTCTTCACATCCCCCTTGAAAATTATCACTTCGACACCCCGACGATGGAAAAACAGGTGGAACTTGCCCAACTGTCAGAAAAACTTGGTTTTACGAGCCTGTGGTTCAGGGATGTTCTCCTCGAGGATCCGAATTTCGGAGATCCTGCCGTCGGACAGATCTATGATATGATGATTTACTTGACCTACCTTGCCGGACAGACCAAGGATATTGCCCTTGGAACGGCTGCTGCCGTACTGCCGCTTCGTCATCCACTTCGGGTGGCAAAGGAAATCGCCACGATTGATCAATTGTTCCCGGGCAGGGTCCTGCTTGGGGTATCATCCGGCGACCGCCGGGCAGACTTTGCCGCACTCGGTGCATCCCATCCGGACCGTGGTCAGAAGTTTGTAGAAGCATATTACTATCTGCAGGAAGCCCTGTACAAGGAGTTCCCTCATATAGAGTCGTCGAGAGGAAATATTCGTGGGGCTAACCTTGTGCCAAAACCGACCACGCGCATACCTACCTTTATTACGGGATATGCCCAACAGGACATGCAGTGGTTTGCCGAACATGGGGATGGTTGGATGTACTATCCACGCAGTCCACATGATCAGGAAGTGACGATTCAGCGCTGGAGAAGCCTGGTAGCAGAGTACCATCCCGGCGTCTTCAAGCCATTCAGCCAGCCTATGCATCTGGATCTAGCCGAGGATCCAAATGAAATCCTAAGACCGATCCGCCTTGGATTCCGGATCGGACGGAACTATCTGATTGAATTACTGAATATCTATAAACAGGCCGGAGTCAATCATCTCTTCTTTGCCCTGTTTGACAGTCAGCGACCTGCTGATGAAGTTATACAGGAGCTGGGGGAGGAAGTGGTTCCTTATTTTTCGGCAGTTCAGGAATGAGTGACCTACTTGAAGCCACAAGTCATTGAATTCAATGATACTTGTGGCTTTTGTTGTTCATATATAAAGTGAGCTTTCTTCTGAATTCACCTGGTATTATCGGAAATTCCCCAGTAGTATTAAAAACATAGTATTTATAATGGGGGCAGATACATGAATACTGAACAAACCCTATTCAAAGCTGCAGTGGATTTAATTGAAAAACGATATCCAACAGGCTGGGGCGGTGCTGCAGCCATGTATACAAAAAGCGGGGAAATCCTGACCAGCGTTTCCCCGGAAATCATCAATGCGTCCACAGAGCTTTGTATTGAAACGGGAGCCATATTGGAGGCGCACAAATTGGATACGGAAGTGACTCATTCGATTTGTGTCGTGCGTGATGATGAAAACTCAGACTACAAAGTTCTCACTCCTTGTGGAATATGTCAGGAGAGGCTTTTTTATTGGGGAGCGAATGTGAAAGTAGGCATCTACCATCCAGAAGGTGATTTTCAATTTAAGACATTAAAAGAAGTCCAGCCCTTTCATTGGTATGAAGCCTATAGAAAGTAATTTAATGGAACATTTCAAAAATACGAAATGTTCCTTTTTTTAATGCTATAATGTGTTTGGATAAAAAAGGGAGTTGTCATCGTGGAGTTTATATCGTTACCGGTACTCTTTATTGCATTATTCATTCTAATCATACATAGCATTGAGACTCTTGCTTATGCGGTCAGGTTATCCGGGGCAAGGGTGAAGTTGATCGCCTCAGGTCTTTCCCTGTTCAATATGATGGTGATTGTGTCAAGGATGTCGAATATGATGCAGCAGCCATTTACAGGTGGGCTCACTGATGCTGCACCTGAGGGCCGGAAATTAGAAGTGGTGGAAGAGCAGTTCAGGGTGCTGATTGGTGCCTCGACTTTAGGTACTCTCCTTGGAATTGTGTTATTGCCTACGTTTGTTGCATTGTTTTCAAGGGGGATTATCCACCTATCCGAGCAGGGAGGTTCTGTGCCAAGGTTAATCAAGCTTGGGTTTAAGAATGATCTTTATAAAAGGGGAATGAACCATTTTGCTAAACCAGGTAGAAGATATTTGACAGGAATCAATTTCAGGGCCATTCCAAAAAGGTTGTTTTTTATTAATATGATCATTACAGCAGTTTACACGATTGGCGTTCTTTCAGCGCTTTATGCTGCGCTCATCGTACCAGATCGATCAGGCAGTGCGACCATGGCTTCAGGCTTGATCAATGGCGTCGCAACGATTTTATTGACACTGTTTATTGACCCTAAGATTTCCGTCCTTGCCGACGATGTAGCAAATGGGAAGGGGAATTATCAAGAGCTAAAAGGCCTTTCTATCATGATGGTCATCTCCAGGTTATTCGGGACACTGCTTGCTCAACTGATCTTTATCCCTGGTTCATACTATATTGCCTGGATGTCTCAATTTTTTGTATAATACAAACCGTTTTAAGCAGGAAACTGTATGTAAGTCAATTTTAGAAAATATAGGGGGGATTCAAGTGCAACATTCAAAATGGTTATGGATACTTGCCATCATCTTAGTCTTTCTCACAGCATGCAATGAATCCAATCAGACCGCAGAACCTACCGCAGAACCTACTGAAGAAAATGATTCTGAACTGAATGCGGATGTAGTGAACATGCATGGTGGGATTTCAGGATTGGATAACATGGAGAACTATTTTCAGAAGGTGAAGAAGCAGAAAAAAGGAGATTTGAGAGTCGTATCCTACACGATCGAGGGAGATCCCATACTCACGGATTTAGCTTACGATGGAAAACAAATCGATGTAACATTCGATTACACTAGAGACCAATATGGCGATGGCGAGGTGGAGTCCTTTCAATGCGGAAAGCTGAATCGGGAAGAGAATCCTACCAATCTGTCCTATTATCTGACAGGTTGTGAGGGGGTAAAGGGGGAAACCTGGGGGGTTCTCGAGACTTCTTATGACGTAAAGCGCCAGGATGTTTTTGAAGTGGAGTTAAGGTACGGTCCCAAAGAAGGAGAAAAACAAACGATTCAAGTGGATGATGAGGAAAAGCAGGAGGTCTATAAGCAGTTGGTGTTGGCGAATTATCTAGACTCCAAGCCTACGAGTGATGAGTGCCCTAAAGGAAAACAGGCGGACAACTATCTGATGAAAGTGAAGATAAATGGAGGTGGCCGAACGCTTAACTGGAATGCCTGCGGTTCTCATGAAAAATCTAAACAGTTCACTGATATTGCTGAGTACATTATTTATGTATCCAAACATCCCACTAAAACCAGTGAAAATGTCGTCTACGGTTACATCTTGGAGGTGAAGGAAAATCAGATTCTGATTGGAGAAGATTTGACGGCTGCTGATTTAGTGTCTCTGGAAAAAGTAAAAGGGGAAGATTTAGCGAATTTAAACGGTACCTTTTTATATGTAGAAACAGAAGACGCCCAAGAATTTTCAAAGGGAGACAAAATTGTCATGAAAGTCGATGAGGTGTTGGAAGAAGGGTCTCCCGGAAGGGTCAGTGCTAGTGATATTCAAACGATAACGGAATAGAATAACCTATCCCTGCATGCGGAGAAGTCCATCTGCCTGCAGGGATGGTTATTTTATTTTAGGTTGAAGATTCAAAATATTTATGAAATAATTACCAATACTAGTATAAGAAAGGAAAGAGTCTATGATTCTCATACGCTTTCAAAATCCATTCGATCATTAGAACTCATTCATTGTGTGGAAACCGCCTTAAGGTTAGCGAATGACCTCGTGTTATTTGCTGATGATTAAAGGAGGATTTTCATATATGAATAAACCATTAATGATTCTGTTAACAGGCAGGATCATCACCAATTTTGCTGACAGCTTTTACATGATTGCGACGATCTGGTACGTAAAATCGACTACGTCTTCGCCTTTATTAATCGGATTGACAAGTGCAGTGGCCATCTTGCCCGTCACCATTCAATTTCTATACGGTCCCATTATTGACCGGTTTTCAAAAAAGAAGATTCTTTATGTTGCCATGCTCGGGCAGGGGGTGCTGGTCAGCGCCATTTCGATCTTGTATTATACGAATCTCTTATGGCTGCCACTCTTGTTCACATTGATGTTTGTTGCCCTTTCGTTATCAGAATGCACGTATCCGACTGAAAGTGCCCTCATTGAGAGCCTGACTCCACGTGAACAGCTTACAAAAGTAAACTCGATTTTCGCCTTTTCTTATCAAACCCTCGATATCATATGTGATGCTGTTTCGGGGATTTTGATCGCTTTTGTTGGGTTGGGTTTGATTTATGTGACGAATAGCGTCTTATTGATCGGGACGGGAATGCTGTTTTTATTCTATTTAAGCGTCCCGAGGTCGAAAAAGGAAACGGAAGTACGAAGCGCTCATTTTATCAGACAGTACAAGGAAGATTTCAAAGAAGGATTTCTGGTGGTGAGAAAACGTCATACGCTTCTAAGCATGGTATTCGGCATCATCGTTATGAATGTGATGGCGACGATGGGGATGGCTATGCTTCCGGTCATTTCGGATTCTTCTGCGGAATACGGATTCTGGTTAACGGCCATGTCATTAGGCACTCTGACAGGGACCGCCTTATCCGGTAAGGTAGAAAAAATAGCGCTAAATCGCATTCTGCCGCTACTGTCCCTTTGGTCAGGCTTATGTTGGATGCTGGCGTTTGCATTAAAGGGCTTGTCGATCATGCCGTACTTATTGTTTGCTTTATCATGGATGGGGATCGGCATCATAGGGATTTATGTGCAAACGTTGATTCAGGTCAATCTTCCAAAAGGATATATCGGAATCGGGTTTGCCTTCATTTCGTCGCTGCTCGGGTCACTGAGCCCACTGGGATATCTGCTAGGCGGTGTGATCGGGGAGTTCACTTCGGGAAGATTCCTTTTAGTATTATCAGGCGTCGGTTACCTGGCTTTTGCTCTGTACTTCTGGATGAATCCCAGGTTGAAGAATTTGAACAAGCCTTTAAACGTCCGGTTTGAAGAATCGTGAATATTTAGGTTTCCCATTTCGGGAAGCCTTTTTTATAAGTGAAAAAGGGGTGAAAGGATGGAGGCATGGGAAAGAATGTTACTGCATACAGCACGGGGAGTATTTGAAGTATTCATCAAGGGAGAAGGAGATCCTCTATGTGTCACCCACCATTATTCCGAGTTTAATGAGACTGGAGACTATTTCGCGGAGACGTTCACAGGAACCAACCAGGTCTTCTTGATTAACTTACGGGAAGCAGGAGGCTCTGAAAAAGCAAATGAATCATATCAGTTGAGTATGCTGGAAACGATATTTGATCTGGAGGCGATCCGGGAAGCATTAGGATTACCTCATTGGGGATTTGCGGGGCATTCCACTGGTGGGATGTTAGGGATCCTTTACGGCATTCACTTCTCAACAAGTTTGGATTTCTCTGTGATTGTCGGAGGTGCTGCGAGGGAGTATATGACCTTCTCGGAGGACTGCATTTACAACGAAGCGCACCCTGATTTTGGCAGGATGCAGGATATGATTGAAGCGTTGAAGCAATCGGATTTATCACTTGAAGAAAGAAAAGAGTTATCAGTGGAAAGGACAAAGTTGTCTTTACATAAACCTGAAAGATATCGCGAGCTATTTTCCCTTGATATTCATAAAGGGATGTCGGCAGCACGGATGAACTTCTTTATCCGAGAATTGCAAATATATGATGTGACGAGAAAGCTGGAGTTTATTCGAGTCCCGACGTTAATCATGTGTGGCCGCTTCGATGTGCAATGTCCATTGAAGTATTCGATTGAAATGGCTGAGGGGGTACCGGATTCGAGACTGGTCATTTTTGAGAGGAGTAATCATTATCCGTTCCTTGAGGAAGCAGAGCGGTTTAGGGATGAGTATGAATTGTTTTTAAATGAAAAGAAGTAGGGGGAGCAAATATGGTATCAGCTTATGAAAAAAGAATAAGAGAGGTGTACCCTGAGTTAACGATCACCCACAGCGAAATGAATGAAATCGGTCAGAATAATGATGTCCTTATGGTTAACGACTCTCTTGTTTTCAGATTCCCGAAGTATGGGGAAGGAATCAGGAAATTGAAGAAAGAAACGAGGGTGTTGGAAGGGATAAAGGGGAACATCCCGTTACGGGTCCCTTATCCTATTTATCAATCCTTGGAACCAGAGGAAGTGGGAATGGTATTTACAGGTTATAAGCTGGTTAAAGGCAATCCATTGTGGCCAGGCGTATTTATAGAAAATAAAGAACATCATGAAAAAATCGCTTCTCAATTGGTGGGTTTTTTGACTGATCTTCACTCACAATCTTTGGAATCTATGAACATCGAGAAAAAGAGTATAGGTGAGATACGAAGTTCAATTGAAGACCTATACGATCGGTTCAAGGAGAAACTTTTTCCCCATATGAATGAACGAGCAAAGGTGGAAGTCAGCCAGCATTTCAATTCGTTTTTATCAAAGAATGAACTTCTGGATTTTCAACCGGTCCTCACTCACGGTGACTTTGGGGCATCCAATATCCTGTGGGATCCGGAACGCCATGAAATCTCCGGAATCATCGACTTTGGAGAAGCCGAAGTGGGTGACCCTGCCTATGACTTTGCCGGATTATTCTCCAGTTACGGCGAACACTTCGTCAGGAGATGTCTGGAAATGTATCAGAACGGGGACCGGATTTACGACAGAATGAATTTTTACCGTGGTACATTTGCGTTGCAGGAGGCACTTCATGGAATTGAGAATGATGATCCGGTAGCATTTGAGAATGGGGTGAAGGGGTATAGGTGATACCAAGTTGGCACTTATGGAAGAAATCAAAACAAAATCCATTCACCCTGACATTAGAAAATTATTATCCTTTGCAACTTCTGTAGAAAAAGTTGAAGAGGAATATGATCTGTACATCCATTCCATCGAACGGAAATTATATGGGTTTACGGCTGGAGATGAGCTGGTCGGATGTATAGGCGTTGAATTCCTGGATGAGGGAGAGTGTGAAATTAAGCATGTAGCCGTGATGCCTAAACACCGGGGTAAGGGGATAGGCCATAAAATGATCGATCACATCGGCCATTGCACTAGGATTACTGCTGAAACGGATCGGGATGCAGTGTTGTTTTATAAGAAACGTGGGTTTGAGATTATGAGTTTGGGTGAGAAATATCCTGGTGTGGAGCGGTTTAGGTGTGTGCTGGAAAAGCTTTAGTCAGATTGATTATAGAAAGTGTGATCACCTGGTAAGATCACACTTTTATAGAGAATTAATTCCCCTATTAAAGTCGTTCTACTTCAACAGGGGAATGGGAATTATTTTTCTAAATCAATGACAATCGGTTCGAGTTCAATTTCTGTATGACCTTTCCCCGACCCGAGACTGGCAATTTCAATGGGTTGGATGATGAGTCGGCTGGCTCCATCCTGGATGGTTCCGAACTCTGTTGTCCCTTCGTAGGTTTTTCCGTTATCGGTTGAAAAACCGCCACCGCCCGTTCCGTCCATATATATATGACCCTGGTCGTCCGTCACTTTGAAGACCGGTGATACTTCGGGCCATTCCTCGAGCAGGGCGTCCTCTGCCACCTGGTTGTAAGAAATGACGGTTGATACATCGGTAAACTCAATAGATTTCAACGTGAAGGTTACATCTTTACTCTGAACCGTTTCATTGATTAACTGCAGATCGCCTTCCAGCCGTTTTAATGAGAAGGCGAATGACCAGTCTCCTTTGACTTCTGTATCATTGGACGTGCTGTAAAGAGTTTCTGGTTCCCACGTGATGTCCACCTTTTCCGGAAAGTCCCCTCCTTTGAAGCTCGGGGTGATGGAGGACAATCCGACATAGCGGGTAGGGCTGATCTTGGTGAGTTGACTGCTCCCGCCGCTTCCGTTCGCACCCTTGATATCAAACCATTGTCCACCGCTGTGGATGTCTTCACCGAAATCTTTGTCTGTTTCGATGGCATAGGATATTTTGATATTCGTGCCGTCATAAACGGCGTTATCAATCAGGATGGTCACACCATTGCTTGTCTCGGTAAGTCCGATATCAGTCGAGTAGTCTTCAAATTCTTTGTACGGTTCATCACTAAAATAGCGTATGACATCGTCCATGAACGGGAGTTGTGTGGCAAAAGACGGATACGCAAAGCTTGCCGCTGTGGAGACGCCGATCAACATAACGGATGCGATGGCCATATTCCTCCAAACATTTGTCTTTTTCCGTTTATTTAATACATGTTGTTTGACGCGCTTTTTTTCCAAATCGGTCACTTCTTCTAGTTCAAGTGAGTCTATATCTAATTCCATCCATTCCTTCATGCTCATACAAGCCGCTCCTTTAACTTCATGGTAGTAGCTAACTTTTTCTTTCCACGATATAAACGGTTATCCACCGCTGCTTTCGAAAGATTTAACTGATTCGCAATTTCCATATTGGTTAACTCCAGGTAATATTTCATCATGAAGATGTCCCGGTCCAGTTCCTCCAATTGACTGATCGCTGCTAGTAATTCATTTTTTTCTTCCTGTCGCAAAATGGATATCTCGGTTCCGGGAGTACTTGATGTTGCAAGGATGTATTCGTCCTGCTGTTCACGGGCATTCCGTCTTTCAGCCATCCGGTAACGGTCGATTGCCTTATACTTGGCTATCATCCCGATCCACTTTTTAAAATCCTCTTTCTCGCCTTTAAATTGATGGGCATTCTGCCATACAGTCAGGAATACGTCATTGATACATTCATCCACATCCAGTCTGTTTCCGTTGTGTAAAATCTTCATGGCAATGGTTTTCACAAGCGGCATGTAAGCGTCGATAACATACTCCAATGCATCCTCTTTTTTCTTTTTTAACCTTTTGATGAAATTGGTCGGTGAACTTTTCATTTCATTCGCTCCTTATATGGTTGAAAGGCCTTTACATTATGTACAACGAATGGATGTTAGAGTGATTCTCATGTTTTTTTTTGAACGGTTGGAACTTTCACTATAATCAGTATATATGAATTGCGATGGAACTCGTCTTGAAATGTTTATTCGAATCCAGTATTTAAGGAAACAATTATCATAAATAGTCAAAAATATGGAAAAATAAAGCTATCATTGAATTTTTGGGGGATGGGCTCTTATTGGATAACTATACGAACGATAACACTGCAAGGAGATACACCGCTAATGTCAGTATACTGGGAACAACCCAAATACATTTAAGGAATCCTTACATTATTGCATGGTGGTCAGTGTCTTTTCCAGGGTTTGGCCACTTATTGCTTTCTAAGTATATAAGGGGGTACCTTTTGTTAACTTGGGAAGTCGTGATAAATCTGAAAGCCCATGTCAACCTGGCCATGATTTATTCTTTCCAGGGGAACGTACCTATGGCAAAAGAGGTATTGGATACCCGCTGGCTATTGATTTATATTCCGGTCTACATCTTTGCGATCTGGGATAGTTACCGCACGACCGTGGATTTGAATAACGTTTATATTCTCTCTGAACGAGAGGATCACAAAATAAACACCTTTAGTATCGGGGCATTGGAAATGAATTATTTGGATAAAAGAAACCCCCTCTTAGCAGCTTTATGGTCCTTATTTATGCCTGGGTTGGGGCAGCTTTACATTCATCGGATTGTGACAGCACTTGTCGTAATCGTTTGGAGTGTTGTGTTCTTTTACTACTCTCACATGTTGGAAGGAGTATCCTTGCTTTTTTTAGGGGAAATCGAAAGAGCTACTGAGGTATTGAATCCTGAGTGGTTGCTGATGTTTCCATCCCTATATGGGTTTGCTATAGTCGATGCCTATATGAATACAGTCGAAAATAATAAACTTTTCGAGAAAGAACAGAGGCGTTTTTTAAAAAATCATTATCAAAAAAGAACATTTCACATTCTGAAAGGAAAAGAACGTATATGACGATGCAATTGTTTTCAACTTTCGAAAATCATATCTATTTAGAGATCGCTATCGCAAACTTAGAGAAAATAGGGGTAAAAAAAGAAGATATATATGCAGTCCCGCTTGATAATCGGAAAGAAAGCAGGAAACTATTTGATACGTTGCACCGGTCCGACGGATTATCCCTCATTGACATTGCGATGCCTATGGCCACAGCATCTGCTGTCGTTACGGCTAGTATCGGTTTTGAACTGAAGTGGGGTCCCATCTATTGGGGGTTAATTGGTGCAATCGGAGGGTTTATGGTTGGACTGGTGATCCGGTTGATCCTTGTCTTTGTAAACAATCAGGAAACGCATAGATTAAAGGGAAAACAATCTGAAGTCATTCTTATTGTGGAGTGTGACGAAACACAGGGTCAGGTTGTTGAGAAAATCCTGTGGGAACATCTTGCTTTAGGATTAGCGAAAGTTATAAAGTAAAAGTCTATCTTTCTTTTTGGCACCACTACAAGGTCAGGTGTTCGACATGAATAGAGTCCGTTTATGGTAGAGGCACGTGGAGATTCGATCACTTTATTTGAAGATATAGAGGGGGTGTGGGTTATTATGGTAAATGACGCAATTGCGATGATTTTTGACGCAATTATCAAAATAATGACGCAATAACTTTACGACCCCCTAATTCCTTTGGACACTTTTGTACCTAAAACAGTACACTAGAACCATAAATACAGAGGGATTTTGGAGGGCTGTTCCATGTCAAAAAAGATTGAAGC
>NZ_JBANLY010000038.1:0-18694 GCF_037046045.1 Rossellomorea sp. LJF3 | reverse complement strand
CTCGACTTGCATGTATTAGGCACGCCGCCAGCGTTCGTCCTGAGCCAGGATCAAACTCTCCGATAAAAGTTTGAATAGCTCTTTAAAATAAATCTAGAATTAACGTTGACGCATTGTCTTGTTTTGTTCAGTTTTCAAGGTTCAATATTAAGGTTTAAATTGGAGCGGGTGAAGGGAATCGAACCCTCATCATCAGCTTGGAAGGCTGAGGTTTTACCACTAAACTACACCCGCATATAAAATTATGATGGTCGGGAAGACAGGATTCGAACCTGCGACCCCTTGGTCCCAAACCAAGTGCTCTACCAAGCTGAGCTACTTCCCGTCAGAAAACTATATGTATAACCGTGAATCCGACACTCACTAGTAGAAGCAAGATGGCGCGCCCGAGAGGAGTCGAACCCCTAACCTTTTGATCCGTAGTCAAACGCTCTATCCAATTGAGCTACGGGCGCATATGTCTTTGAAACCTTTTGGTGCGGCCGAGAGGACTTGAACCTCCACGGGGTCGCCCCCACTAGGCCCTCAACCTAGCGCGTCTGCCATTCCGCCACGACCGCGTTTTAAAGCGACAAACACTATTATAACTGAGGAAAATCTATTTTGTCAACAACTTTTTAAAAGGTTTTTAAGAGTGCGGGTGAAGGGACTTGAACCCCCACGCCTTGCGGCGCCAGATCCTAAGTCTGGTGCGTCTGCCAATTCCGCCACACCCGCATGTATTTCTGTTTTTCATATTAATGAAAAACATTGGTAAGATGTTTCACTTGCGCAAAAATCTTTGGTGAGCCATGAAGGATTCGAACCTTCGACCCTCTGATTAAAAGTCAGATGCTCTACCAACTGAGCTAATGGCTCGCAATGGCTGGGCTAGCTGGATTCGAACCAACGCATGTCGCAGTCAAAGTGCGATGCCTTACCGCTTGGCTATAGCCCAATACTCTTTTTCAAAAAGTGACGAGGTTTTAATATTAACATGTCTACCTCGATGAAGTCAATTGTTTTTTGAAATAAATCTGGCGGTCCGGACGGGACTCGAACCCGCGACCTCCTGCGTGACAGGCAGGCATTCTAACCAACTGAACTACCGGACCAGAGTTTTTTGCGCCAGCAAAATAACTATCCTTACCTTAAGTAAGTAAAATGACCCGTACGGGATTCGAACCCGTGTTACCGCCGTGAAAGGGCGGTGTCTTAACCGCTTGACCAACGGGCCACGTTCTAAAAAATGGCGGAGAAGGAGGGATTTGAACCCTCGCGCCAGTTGCCCGACCTACACCCTTAGCAGGGGCGCCTCTTCAGCCACTTGAGTACTTCCCCATAAAAATGGCTCCGCAGGCAAGATTCGAACTTGCGACCGATCGGTTAACAGCCGATAGCTCTACCACTGAGCTACTGCGGAACGTGAAGTATTCTTACGCTTAACTCGTCTTATCGACTCTTTAGATTATAATGACTCATAGATTTCTTGTCAACTACTTTCAGACACTTTTTCCACAAGGAAAATACCTCTTACCACTACCCTTTTTCAATCACGACTTCCTTTACCAGGCGAAGTTTTCCTTTACAGCGGCCACACACATATTTCGTTGTATTGATTTTTCTTTTTCTTTCGAAGTTCAGTCCGCACTGAGAACAGACATAATATAACACCCTGCTTCTCCTGTTCACACTTGGCAACGAAGAACAATGCCTTGGTCCCCCGACCTGCTTGAGCAGGCTTTTAAAATCCTGATCCCCATGTTTGTATCCTTTTCCTTCAATATGCAAGTGGTAATGACATAGCTCATGTTTTATTATTCCGATCAATTCTTCCATTCCGTGCTCATCCAGATACCTTCGATTAATATCGATATCATGGCTGCCTAACATATATCTTCCGCCCGTGGTTCGTAACCTTGGGTTGAAATACGCCTTATGTTGGAATGGCTTGTGGAATGATTGAATTGAAATTCTTTCAACTAATCGCTGCAGCTCAGCATTCGTCATACAAATCCTTCTTTCTTAATTAGAACATGACAACCTATTATAGCATAAACTAGGTATCACCCTTATTGTTTCATACTGACAAACTACCCGGAGAAAGACCGTTTTCTATTTAGCGATACTTTCAAAGGGAAAGGAGGTTCAACCATGCCAAAATGGCTTGTCAATCAATTGAGGAAAGCCTATCTTGAGAAAGATCGATACCAGATCAAACTTCTTAATCAATGTTGGAATTTCTACAGAAAGAAGAACTGCTCTTAATGATGTTTTTCTATTATAAAGTTATTCCATCTTATATAAAAAAGAGCTGACCTCCAGATAGCTCCCTATCATTCAGTCAGCTCCTATCCATTTCTTAAGGGACCATCGTCAGTGCAACCCTGCCTTTTTGGACATCTACACCATCAACCCAAACAGTCACAACATCCCCGACTGAAACCACATCTAACGGATGCTTCACGAAACCATTTTTCAGCTTTGAGATATGCACAAGTCCATCTTGTTTCACTCCAATGTCAATAAAGGCACCAAAATCGACTACATTTCGAACGGTTCCTTGTAACTCCATTCCTACAGATAGATCCTCCAGTTTTAGAACATCCTTCTTCAGTAGCGGTTTAGCAAATTCATCCCTCGGATCTCGACCAGGTCTGATCAGTGAATCGATAATATCTTTCAATGTCAGTTTCCCTATTTCCAACTCTTCACACACTTCATCTATATTCAATAGTTCCAAAGACTGTTTGAGTTTATCTGACCCTACGTCATTTACCCCCATCCCCACTTTAGAAAGGAGCTTCTTTACATCGGTATAGTTCTCAGGGTGAATAGACGTCCGGTCAAGCACCTCTTTCCCATCCATTATCCGTAGGAAACCAATACACTGTTCAAACGTTTTCGCACCAAGCCTTGGGATTTTTTTTAATTGTGCCCTGGAATGAAACTTCCCTTCTTCCTCCCGCTTTTTCACGATATTGTTGGCCACTGTTTTAGAAAGCCCCGCTACATATTGCAATAAGGAGGAAGATGCAGTATTTACATTCACACCCACTTGGTTTACAGCCGTTTCCACTACAAAAGTTAACGATTCGTTCAACTTCTTTTGGGAAACATCATGTTGATATTGCCCAACACCGACTGATTTAGGGTCGATTTTCACTAATTCAGCTAATGGATCCTGTAATCTCCGGGCAATGGAGACAGCACTTCTTTCTTCTACTTGAAGGTCCGGGAACTCTTCTCTCGCTACATCCGATGCAGAATATACGCTTGCCCCCGCTTCGTTGACTATTAAGTAAGAGATATTCCCCCCTACTTCTTTTAATAAATCCACCACAAATTGTTCGGTTTCTCTCGACGCGGTTCCATTTCCAATAGCCACAACCTCAATCGAATACTTTGTCAAAATCGATTTAAAAGCGTCTTCCGCCTTATTTCGTTGAGATTGAGATGTATGTGGATAGATCACATTGATATCGAGGGTTTTCCCTGTTTCATCAATGACAGCAAGCTTACAGCCGGTCCGAAATGCAGGATCGACACCCAATACCATCTTCCCTTTCATCGGTGGCTGGAGCAATAATTTCCGTAAGTTTTCAGAGAAGATATGAATGGCTTGATCTTCCGCTTTATCAGTTAACTCATTGCGGATTTCTCTTTCTACTGATGGCTGGATGAGCCTTTTATAGCTATCCTCCACTGCTTCTTTCACAAGGGGCACGGAAATGGAGTGGATATTCTTAATGACCTGCTTTTCCAAATAGTTTTGAATACCTTCTGTATCCGGCTGGATGTTCACTTTGAGAATGTCTTCCTTTTCCCCTCTATTCATTGCCAGGACACGATGGGGTACAACTTTGTGAATGGGTTCCTGATAGGAGTAATACATTTCAAACACTTTTTTTTCGTCTAACTCTTCTTTCTTTACCTTTGATTCGATTAACCCTTTACGGAATGTATATTTTCTTATGTAGTCCCGGTAAGAAGCTTCATCGGATATATACTCAGCAATGATGTCCTTGGCTCCTCCCAGGGCTTCTTCCGCTGTTGTCACTTCATTCTCTTCAGAGATATAGTTTGAAGCTTCACTTGTAAGGTCTCCTTTTAATGGGAAGGTCAGAATCCATTCGGCCAGGGGCTCCAAGCCTTTTTCTTTTGCTATGGTTGCTTTGGTACGCCTCTTTTGTTTATATGGACGATATAAATCTTCCACCATTTGCAGCTTATCGGCTTTTTGAATGGACCGGGCTAATTCTTCCGTTAACTTCCCCTGCTCTTCTATGAGACGGATGACTTCTTCTTTTCGCTGCTCAAGATTCAACAGATAATTCCATTTGTCCATGATATTGCGAATCTGGACTTCATCCAATGCGCCTGTCTGCTCTTTTCGATAACGTGCGATAAAAGGAACTGTATTCCCTTCCTCCAGGAGTGAAATGACGTTTTTTACATTCTTTATTGATAAGTTCAAGTCTTTAGATACTTGATGAAGTAATGGGTCTTGCTTTGTCAATGTTGCTGCCAATTGTATTACCTCCATTGATAGGATTCTCATTTATTTTACCATATTTGTCTTTGGGGATTGAAACGGTGACTTGGGTTATAGATGGATCTCTTATCCAGGTGCCCGGGGCGTGAGTTGAACTTATAAACAAAAAAACTTACCCTAAGCCTGTTAGAGTAAGTTTCCAATGATATATGTTGTATCATCTGATGTGCCATCAACTAATGATTGAATATCACCCAGCGCCCCATGAAGGGTCGGATATCTTTGAAGGATATTCTTTACGCCGGAAATACTCAATCCATCTGAGTGAATGAGAAATCTTGAGTTGGTATTATAATGAAAACGTTGGGTTTTATACGTTTGTGGCCGTCCGGATAGATAGCCTGTGACCGGTAAGGGATAGGTCATCTTTCCTTCGGGTGCATACATATAAAAACGGATATTACCTACACAACTATACACAAATTCTTTGGAATGGTAATATGCTTTAATAATCGCCACGGCAGCTCCACGTTTCTTCTGAAGGACATCATTGCAAAGACTCATTAGGGTCTCGACATCTTCATGATGATTTTTTTCTACAATCTCCACGACAGCGTGTGACGACTCATAGGCATATTTACCACTGCCTAAACCATCGGCCAGGACACAGATAAAGTAATCGTTTGTGGAAGTATAGAAATAACTATCACCACAAAAGGGATTCCCATTTTTCGATACTTGTTCTGCATAAAGCTCTATTTCATTTTGTTGAAGATAAGCCATTAATAATGACTCTCCGAATCGTCCATCTCTTCTTGAATGGCTTCCCGAAGCTTTTTAATCGCTCTTCTTTGCAGACGGGAAACATGCATTTGTGAAATACCGAGCTTTTCCCCAGCTTCTTTTTGGCTTAGGTTTTCTAAATAAGTGTGTTGTATAATAGCTTTTTCCCTGTCGGAAAGGACATGAAGGACTTTCTCCAGAACGAGTCGCTGGTTTACCTTCTCATAACCTTCATCCTGATCTCCCACGATGTCCAGTATCGTTACCGTACTTCCTTCTGAATCAGCCTCAATTGAGTGATCCACGGATAAAGCCTGATAACTCCTACCCATTTCCATCGCTTCCAGAACCTCTTCTTCACTTACTTCCAGGTACTCAGCAATCTCATGAACCTGTGGAGAGCGTTCTAACTTATTTGTTAACTCTTCAACCGTCGATTTAATTTTCGGGCCAAGCTCCTTAATTCTCCGGGGAACATGTACACTCCATGTTTTATCCCTTAGAAACCTTTTGATCTCCCCGATAATGGTTGGAATCGCGAAGGCTTCAAATGACCTGCCGAACGATTCATCGTACCTTCTGATCGCTCCAAGCAGTCCAATCATCCCTACCTGGATTATATCCTCATGGAAAGACCTGCCCTTTGAATATTTCCTCCCAATGGACTCAACAAGGTTTTGATAGTGTAAAATGAGCTGACTTTGGGCGTCATCATCCTGGGTTTCCTGATAATCCTTGATCCACTTGAGTACTTTTTCTTTTTGAGCCTGCTGGTTAGGTTGAGATAGTTTTTTCATCCCTCTCCACCTGCTCCCCTGATAGGAGTTTAGTCATAAAGACTGTCACTCCCTCCTTGTGATGCACTTTTACATCATCCATAAGGCTCTCAATAAGGTAAAGACCTAACCCACCTTCTCTTAAGAACTCAACGGAATGATCGGCATGATAAGGACCAACAGCACTGCGAATTTCTTTGAAATCAAAACTTTCACCGTGATCAGCCACCATCACTTCAAGGCGATCCCCGTACAGCGCGAATCCGACAACGACTTCTCCGTCATTATCTTTATACGCATGCTGAACCGCATTGGTGATCGCTTCACTTGTGGCAATCTTCAAATCCTCAATTGCATCATAGTCAAACCCCATACGACTTGCAATTCCCGAAAGCGTCAAACGAATGACCCCGACATATTCCGGCTTTGCGGGGATCTTCATCTCGATGTAATCAAAAGCTTGCATCATTCCACTCCACCTTCTACTTTGGAATTGATATTCATAATATCCCCTAAACCTGTAATATCAAACAACCTTTGTAAACGGTCGGATAGTCCGATGAGATTAAGCTGTCCACCACGGGCCTTAACCGTTTTAAACAGACCGACGAACACGCCGAGTCCCGTACTATCCATGTATGATACTTCTGAAAGATCGACTGTTATATCTTTATCATCAGATTCAGCAGATGGCTGAAGCGTTTCTTTAAGCTTTGGAGCTGTATATGCATCAATTTCACCGGCTACTTTAACGAGCAGCTCGTTTTCTTTTTCTTTCATATCTATTGATAAGTTCATAAAAAGACCACCTTTTTTGGCAACATTATAATACGTCTCTATTCATTTACCCTATTTTCAATAAAAATAAACATTACGAATTTCTTTTTATGATGATTAAGGTGAAATCGTCCCTAAGCTCAAAGTGCTGCAGCTTCTCAAGTTGCTTATACACGTTATTGATGATCTCCTGAGTCGGAAGGTGTGTATACTGGCTGATCAACTGAACCAGATCCTCCCTTTCAATGAAACCTTCTTCCGTGCGGCATTCTGTTACTCCATCGGAAAGGAGAATAATCATATCCCCCACTTCCACACGTCTTTCATATTGTCGGTACTTTGCCTTTTTATCCACACCTAATAGAAGGCCCTTGGCATCAAGGTCCTCATATTCATTGGTTGACGCCCTATAAAAAAAGCCGGGTTCATGCCCAGCTGATGAGTATGAAAACAGATGTTTCTCAGAATTATACACGCCGTAGAACATGGTAATGAACATACTGGCGTCCACGTTTTGTTCGACTACCCTGTTCAAGCTTTCCAGCACCGCATTCGGTTCATGGCGGTACTCTGGTAAACTGTCCATTGCATATTTGATCATGGACATACAAAGGGCCGCTGGTATACCCTTCCCGATCACGTCCGCAATGGCCACACTGACGCTGTCATTTTCATCCTGGACAAAGTGATAATAATCACCGTTCATCTTCTTTGCCGGTACACTCACCGCTCCAATATCCAACCCTTCGACTGAAGGAATGACTGTGCCAAGGAGGGTTTGCTGCATATTGGATGCTACATCTATTTCATTATTCAATTCCTGTTGTTTCGTTCTCAAGCTTTGATGTTCACGATAGGCAAAACCATAGCCTATCATGACTTCCAGGAGAATATCGAAAGAATGCAGCACCTGATGTGGTATGTCCGGTTCCATTTCCAGAATGACATTCTTGTGGAGACTGATGATTTCTTCCGGTGATACGTGATGCTCAATTGATTTGCGACTGAATTTCTGTCCCAAATAAAGAGCCTTCTCATCCTGGTCGTTTAAATAGTGTTCAATTATCTCTCTATATTTTGAATCCATCAATTCTCTGAAATTCATATAACTCCCCCTAGCGGAGCCACTTGGTCGCCCTTATATCTGTCCCTTCACCCGGTACAGATTCGACGTTAAATTCGTCCATTAAACGTTTAACTCCAGGCAAACCTGCTCCTAATCCGCCTGATGTGGAATATCCGTCTTCCATTACTTTTCTGATATCGGCAATACCAGGGCCTTCATCCAAGGCGATGATACGCACGCCCTTTTTTCCGGCGTCGAATAATTTTTCAATGCAAATTTGACCATAGCCGGCATATAAATAGATGTTCCTTGCTAATTCGCTGATAGCCGTAGTGATACGAGCCTGGTCAACTGTGCCGAATCCGAGCTCTTTCGCTACATTCCTCCCTAACTGGCGGGCAGCAACGATGTCCCATTCATTCGTGATCTTCACGCAGGATTGGCTATCCATACCTAGTCCCCCAGTTCCAATTGTAATTTCTCCAGACCTTTTTCCAGATCCAAAGCGGTCAGGACGTCCTCTAACCTGATTCCAAGCTCGATCAACGTAATCGCTACAGCAGGCTGAATGCCTGTGATGACAACTTTCGCTCCCATCAGCCTGGACATATTGATCACATCCCCAAGTACTTTAGCGATGAATGAGTCTATAAAATCAATGGAAGTAATATCGATTACTACTCCCCTTGCACTTGTTTCGTGAATCTTCTGAAGAAGATCCTCTTGAAATTGAAGGGCTGTCTGATCATCCAGCTCCCACTGAATGGAAATCAACAAACAATCATGCAGCTTTAAAATTGGTATTCTCACTCTAATCCCTCCGCCGAAACTATTTTTCGATTTGTCATTTCAAGAGCTTTTTCTATTCCTTTTCGTAACGTACTGTTTGTGCTGAACTGATTAAGATCAATTCCCAAATTAACGATCGTCTGGGCAATCTCCGGTCTGATCCCCACCAGCATGCACTTCGCCCCGACTAAACGTACGGCTTCAGCAGCCTGGATGATATGATGGGCGACCATCGTATCAACCACCGGAACACCGGTAATATCAATCAGGACGACTTCCGCCCTGTGCTTCACCACACCATTTAACAGGTTTTCCATAATCAAACGGGCACGTTCAGTATCGATGGTACCGACAAGCGGCATAATGGAAATCTTTTCAAATACCGGTATCAGTGGTGCAGATAATTCCTGTAATGCTATCTTCTGAAGAGAAACCGTTCTTTCCCATGATTCTGTATAAGCTTTTACCACTCTGTTATACATCGGTGTCAGCCACTGATCGAACTTCTCAACCTGTGATGCATGATTTTCATCTGTGATCAGCTGATCCTCCGTCATGCCTTCGTATACCACTTTACCAAATGTCCCTAAAGCAGTTGTTACAAATGTTAATGGCCACCCTAATCTAACAACCTTTTCAGCGAAATCTTCAAGGCGGCTGTTGAATTCTTTCGAATCTCTCAAATTAGCCGCAATCATTTCAACAAACTCATGGCTTGTCTTGGTGAACACTTGATCTGAAACGACTTGAAGGAACTTCTCATCCGCTTCATTTCTCATGCGATCCATCCAAGTACTAGTGATTTCTGATTTATTGTCCTGAATATAAGCCGTGACTTCACTAAACATTTTGTTCTCTCCATTCTATCATATGAAATTTAACCCCAGTATTTAGGCCGATTGATGTAACCCAATCTTAAAGTAGTTTACAACAAAGAACGAAAATGACTTAATTACCTTAATAGTAACAAATAAATATGGAAAAGAAAAAGCCTATGCCTTTTCGGGTATTTTTATTACTTTCTTTTCCCATTATAAATTGTTTACCTGGTTTTGTCATAAAATTGTCTATTTTTCCATTATCCAGATTCTTCTTTCAAGGCAGAATCTGGCTTCAAAAACTAAAAAAAGAAAAAAAAGCAAAACAAAAAGGCTTAATGATCAAGCATTTGTTGATCAGCAAGCCTTCTGGTTTGCAGTTATATTGTCTCTATTGTATACGTGATAATGGATTCACACGAAGGACGGATATGAGTTAAAACTGGATCAGACCCACACTGATTTGCAGGGCGTCATCCACTTTCTCCATCATCTCGTCATCCAAGTGTGTAATCTTATCGGTAAGACGTTGTTTATCAATCGTTCGAATCTGTTCAAGCAAGATAACGGAATCACGTTCAAAGCCATAACGTTTTGCATCAATTTCAACATGAGTAGGCAGTTTTGCTTTTTGAATTTGTGCGGTAATGGCAGCTACAATAATTGTGGGACTAAACCTGTTCCCTATATCGTTTTGAATAACAAGTACCGGCCGAACTCCGCCTTGTTCTGAACCTACAACAGGAGAAAGGTCTGCAAAATATACGTCACCACGCTTTACAATCAAAGGATTAACCTCCGCTTACTAAGCGTTCGACTGTATGTTCTGCCTCATATTCTGCTTGAATCGCTTCTGAAGCGATTGCGAGATTAATCTTCGCCATTTCCATATAGCCGCGTCTCATAGATTCACGTAATTGTCTCTTCTTACGCTCTCGTAAATACATTTTGGTTGCACGATAAATAAACTCATTGCGATTCACATTTTCTTGATCTGCAAAGCCGTCTAATTCTGTAACGAGCTGTTGCGGTAGACGAATTAAGATTTCTGTTGTTGCGCTGGATTCAGACACAAACTACACCTCCACCAATCACTACATACCGTTTCTGTTCATTAACATACTTATCATACCATCAAATACAGGGAATGAAAAGTTAATTTATCAATCTCTTCTATTATCCACCAGTTAAAATACTAATTATTCATCAAACGGGGCGTTATTTTCCTGCTGACTGTGCAGCCCTGTCGATAAGAGCTTATTCGACACTTCCGTCGCTTCTCCGTTCCTTATATAAATGCGCGGTACCCTTGTCGAGATGATGCAAGGGATCTCATAGTTGATGGTATCAAGCTTTCGGGCGATTTCATCCATCGTTATGGCAGCTTTATCCTGCTTGCCGATCAACGTGACGCGGGTACCGATCGGCCGGGATTCAGGCAGCCGGATCATACATTGATCCATACAGATCCTTCCAACAATTGGAACTCTCTTCCCATCCACTAAAACGTCCTGACCCTGTAACTTCCGCAGCCAGCCATCTGCATATCCGATCGGAATCGTCCCGATCCATTCCGATCCGGAAGCTTCATACGTAGCTCCGTAACTGACTTTCTCACCAGCTGTAAGTTCTTTTGTATGAATGAGTCTGGAATGGAGGGAAAAGACTTCCTTCAATGGAAATGGCAATTCAGGTTTCATCTCGATCGATGGTGTAAGACCATACATGGCGATCCCCACTCTTACAGCATTAAAAAGGGTATTCGTTTTCCTTAGAGTGGCAGCACTATTGGAAGAATGGATATACGCAGGAAGCGATTCTAGTTGTTCAAGCATATATTCGAAGCGCCCCAGCTGCTCGTCGAGATAGTCATCATTCAGTTCATCCGCCGTAGCAAAATGGGTAAAGATCCCCTCAAGCTCGAATTGGGGGTGAGAATGAATATACCCCTCGATACTCTTTAATTCTTCGGAGGTACGAACGCCTATCCTCCCCATACCGGTATCACATTTTATGTGGATGTTTAAATGATCTTCTTTCGACAGCTGTCTTTCAGCTTCCACGAGCCACTCCTTTTGGAAGACCGTTAAGGAAATGTCCAATTGAGAAGCAATCTTCACATCTTTGGGCCGCGTAGCCCCCAAGACAAGGATCGGAGCGGTGATGCCTCCCCTTCTCAAAGAGATCGCTTCATCCAGGAAGGCAACGGCCAAACCATGCGCTCCTGCAGCGAGGGCAGTGAGAGATGTTTGAACATCTCCGTGCCCATAGGCATTCGCCTTTACAACGGCAAAAACGTTCACGTCATACGGAATATGACCTTTAATATTTTTTACATTTTCATATAAATGATCCAAATTGATTTCAGCCCATGTATCTCGAAAAAATTGCGTCTGGGTTTCCACTCTGTTCACTTCCTCATATCGTTACACAAAACATTGTCATTCTATTCAAGAATACCATGGATTATTCATATTATCATTCATTGTGGCGAATAGATTTTGAGATTTTCAGCAGGAATGAAAGCTCGACTTGGGGTTTGTTGGAGAATACTGGAGGGGTTTATGGTTGGAGAAGGGACTTTACTCTCTATCCCTTGATTGAAAAGAGGCGGACCCGATAGGCCCGCCCCGATCATAAATATCATTTTACCATTGAACCTTGCACGGATTGTGCCACCATGACCATTTCCGAAGGAGTCAGGTCATTTGAAGCAAGCATATAATCCACACCATTATTCGTCCATCGGATGGATTGATCCGTCATGGCTGCTACGGTGAAGCCAAGGTCAACCAGTTCTCCCTTAAGGGATGTAGACACGGTCATTGTAGGGACGACAGTCGTCTTCTCCTGAACGATCGTAAAGGATTTTTCGCCATCATAGGTTAAAATGACGCGCTTTCCTGTATCCGTCGCCACTTCTTTTTCTTCTATTAATTCAGTACCGGTGATTTCAGACATCGGGTAAAGAACGGTGAATTCCGTATCTTCTACTGCCGCTGTCACAGGAACCTCAAGCTGTGCGCCAGTCATGTTTTTCTTCATATCGAAATCTTTTTTGTCAAACGCGGCTTTCGTGTCCATCTTAGAGAATTCCACTTTCACAAGCGGATTTTGATCTGAATCCATCACATTCACAGATGCTGGCGTCAGGTCTTTTTTGTTGAAAGCAATCTCCTGTGTAGGGAGCATCTGACTGTTCTGGTAACGTGTTTTCGTAGTGAAAACATAGTGGCTCTTCGTTTCTTTGAAGGTCGCATCCTTGTCTTCTAATACATCCTTGACAAGTGATTCATACAAGTATGCCTGACTGCTGTTTTCAGGCCAGTTGCTTTGGAATCGGAAGCTTTTATTCAGAGCCGGTGTCAGGACGAACACTCCCTCATCATTACGCAGGATCATTTGGCTTTGATCTTTCGTAGCATTCTTTAGGGCTACACGATAATAATTAGGGTCATTATGCCATACTTCCACATCATAGGTTTGAGGTTCTTCTCCCACCTGCAGGGTCATCTTCGCATCTGCTTTGTACCCCTTCATATCCTCTACTTTTGCCTTAAGGTCCTTGGTTACATCGTCTTTCGATTTCTCTCCACAGGCAGCGAGTGCAAGCACCGCCAACATGGCCATCACTAGTATCACTAGCTTTTTCTTCATTTTTTCAACCCCTTTTGTCCCAGGATATACGTAATTGAGAGAGGGGAAGGCCACCTGTCAAAGAATGGACGATCCTTGAAAGAATGCCCGGTTCCATTCGCCAACGAACCGCGATTGTTAAACAACTGGCCTTGTCTCTCCTATTGCACTACTGAATATATGAGACAACCTGAGGGATTATGCTAGTGAAGATGACAAGCTTGAAATTTAATTACTCCTCTATGACAACCTGGGCTGCCGCAAACTCCCTGCTATGAGTGATGGATAGATGAGCCTGCGTTCCCTCGGGCTTTGAAAAATAAGGCTTGCCGTTCCCATCCTTACTGATTTCAATATCCCGAAACGAAAGCACCGTCCCGATCCCGGTTCCATGTGCTTTCGCGTACGCTTCTTTTGCAGCAAAACGCCCAGCCACATATTCAATCCTGCGTCCTTCACTCAATGAAAAGAACGCATCTTCTTCTCTGTCCGTCAGGATCCTCTTCACGAACTTCGGCTGCCGTTCCAGTAATTCCCGTATGCGCCCGATCTCTACAATATCCAACCCTATTCCTTTAATCATATGCGACTCCCCTTCTACTCTTGTCCTGTCCTGCATACTTTAATAATGAACTCCGCTCGTGATTTTCGTCATTTTCTTATACTATAGTACTAACTGATATTTTCGCGTACCTAGCCCATTTAGGAGGATACACTATGTTTGTACGAACTGAAAGTTTTTCTCAATTTCTACGATACTATCCTATTATTTCCTTGATCGTACTGATTCATATCGCCCTATTTGCGGTCAGCGCCCTTCCCATCTTCCCTCAATTGTGGGTGTACGAACAACTCGCAGGTGTGAATGTATTCATAAAAGAAGGGGAATGGTGGAGACTGATCACTCCAATCTTCGTCCATATGGGTTTTGCACACCTATTATTCAACTCGTTTTCTCTTGTCCTATTCGGACCACCTCTGGAAAAACACCTTGGAAAGGCTAAGTTCCTTACCCTTTACTTAGCAAGCGGTGTATTTGCCAATATCATTACCTATCTAATGAAGCCCCTTACCTATAGCCATGTAGGTGCATCAGGAGCCATTTTCGGGTTATTCGGCTTCTATATTGCCATGATCGTTCTGAAAAATCATTTCATCACCAGGGAAAGCAGGCAGATCATCCTTCCCATCGTGATCATCGGGGTCGTTATGACCTTCATGCAATCAGGCATTAATATTACCGCCCATATCTTCGGGTTGATCGCAGGCTTCGTCATCGGATGGATTTCTGGGAGGAAATAAGAAATAGGCAAGAAGCGGCCAGGATTAACAGGCCGCTTCTTTGTTTATATCCTATGGGAAAACCAAGAGGCAATCCTTTTCAGATCTTCCTTCTTAAGGTCCCTCACATGACTCGCATAACCGGCGGCCCCTGATTTCACCGTAGTCATGAGACTCCCCAATCCTTTTCTCGCCTGAAACCAGCTCTCTTTCGTATCGAGGGACTGAATCCGATTTTTCTTCATATACATCGTATTCTTCATTACCCCTCTATAGCGTAAAGATAACTGCCCCCCATCGATTCTGAATCCTCCTGCGCGGTATTGATAGTATCCGAGCACTCCAAAAGGCAGGACCAAAAACGCTGCCCAAAGACCATACGGCCAGAAGAAATAGCAGGCGGCAGCTACAGGGACCAATACCCAGACCGATTGTCTGAATACATATCTCCTCATGGACCGTCCCGGCAACCCTTTAAAATCATCTTGGATGATATATTCAGGAAACAATCCATTTAACAACTTCGGAACTTGTTCCTTTTTAATTATCGGGAACAACTTAATACTTGTACTGTCTTTCTCTAAAACAGATCCACCGGCATTTTCAATATGCACTGTGCAATACCCAATCAGCTGCCTGATCGGGTTCTCCACTATCCGGATCCCTTGAACCCGGTTTAACGGGACCGTCACCTGCTTCTTTTCAAGCAGTCCTCTTGTCATGACAATGTGTTCATCCACTATTCTGATTTTAAAATCACCATAAATGATAAACGTCCAGATGATCGATAGGAACCAGGCAAGAATCAGCCCTAAAAATGCCGTCAATGCGACGATGAACACTCCACTTTTTATAAACACGGCCACTTCCTCATATACAGCCTTATAGGGAATGAGTTCATTGAATTGCGATAAGAATAACGCAACCCCTGAAATAATGACCCCTACTCCTCCCGAGGTCGCCGCAAGAACCCAGATGTCTTTGGGACGAAGGGTGAAAAAAGGTTCATCTTCCTGAATGGCAGCCTGCTCCAGAGAAGAATCCTCCATCACGCTCTGTCCCTTCTTCTCCCGATAAATCATCTGTTCTAAATCTAATGCTTCCTCCTTTGAAATCGCGGTCAGTTCCGCTTCCGACTCCCTGGAATTTGAAGATCCCGCTGTTTCGACCTTCACTTTTACAAGCCCAAAAGGACGGTGTAAAATACCTTCCGAGAAGTTCAGACTCTGGATCCGTTCAATCGGGATATACCGTTTCTTTTTCACAAATAGCCCGTACTCTATCCTCAGTTCGCCACTTTCAAGCCGGTAGGTAAAACGAAGCCACTTAATGATTCCCAAAACAAGAACAACGACCAGGACAACAGCCATGGATAGAAGCGGCATATAATCCCAAAACCCATTCTTCTCCCCCCGATTGTTTATGACAAACAAAAATACAAATGGAACAATCAAATCTTTCAGTTGTTTAACAAAACTCGCCACAGCCGATATCGGGTGAAGCCTTTTATGTTCAGACATCATCTTCTGCCACCCTCGCCAGCTGCGATATCGAATTCCTCAGTTCATCCGCTTCTTCCATGTCCAAAGCAGGGATCTCGTGGACGTTTGCTGCAGTAGAGATGGTAATCGTCGATAACCCATATCTTTTTAGAATCGGACCCTGCACTGTATCAACATGCTGAACTCTCACCATCGGAACCAGCGTACGTTTCACAACCAGGATTCCCCTCTGCAGTTCAATTTCCTGTTCCCTCACTTCATACCGCCACCTCTTCCACTTGATGGTCGGAAGTAAAAACACGAACAAATATGTAAAAAGGATTACTACACCTACAGATATTGCGGTCACCCAATGGGACCAATCAAATATAAAAGTCAAAACAATGGCTCCGGCTGCCAAGGCAGCCACGATCAACGATTCCAACACTCCATATATCTTCCATACTTTCAAAGCCATTGGCGATATTCTCTTTTGCGGTTCCCCTATCATTCAAATCCCCCTCTCTCTTTTACTAAATCTTACAGTAAATATACGTTTTGGAACAGAGATGGTTTCAGATTGTGGGGAGAATAAAATTTCATGACATCTACTTCACTATAAAGGAACTTTTATCGACCCATTCAATTCCTTCCATTCCTTGCAGGTCTTCTGCCAGCCTGAACAACGCATCATCTTTTTTCTTGGCTTCGATCATACAATCGATTTCATCGACTGAGCCTTTCACTCCGTGTAAAAAGTCGAGGAACATCCCGGGATCGATGAAATCAGCATGAGCCTTGTACTCTTCCCGGGACCGGGGGCTGGATATATGCATCTTCACCGGCAAAGGCGACTGAATCCACGTTCCAACCACTCTATCCCAATCCAACAGCCAATCCCGCTCGTTATAGGCTAGATGATGATGATAATCAAACACAAGCGGAATCCCCAGTTTCTCACACAAATATAGGGCATCCGCCGCGCTGAACACCGTATCATCATTCTCAAGGATGATCATCCGCTGTAGAGAGACCGGAGTCAGTCCCCAATTATGAATAAATTGTTCAAGCGCCTTTTCCTTATCCTCATAGGCTCCACCCACATGAAGAACACAGCGGTGCGTCGGATCGATTCCCATCCCCTGTAACAAAGCTTCGTGCATCTTCAATGTCTTCAGCGTATTCTTCAGCACATCCACATCACTGGAATTCAGCAGAACAAAGTGATCAGGATGAAAGCCCACCCTCATGGGATGAAGCTTCAGGTACTCTTCAATGGCCCGGAGTTTTTCCTGTAACGGAGAGATGAAATCCCATCCCTTCAATTCAGGATGATTCGCAAGGGGAATCAGTTTCGAACTGAATCGAAAGAAGTGGATTTCATTCAATACATTATGCTTTAAAAGCCTGAGGCAGTTTTGTAAATTCGACTGGGCGATCCGTTCTAATTTATGGATCGCTGCCTCTCGATCCTTTATACCTGCGAATTGCTTATAGGTCATCGTTTGGGATGGGGATGCATTTTGAAGGTTCATGCTCATGGCAACATAGCCGAGTTTTACGAGTGTCATGGATGTATGGCTCCTTTTTGGGGTTAGTATGTGCTTTAGGCAGGGAATTATCTCGTCGGCTTTGAATAGGTGACCGACTTTGTGCCGCCCTGGGATTGTAGCTGAAAGGATTTCAATATTTTGTAGGCTGTATTTCTTGAGTTTAGATGGAGGAACTTTCTTAATTCGCTGTTGGTTAGGTGATTGTTTAGGAGTAAGAAGTATTCGTGGATTGCTGTAATGTGTGAAGTCTTCGAAGAGTGGCGGCACTTAGGGCAGGACCAGGATGCACTAACTCGGATCATGGGGATGTGCTGGCAGTTTTCGCAGCGTATACCGGTGAGGATGTCTTTTTTTGTGAGGGAATAGGCTTTTAGGATATTAATTTCTGGTTCTTCATGATTTTTCAGTACGAGCCTTTTTAGTTTTGAGAGTTCTTTTTCGGTAGCCGCTACTTGTGTGTATTTTTCATTCAATTCCTTTATCTTATCGATGATATTTTGAGCATGGATAATCTGCTTGTAGGGGTCGTCCGATGCCGGGGAAACAGTATAGCTTAAGGTAGTTGATGGGTTGCTGAATACGACGAGGTGTTTGAGTGGGGGATGCTTTACTTTGTGGGTTTCGAACCACTTCTGGAGTAATAGTTTATATCTTTGCACTTGAGAAACCGGATCGACGAATCCTTCCGTCACTCCTTTATGAGTCCGGGTAAGCTGTTTGATGAATGGATCAATTGTCACAAGTCCCGATATGTTTTTTACTTCGATGATCAAAATATAGAATGGGGTGAGGATGAGAAAGTCCATTTGGAAATGGTTTGATAAGATGGGGAGTCTTACATCATAAAAGATCTTGTATCGTTTATCTTTTAAAAAGGTGAGATGGTAGTAGACCGTGGATTCTCCTTTGTAGCCTGCCCTTCTTTTTCGTAAATCCTTATCTATCAAGGGGACCTTTAGATGATGTTGGACGATCCGGCCCGATAATGCCTCTGTTTTTTCAAGAATAATGGGGGGTGTTAGCTCTTTGCAAATCAATTGATCACTCTCCTTTAGCGGTTATGGATATTTAGTTCGCCACGGGTTGGAAATTTCCTTCTTCGGATTGGAAATATTAACATATTAATAATGATTGCGTCATTTCGGGGTTTGATCGGTTTGACCCCCTAATTACTGACGTTTTCTCCAAGGGGCTTACTTGTTCTTAGTTTTTCATTTTGTTTTTCCTTCTTCGCTTTTATGAAGAAGGAAAAACCTTTAT
>NZ_JBANLY010000037.1:0-18903 GCF_037046045.1 Rossellomorea sp. LJF3 | reverse complement strand
TGCCGAACACGGAAGTTAAGCTCTTCAGCGCCGATGGTAGTTGGGGGATCTCCCCCTGTGAGAGTAGGACGTCGCCAGGCAAATGTGAAGAAAGAGTAACTCTTAGGGGTTGCTCTTTTTTTGATTTGTCTATTTTAGGAACGGAATGTCTGCCTGTTGACGAAGAAGGGGATGGGATGTGGGTGAACTAGTAAGGACTCCGTAAAGAAAATTCGACAAGCTGGCACGATTATTTTAAATGCCGCATGATTAATCACAACGTCGCATGAAAAACTCATATCCCGCACGATTATTATCGCTCCGGCATGTACCCTCTCCAAGCCCGCATGATTCCTTCTTAATTATTGGAATAAAAAGGTAAAATACGCATAAAAGAAAAAAATGACGCAATTATTTTGAAAATGACGCAATAATTTCAAAAACGACGCAATCCCTTTCAAAAATGACACAATTAACTTACCTTCCCTTTCTCGTCGTAACGAGATCCCTGAAGAAAGGCTAGTAATCTCCCAATTTTAAGCTTTTAATTAATCGAGGACACATTTTTAGGTTCTTTTTGCTCTAAATCATAGTGTTTTTCAAGATACTAAGGAATAATAAAACTTCCTCACTACTGACCACCCAATTTATATAGAAATATGAGATCGGATATCAGTCATCTGACAACCCGCCAATCACCCCCCACCCCCCCATTCAACCCACTTACCCATCCCACACATCCACCTATTCAATCCACATATCTCATCCATCAACACCACCCACTCAAAATTGCTATCTCCCAACCTCCTAACGTATTATTTAAGTAAGAGTATAGACAAGGAGAGAAAAACATGACGACAATTTATGATTTCACTGTTAAGAGAGCGAATGGATCTGTTACGTCGTTGGACGAGTATCGGGGGAAGGTCATGCTGATTGTGAACACAGCAAGTAAGTGTGGCTTTACGCCCCAATTTGAAGAGCTTCAGGGCCTGTATGAAGAGTACAAAGAGGAAGGGCTTGTAGTGCTGGGATTTCCGTGTGATCAATTCATGAACCAGGAGTTCGATAATCAGGATGATATCATGGAGTTCTGTCAGGTAAATTACGGAGTATCATTCCCGATGTTTGCGAAGGTAGACGTGAAGGGGAAGGAAGCTCACCCATTGTTCACATTCTTAACCCGGGAGAAAAAGGGTGTCCTTCTTTCAAATATTAAATGGAACTTTACTAAGTTCCTGGTTGGGAAAAATGGTGAGGTATTCGACCGGTATTCTCCGCAAACCTCCCCCCGTAAAATTGAGGATGATATTAGAAAGCTACTTCATGCTGAATAGAGAAAGAAGAAAGGCTCGACCTTTCTCTTCCTCCTATATTTTATCCTTAAGAATCTTGAGTAATAGATAGGGTGACTTTTCTGTTGTGATGTTGAGAAACGTCGTAATGATGGGATAGTCTTCATTGGTGCGGTTTTTTAATAGTTCAACCCACCATTCGGTTTCATACCGGGCAATCATGCTTAGGTTATATAGAATCGCATAGTGGATAAGTACTTCAGGTATGGCTGATGCTTCGTTTCGAATTCCTGGCAGTACTAATCGGTTTTTGTTTAAATGCCATCTGACAGGTAGTTGTTCCTCAGTGATCGATGCGTGCAGCGTATCATCTGTAATCCAGATTGAATCCCCCGTTATTTTTTCGTTCATGTATTGTTTAAATAAAGACTCGGACATATGAAAGTGGGAGAGTATGGATTCGTCGATTGCCAGTTCGTTCTGATTGGTAAACCAGAGCATGGTTTTCTTTTTGAGTAGAATAAGGAATGCTTCTTCAAGTTCAGGTATTTGGACCAGCAGATCTTCCATTTTGTATTTTTCCCCGATGATATGTTTCACGTGGAACACGAGGTCCGAAAAATGTGAAAAGAGCCCGTTTTTCTGAACCTTTACCTCATCCTGTAAAAACCTGTACTGCTGCTTCTTTCTTTTTCTTGAGGTAATCCCATGAGCAAGAACGGTAGTTGTTTCAGGGTATTCCGGATCTTCTGTCAGGACAATCGCTTTAATAAAATGAATGTATCCATAAAAAAGCAATATGGGCTTTAGTGAAAAAGGAGACATCATGGCTTGTTTATAATAAAGTTCTCCTTGTTCCAGGTAATACATGAATGGATAACAGTTGTCATAACTCTTTACTTCAGCTTGAATGGCCCCCAGTTTTTCGTAACATTTTTTTAGAAACTTCTGGGAGTATTCCGCTGATTGAAAATAGTGAATGAAGTCCCAGTGCTGATATATTTCGTCCAAGAGATCACCTTCTAATTATTCTGAAAAGTTAAATTAATCCTATTCTTCTTGACAGTATTTTAACCAATTGATAACCTACTAATAATATTTTGGGACTAGGGAGGCCGAAAACATGTGGGATTCTAAATTTGCTAAAGAAGGTTTAACGTTTGACGATGTGTTATTATTACCAGCTAAATCAGAGGTGTTACCAAAGGATGTAAACATCTCTGTTGAATTAACGGAATCAATTAAGCTGAATGTTCCTATCATCAGTGCAGGGATGGATACCGTAACCGAAGCTGAAATGGCGATTGCAATGGCTCGAACAGGTGGACTCGGTATCATCCACAAGAATATGAGTATTGAACAGCAGGCTGAACAGGTCGATAAAGTAAAACGTTCCGAAAGTGGAGTTATCTCTGATCCATTCTTTTTAACTCCGGATCATCAAGTCTTTTCTGCAGAGCACTTGATGGGCAAATATAGAATTTCCGGTGTTCCGATTGTGAACAACGAGCAAGAACAGAAGCTTGTCGGGATTTTAACGAATCGCGATCTTCGTTTCATCCAGGATTATTCGATCCAGATTTCTGATGTCATGACGAAGGAGAATCTTGTAACGGCTCCAGTCGGCACTACCCTAGAAGAAGCGGAAAAAATTCTTCAGCAATATAAAATTGAAAAGCTGCCTTTGATCGATCAAGAAGGAACACTTAAAGGATTGATTACGATCAAGGATATTGAGAAAGTCATCGAGTTCCCGAATTCGGCTAAAGATGCTCAAGGGCGTTTATTAGTGGGAGCAGCAGTTGGTATTTCCAAGGACACATTAACTCGTGTAGAACATTTGGTTAAAGCCCATGTGGATGTCATCGTGATCGATACGGCTCACGGTCATTCCGCTGGAGTCCTTACTATTGTTCGTGAAATACGTGAAGCTTATCCAACGTTAAATATCGTTGCAGGTAATGTAGCGACGGCTGAAGCGACAAGAGAATTGATTGAAGCAGGTGCAGATGTGGTCAAAGTGGGAATCGGACCTGGTTCAATCTGTACAACCCGCGTTGTTGCAGGTGTGGGTGTTCCACAAATTACCGCTGTGTATGATTGTGCAACGGAAGCAAGGAAGCATGGTAAGAGCATCATCGCCGATGGAGGCATCAAGTACTCAGGTGATATCGTGAAAGCCCTGGCAGCCGGAGGACATGCCGTCATGCTTGGAAGCTTATTGGCCGGGACGTCCGAAAGCCCTGGCGAAACGGAGATCTTCCAAGGGCGCCGCTTTAAAGTATACAGAGGGATGGGTTCTGTCAGCTCCATGGAAAAAGGATCAAAGGACCGCTATTTCCAAGAAGAAGCGAAAAAGTTCGTTCCAGAAGGCATCGAAGGGCGTATTCCTTATAAAGGACCGTTAGCCGATACATTGTATCAGCTGGTAGGAGGCTTGCGTTCAGGTATGGGATACTGTGGAACAAAAGACTTATTCGACTTAAGGGAAAAGGCGCAGTTCATTAAAATGACAGGTGCCGGCCTCCGTGAAAGTCATCCCCATGATGTTCAGATTACGAAAGAAGCACCAAACTACTCTTTATAAGAAAATAATGACAAAAGCTGATCAGAATTTCCTGGTCAGCTTTTTTTAGTGGGAAAGAAAGGTTATTCCCGGCCTTTTTTTAGAGGCCGCAAGTCCCTTGACCTATGCCAAAACTAGTCATATTCTCTGTCTATTCTTACCTTTGGAACTATGTTAAAATAACGAAGGTGTACATAAAATCTTGGAGGGCTAACAGTGAAAAGAAGTTGGATTCAAAAATCTTTTGTTTGTATGATGGTTTTTATGATGGCAATGAGTATGGTGCAGAAACCTGCCAATGCTCAAGGTGACTTGGACGTAAACGCAAAAGCTGCGATTTTAGTAGAAGCAAGTACAGGTAAGATTCTGTATGAGAAGAATTCTGATACAGCTCAAGGAATTGCAAGTATGACGAAGATGATGACGGAATACGTCTTACTTGAAGCGGTTAAAGAAGGTAAAGTGAAATGGGATCAGACATACACGGTTCCGACAAAAATTTCGAATATGTCCCATAATGATAATTTGAGTAATGTTCCATTAAGAGAAGAGGGAACATATAAACTCAAAGATCTGTATGAGGCAATGGCGATTGAATCTGCGAATGCTGCAGCGATGGCTATCGCTGAAACTGTAGCCGGTTCTCAAGAAAAGTTTGTTCAAATGATGAATGATAAAGCCAAAGAACTGGGCTTGGAAAACTATAAATTTGTCAATGTGACTGGATTGAATAATAAAGATTTAGCTCCTTATGTGGATCAGGTAGTAGGCGGAGCAGATGAAGAAAATGTGATGTCTGCGAAAGATACCGCAACCCTTGCTTATCGATTGATGAAAGATTTCCCTGAAATCCTTGATACATCAAAGATTGCGAAGAAAACATTCGCTGAAGGAACTGAAGATGCTTTCAATATGAAAAACTGGAACTGGATGCTGCCTGGATTAATTCGTGAATACGAGGGCATGGACGGTTTGAAAACCGGTACGACTGATTTTGCGGGTGGATGTTTTACCGGAACAGCTGAAAGAGATGGAATGCGTTATATTACAGTGGTGATGAACGTGGATATCAGCTCTGGTGAAAATTCTTATGACGCACGATTTAATGAAACAAGAAAAATGTTAGATTACGCCTTTACTAATTTCACAATGGAAGAAGTCCTTCCTGCTGACTACAAAGTAAAAGGACATAAAACACTTCCAGTTCAAAAAGGAAAAGAAAAAGAAGTTCAAATCAAAACCGATTCTCCATTAAGCATGGTGGTTAAGAACGGTGAAGAAGATCAATACAAGCCTAAGTTTGTGTTGGATAAGAAAAAGTTGAATGACGATGGCGAACTGACGGCTCCTATTAAAGAAGGGGAAAAGGTCGGGTATGTCATGCTGGAAGCTAAAGGTAAAAAAGATTTAGGTTATCTTACAGATAAAGGATCGAACGCTTCAAAAGCATCTGTTGTGACAGTTGATGGTGTCGAGAAGGCGAACTGGTTCGTCCTTTCCATGAGAGCTGTAGGTGGCTTCTTCGGAGATATTTGGGATTCCATTACTTCTACGGTTAAAGGCTGGTTCTAATATAATGAAACACCAAGACTTATGTTGGACAAGTCTTGGTGTTTTTTATAATTGAATAAATGTAGGGGGATTATACAAAGGGACTGAAGGAATGCTTGTCGCCCCTTCCGCTTTTCGTCTTGACATAAGCCCATTTTTATTGTTTATTTAGCAGTAGGGTTACATAATCATTCCGATTGTTTTAGTCACGTTTTCTTCCTTTTTTGGGAGGTAGTGGGGCAGGCAAGGGATAAATATAAGGGGGATATAGATATGAATACTGGTACAGATCGTGTGAAAAGAGGAATGGCTGAAATGCAAAAAGGCGGCGTGATCATGGACGTTGTCAATGCAGAGCAGGCAAAAGTTGCTGAAGCTGCGGGTGCAGTTGCGGTAATGGCTTTAGAACGGGTTCCAGCAGACATCCGTGCTGCCGGTGGAGTGGCAAGAATGGCAGATCCTCGTATTATTGAAGAAGTGATGGGTGCTGTGTCGATTCCTGTAATGGCGAAGGCTCGTATCGGTCATATCGTTGAGGCAAGGGTCCTTGAATCAATGGGTGTTGATTATCTTGATGAAAGTGAAGTATTGACGCCGGCTGATGAAGAGTACCATTTAAATAAAAGAGATTTCACGGTTCCTTTCGTATGCGGATGCCGTGATTTAGGTGAAGCTGCCCGCCGTATCGGTGAAGGGGCATCTATGCTTCGTACAAAGGGTGAGCCTGGAACAGGTAACATCGTTGAAGCGGTTCGTCATATGCGTAAGGTAAATGCTCAAGTACGTAAGCTAGTGAGCATGAATGAAGATGAGATCATGACAGAAGCGAAGTTACTGGGAGCTCCATACGAATTATTGTTAGAAATTAAAGAAAACGGTCGTTTACCTGTTGTAAACTTTGCTGCAGGCGGAATTGCCACACCAGCTGATGCTGCTCTTATGATGGAACTCGGGGCTGACGGAGTATTCGTAGGCTCTGGTATCTTCAAGTCAGAGAACCCTGAGAAATTCGCAAAAGCGATTGTAGAAGCGACTACTCACTACCAGGATTACAAGTTGATCGCAGAGCTGTCTAAAGAGCTTGGTGTAGCCATGAAGGGTGTAGAAATTTCTTCTATCCTCCCTGAAAACCGCATGCAAGATCGTGGATGGTAAGGTGTGATTCTATGTTGAACATCGGTGTATTAGGACTTCAAGGTGCCGTCAGGGAGCATGTACGTTCAATTGAAGCCTCCGGGGCCAAGGCGATCGTCGTGAAGCGTGTAGAGCAACTGGAAGAGATTCAGGGGCTCATCATGCCTGGCGGGGAGAGTACGACGATGAGAAGGCTGATTGACCGCTACGGCTTTATGGAGCCGTTAAGACAATTCGCAGCAGCAGGGAAGCCGATCTTTGGAACATGCGCCGGATTGATTCTGTTAGCGGGTCATATTGTCGGTTACGAAGAACCTCATCTTGGGGTGATGGATGTGACGGTGGAGCGTAATTCATTCGGCCGTCAGAAGGAAAGCTTCGAAGCGGACCTTTCGATTGCCCATGTAGGAGAAGGATTCAATGCCGTCTTCATCCGTGCGCCTCATATCGTGGAAGCGGGAGAAGATGTTGAAATCCTGGCGAAGCATAACGAGCGGATCGTGCTTGCCCGCCACGGCCAGTTCCTTGGCTGTTCTTTCCATCCTGAATTGACGGATGATCATCGTTTGACAGCTTTCTTCGTTGAAATGGTGAAAGAAAGCATGGAGAAAACAATCGCATAATTCTATTGCAAAATGGAAAACATTGTAGTAGATTATGAAATAACCAATAAAAATTTAAATCGTTGATAGGAAATAGTAGTAAAGAAAGCTTGCTAAAGAGAGTCGATGGGCGGTGAGAATCGATGCAGGATCTTTACGAATCCATCCTTGAGTGAAGTACTGAATGAAGTAGGTATTTTCGGTGATTCCGTTACCATCTCTTAAGAGGAAGATGCGAGAGCGTCTTCAATTAGGGTGGCAACGCGGAAACCTCCGTCCCTTTTACCAGGGATGGGGGTTTTTTATTTTTTTATAAAAAGGAGAGAAAGTGCATGTTAGACATTAAGTATTTACGTAACAATCTGGAAGATGTAAAAGCCCGACTTCAGCACCGTGGTGAGAACCTGGAGGACTTCGGTAAGTTTGAAGAGCTTGATAAGAGAAGAAGAGAGCTCCTTGTTGAAAGTGAAGATCTAAAGAGCAAGCGTAATGAAGTATCTCAACAAATTGCCGAGCTGAAAAAAGAGAAAAAAGATGCTCAGGATATGATTTTGGAGATGCGTGAAGTGGGTGCCAAGGTGAAAAAATTGGATGATGAATTAAGAGGCATCGAAGAAGAGCTTGAGCGCATCCTTCTTTCTATTCCAAATATCCCTCATGAAACGGTACCTGTCGGGGAAACAGAAGATGATAATGTGGAAGCGCGTAAATGGGGAGAGGTCAGGGAATTTGATTTCGAAGCACAGCCTCACTGGGATGTTGCAACAAATCTCGGGATCCTTGATTTCGAACGGGCAGGAAAAGTGACGGGAAGCCGTTTCGTTTTCTATAAAGGCCTTGGCGCAAGACTTGAAAGAGCCCTTATCAACTTTATGATGGACCTTCACATGGATGAACATGGCTATACGGAAATGATTCCTCCATTCCTGGTGAATCGGGCGAGTATGACAGGGACAGGTCAACTTCCAAAATTTGAAGAAGATGCTTTCAGAATCGAGAGCGAGGACTATTTCTTAGTTCCTACGGCAGAAGTACCTGTAACGAATTATCATCGTGATGAGATCCTGAAGGCTGACGAGCTGCCTGTAAGCTATGTGGCATACAGCGCCAACTTCCGCTCTGAAGCCGGATCTGCAGGTCGTGATACAAGAGGGTTGATCCGTCAGCATCAATTCAACAAAGTCGAGCTAGTGCGCTTTGTGAAGCCTGAGGACTCTTATGATGAGTTAGAGAAATTAACGGGTCATGCTGAAAAAGTTCTTCAGCTGCTTGGCCTTCCATACCGCGTATTATCTATGTGTACAGCGGACCTGGGCTTCACTGCAGCCAAGAAGTACGATATTGAAGTCTGGATTCCGAGTTACGGGACGTACCGTGAGATTTCTTCTTGCAGTAACTTTGAAAGCTTCCAGGCGAGACGTGCCAACATCCGTTTCAGAAGAGAGCCGAACGCGAAACCAGAACATGTGCATACGTTAAATGGATCTGGATTAGCAATCGGACGTACAGTAGCCGCCATCCTGGAAAACTACCAGCAGGAAGATGGCAGTGTCATTGTACCAGAAGCCCTTCGTCCATATATGGGTGGAGTGGAAGTCATTAAATAAAACGTTTTTGTCAGCAAAAAGAAGTCTCACATTCATCCGTGAGACTTCTTTTAAATTTTTTTTGAAATATCCTTGACTCCATATTTACACCATGTTATTATAGTTCTTGTCGATACGGAGGAATACCCAAGTCCGGCTGAAGGGATCGGTCTTGAAAACCGACAGGGGTGTAACAGCCCGCGGGGGTTCGAATCCCCCTTCCTCCTCCATTGATTTTTTTATAACCATCGCGCATAAACTTTGGAGATAGAATTCGTTACATTTAATGTAACGAATTTTTTTGTTTTATCCCCATGTCAAAGGACCTGGTACCTCTTACTTAAGGTTCTCTATATCTTCTCTTACATGGTGATCGGACGTGTTTTCGAGTACACCGATCGCTGTGATATGACTGCGTGCTTCTTCATCCCCCAGCAGGTAGATCTTCGCATAAATATCCCTCATCGATTGATCATAATGATTATCTTCTGGTGAATTATGATACTGGCGGAATGGAATTTGGGCACGTCTCATGGTCGACATGTCGTCATCATAGTTATCGTTAAAAAGCATTTTAAGCTCGTTCACCTCTGTAGGAGTTGCGAATATCCGAAAGCTCGGACTGGCGTTTTGATTCGGATCCTGCAGAATATCCCCGCTGCTGATATCAACAAAATATGTTTGTTTCGATTCCATCATCTCTTCATCTCCTCAATCGATTATTTGTTACTACCTATACCTCTTTTCGAATGGAAATAAACGGATGGGTGCTGTTTTTAGACCTTGTTGGTTCATTCATGGTTTGTCGTTATTCTTACACAGACTATGATTTGCAAATGCTCTGTCATTGAGTGTGTGCCGGAGACTGAGGGGAACTGCTCCGCTTTCCACGGACGTTCGGCCGAGCCTCCTCAGCGCAGATCGCTTCCGGGGTCTCGGCGCGCCCGTTTTCCGTAGGAGTCTACGCAGTTCCCCTCACTCTCTATAGCAGCAATTATTGACAGAGCTAAATAGTTTTTGAAAATCAGTAAAGGCAAAGAACATCGACTAATAATTCATTTCTTCTGCATTCAAAAGAAAATGACTGGGTTGTAAGCAGCCCATACAGTAACACAGTTAGGGAACTGCTTACGCTTGATAAGTTGATTGAAGCGGAAGGTGCTCGACTCCTGCGGGAAAAGCTGGACAGGTGAGACCCCGGAAGGCGAAGCCTGAGGAGGCTCACCGCCAGCCCCGCGGAAAGCGAGCACCTGGAGCGGAAATCAACCACAACTCTCTCAACATCAAAAAAAGACTACTCTTAGCGCAGAGTAGTCTTTTTTATTTAGCTCTTTAACATTCTCGTCTGTTCGATGAAGTAGCTGATTCTTTCGACGATGGGCTCGATGGAGTTTTGGTCGTTGACGAGGTCGTATTCGCTGATGTCGAGTCTTAAGACGGGACATGCGTTAAAGGAATTGATCCAGTTTTCGTAGCGCTCGTGCATTTCCTCCCAGTAGGCAACAGGGGTTTGCTGTTCCATCGGGCGACCCCGCTCACGAATGCGATCCACAATATTATCAATGGATCCTTCAAGGTAAATCAAAAGATCAGGGTGTGGGAAATACGGTGTCATGACCATGGCATCGAATAGGCTTGTATAGGTTTCATAGTCGATTTCACTCATATTCCCTTTTTCATAATGCATGCGGGCGAATATGCCTGTATCTTCATAGATGGAGCGGTCTTGGATAAAGCCGCCACCGTATTCAAAGATCTTCTTCTGTTCTTTAAAGCGTTCTGCCAGGAAGTAGACTTGAAGGTGGAAGCTCCAGCTTTTAAAGTCCTGATAAAATTTATCCAGATATGGATTGGTATCCACTTTTTCAAATGACGTCCGGAAGCCCAAAGCATTGGCCAATCCGTTTGTCATCGTGGATTTCCCGACACCGACCGTTCCGGCAATGGTGATCACGGCATTGTTCGGGATCCCGTATTTAGTGCGAAGATTCATGATAGTGAACTCCTTTTTTCAGTGTAGTTTCTAATTGAGTAAGAATATGATCCAGATCCTCTTTGTTTTGAACGAAGTCTACGTGGTCGCCATTGTAGCGAAGAACAGGGATATCCGGGTGTGTTTCCTCGAATGTATTCATATATTCTTCATAATCAAGTGATAGCTGCTTCAGGTAGAGAGGGCTGATTTTCTTTTCAAAATCACGTCCTCTTTTTTCAATGCGCTTCAGGAGCGTATCCAAGCTTGCGTTCAAGTAAATGACCACATTGGGTCTCGGCATGTCTGAAGTCAGGATGTCATAGATGTTGAGGTATTTCTTGAATTGTTGTTCATCCTTCAATGTGCGTTTTGCGAAGATGATGTTTTTAAGAATATGATAATCTGCAACGACAGATTTGTTCTGAGATAAGTAGTGTTTCTCGATATCTTCTAATTGTTTATATCGATTGCATAAGAAAAACATCTCTGTTTGAAAGCTCCACTCTTCAATGTCATCATAAAACTTATCTAAGAATGGGTTTTCATCTACGATTTCTTTAAGCAGGTGAAATTGAAAATGATCGGAAATCGCTTTTGCAAGAGAGGTTTTTCCTATTCCAATCGGGCCTTCAACGGTAATGAAAGGAATGCGCCCCATTAATTGTCCTCCTCATATTACTCTCGAATATAGTGTGAAAAATTACGACAGGAATTATTGTAACACAATATATGGATGGTTTGTTCAGGATATTTCCTGTATAGATAAAACACATCACCTTCATTGTATCGGCTTCCTGTAAGGGAATTTTATGAAGACGCACATAAAAAGCTGATGAATAGGTGTTTATAGATTTACCTATCCATCAGCTTCTATTAATTATCTTTTTACAACATTGAAATTGTCGGAAATTAACAGCCAGTTTTGAGGGAAAGGCAGGCCGAGCTTCCAATAGCTCATCCCCCTCAATTTCAATTCTTTCATAAGGTCGAATTTGGCCTGGATGCTCCGTGCATCTTCAAACCAAACTTCATGATCTTTTCCGGTGCCTGCATCACGGTACTTGAAGAATGGTGCCTGCGCTTTTTGATCATAATCGATTTTGACATTGTTATCAGCGGCTATCTGGATTGCCTGTTGGGGACTGATGGCTTTGGCGGTGCTTCCCTGTACAAAAGGGAGTGTCCAGTCATAACCATATAAATTCTGGCCCATGAGAATCTTGGATGGGGGCATCTCAGAAACAGCATACTCAAGAACGTCCCTCACCGGTCCGATAGGGGATACGGCCATGGCGGGACCGCCGCTGTAACCCCACTCATACGTCATGATGACCACGAAGTCGACAATTTCACCGTGGGCTTTATAATCATGGGCTTCATACCATTTCCCTTTTTGATCCGCGCTGGTCTTTGGGGCAAGGGCGGTGGAGAGCAACCATCCTTCCTGATTGAAGCGTGCCTTCGCTTTTCGCAAGAATTGGTTGTAGGCTTCTTTGTCCTGTGGACGTAAGTACTCAAAGTCGAAGTGAATATCCCTGAATCCATATTTCTTTGCCGTTTGGACGACGTTATCCAGGAACTTATTCTGGATGTTCTGATCGGTTAATAGAATTCTGCCCAGTTCATCACTGAATGTCCCTTCCTCCTGGTTGGTGATTGCCATCATCATGACATTATTATTGTCTTTCCCCGTTTGTATGAGGTTTCCGAGGGGAGGTTCTTTCAAAGTGCCATCCCGCTTCGCCTGAAAACTGAATGGAGCAAGATACGTGAGGTAGGGGGCAGCTTCCTTGGCGCTTTGTTCAAGGTTCGGGGCCACTTCCTTTCCGTATGGCTCGACATAGCCATTAAACTCCGCCTTCACCTTAGGCTTCTGTGGGATGTATAAACGAGTCCCCACCTGTAGAGGCTGATTAGGGGAAATCCCGTTCACCCTTGCAAGTTCCTGGTAAGGGACGCCCGTCTTTTGACTGATGCCCCACAGACTATCCCCGGGTTGAACAAAATAAAAACTTCCTATAATCGGGATGACCAGTGATTGGCCGATCACTAAATTATTGGGGTTCGGCAACTGATTGGCGTCCACTATATCATTAACTGTTGATCCATACGCTTGAGCGATACCAAATAAAGATTGGTTCGGCTGGACAACATGTATTTGCATAAACAAACCCTCCTCTAATTGATTCACTATAATCAGCGTATGAGAAGGGAGGTTTGAATATGTTTTCTGCCGGAAATTTTATAAAATCCCGGCGGTAGGATCAATCTTTGCTTTTAAGACATTTTTCATCATCGTCAAGGCGTAGTGATTATCTTCTTCACTGACAGAAGCGATGGCGTCACCGGGCACCATCAGGTTAAACTCTCTCATATAGGCATCATTGGCTGTGAAGAGTACACATATATTGCCGGCAATCCCTGTGATGATCAGGTTCTTGACAGATAAGTGGTGAAGAAGCGTGTTTAGTGCCGTACCATAAAAGGCAGAGTGCTTCGGTTTAATAAGAAAGTAATCGTCTTCCATCGGTTGGAGAGGAGTCATGATCGGGTCGCTCGTCTTATTATGACATTTCTTATAAATCTCTTTGTAATCTGCTTTCCAAAGCTCGTAATGGTCGTTAATATAGATGGTAGGAAGCTGATGTTTCATGCAATAGCGACGCAGGGAGTTAATGGGATCGACAATCTTTGAGGTGTGTTGCGCCAAAGTTTCCCCGTGTTTGAAGTCAAATGGATTCATAATATCGATGACCAGAAGAGCAGTATCGTTAGGTATCATGTGTAAGCCCCTTTCCACTATAGTTTGGTGTGAATCGGGATATTTTATAAAGGATTGAGAAATAAATTTACAGGAGTACACAATGGGTATAAGAGAAGAACAGTTTATGAAAGAAGCACTGATAGAAGCAGAGAAAGCAGCCGCGATCCAGGAAGTTCCGATCGGAGCCGTAATTGTGATGAATGACGAAATCATCGCCCGGGCCCATAATCTGAGGGAAACAAGCCAAAACGCCATCACCCATGCCGAAACACTGGCGATCCAAGAGGCTTGTGAGAAGCTTGGCACCTGGCGTCTTGAAGGAGCGGAACTTTATGTCACCCTTGAACCTTGTCCCATGTGCAGCGGTGCCATCATCCTATCAAGAATAGAGAAAGTCGTTTATGGGGCAAAGGATCCGAAAGCGGGTTGTGCCGGGACGTTGATGAATCTACTTGAGGATGATCGGTTTAATCACCAGTGTGAAGTATTGCCTGGGGTATTGTCGGAAGAGTGTGGTGGAATCCTGTCCCGATTTTTTAAAGGATTGAGGGATCGGAAGAAAAGTGAGAAGAAAAAGAGGATGGATAGTCTGTAAATAACTTACAGCATTCCATCATTGCTTTTTACCGTAAATCCTAGTATACTTAATCTTGCGTCGCACTAATGACGCAACTAAATATGGTATCAATTTTGCCGTGCTAGGTGGGGAGGTAGCGGTGCCCTGTACTCGCAATCCGCTCCAGCGAGACCGAATTCCTTTCCGAGGCTCGCACTCTGTAGGGCCTGCCTCAAGTAAGTGGTGTTGACGCCTGGGTCCTGCGCAATGGGAATCCATGAACCATGTCAGGTCCGGAAGGAAGCAGCATTAAGTGGAAGCTCCCATGTGCCGCAGGGTTGCCTGGGCCGAGCTAACTGCTTGAGTAACGCCTATGGATGCTTGTCGACGAAAGGTGCACGGCAGTTTAATTTATATACAACAACTCATCCATTTCCGGGTGAGTTTTTTGTTTGTGTAAAGGTTTAAATTGATCTCCGGTTTTCTTTGTAAAAGGGATTTACATTACGTTATAATAGAGACACTATAGTACATAAAAAGAGGGGGGAGTATTTTGGCATATCAAGCTTTATATCGTGTGTGGCGTCCTCAGTCATTTATTGATGTAGTGGGACAGCAGCATGTAACGAAAACGTTGCAAAATGCCCTCCTTCATCAGAAGATTTCCCATGCCTATTTATTCTCGGGACCAAGAGGGACAGGGAAGACGAGTGCGGCGAAGATCCTGGCAAAAGCCGTTAACTGTGAACGTTCCCCTGTAGCGGAACCTTGCAATGAGTGCGATGCATGTAAAGGGATCACGGACGGTTCGATCCCAGATGTCATTGAAATCGATGCTGCTTCCAATAACGGAGTGGAGGAAATCCGGGACATCCGGGATAAAGTCAAATATTCTCCAAACGTTGTCGAGTATAAAGTTTACATCATTGATGAGGTTCATATGTTGTCCATCGGAGCATTCAATGCGCTTCTTAAAACATTGGAAGAGCCGCCTAAACATGTCATATTCATCCTGGCGACGACCGAACCCCATAAGATTCCCCTGACAATCATTTCGCGCTGTCAGCGATTTGACTTCAAACGGATCACCGCCATGGATATTGTGGGAAGAATGAGTCACATAGCTGCAGAATCCGGCGTGAATTTTGAAGAAAATGCCCTGACCATCATTGCAAGGGCAGCCGAGGGCGGGATGCGGGATGGTCTCAGCCTTCTCGATCAGGCGATTTCCTTCAGTCAGGACCGGGTCACAGTGGATGACGCCCTAACGGTAACGGGAGCCGTTTCTCAAGGTTACTTGAATACCCTGGCAAAGGCCATCTTGGAACGAGATGTTACAACTGGTTTAGGGGCCCTGGAAGAGCTCCTGTTTCAAGGGAAGGACCCGGCGAGGTTTGCAGAAGATTTCATCCTTTATTTCAGGGACATGCTGTTATACCAGACCGCACCGAACCTGGAGGAATCACTGGAACGGGTCATGCTCGACGATGATTTCAAAGAATTGGCAGAGCGTACCCAGCCTGGACAGATCTATCAGTACATTGACGTCCTGAATCAGGCCGGTCAGGAAATGAAGTTTACGAACCATGCCCGGATTTATCTGGAGGTTTCCATTGTGAAGCTCTGTCAGATGGAAGCGCCCGTATCGGCTTCTTCGCCGGAAGTAAATGATTTGATGAAAAAGATCAACCTTCTTGAAAAAGAGGTCGAACAGCTGAAGGCAAATGGAGTCAAGGTTCAAGCGGAGCCAGCTGCACAGGCTGCGAAAAAACCGATCAGGGCGAAGAAAGGATTCCGTGCCCCTACCGGTAAGATCCAGGAAGTGCTCCGAACGGCCACGAAAGAAGATCTAAATCTTATCAAGAGCCGTTGGGGAGACATGGTGGAAACCTTAAATCAGCGTCAGATGCGTTCGCAGTCTGCATTATTAAATGATGCTGAACCTGTAGCAGCAACAAACGGCTCATTTGTGTTAAAATTCAAATATGATATCCATTGTCAGATGGCAATGGAGAATCAAGCTTTCACTTCCGCGATTGCTTCCATTCTGGAAGAATTAACGGGAAATAGCTATGAGGCTATTGGAATTCCCGAGGATCAGTGGATGTCCATAAGGGAAGACTTCATCCGGAATTCGAAAACAGAAGATGGGGATTCATCCAGCGGGAATCAAGAAGAAGATTCTCTCTTAACGGAAGCTGAAAAGCTGGTCGGTATGGATTTAATAGAACTTAACGATTAATATTTTCAATAATAAACTGGAGGTAATGATGATGATGCGTGGAAATGGAAATATGCAAAATATGATGAAACAAATGCAAAAAATGCAAAAGAAAATGGCGGAAGCTCAGGAAGAACTGGGTGAAAAGCAAATCGAGGGAACAGCAGGCGGCGGAATGGTAACAGTCATCGTGTCAGGCCACAAACAAGTCATTGATGTGAAAATCAACGAAGAAGCGGTCGATCCGGATGATGTAGAAATGTTACAAGACTTAGTTCTTGCAGCAACTAACGATGCACTGAAGAAAGCGGACGAATTAACGAACTCCACCATGGGTCAGTTCACTAAAGGAATGAACCTACCGGGAATGTTCTAGGAGGCAAACATATGCATTATCCTGAGCCTATATCAAAGCTGATCGACAGCTTTATGAAACTGCCGGGAATCGGGCCGAAAACTGCGGCCCGCCTGGCTTTTTTTGTTCTTAGTATGAAAGAGGATACCGTATTGGACTTTGCGAAAGCGCTGGTCAATGCAAAACGTAACTTGAGTTACTGCTCCGTCTGCGGGCACATAACGGATCAAGATCCCTGCTATATCTGTGAGGATCAAAGGCGTGATCGCAGCATCATCTGTGTCGTGCAGGATCCTAAGGATGTCATCGCTATGGAGAAGATGAAAGAATATAACGGACAATATCATGTGCTTCATGGAGCCATCTCCCCAATGGATGGGATCGGACCTGAAGACATTAATGTACCTGACCTCATCAAACGTCTTCAAAGTGATGAAGTCCAGGAAGTCATCCTGGCAACCAACCCCAATATCGAAGGGGAAGCGACAGCCATGTACATCTCCCGACTCGTCAAACCATCCGGTATCCGGATCACAAGGATCGCCCACGGACTTCCTGTCGGCGGTGACTTGGAGTACGCAGACGAAGTAACGTTATCGAAGGCCCTGGAAGGAAGAAGAGACGTTTAACGAAGGAGAGGATACCTATGTTTTTCAGGAAAAAAGGAAAGCTGAAAAAAGAGTATGACCAATCCTTACTTCACGTTTTAGACGAAACAAAGGATCAGTGGAATCAGCAGCGTTCCATAGAAGAGATGAGTGTGGATTATAATCTGAACATCCACTGTCATTCGAAAATTGCAGAAGCCAAATATTTTTTTCTTTTTAGGGAAGCGAAACATAGAAAGATCGTCATAAAAAGGTAGACAACCATCATATCCTTTCAATAAGAGACTATATATGTTCTTTGTTGAGAGGAGAGAAGGGTATGAGCCCAGTTATCGTCATAGCGGTGATCAGCGGTCTGATCGTACTGCTGTTAGCGACGGGTACGCCCATCAAGCCACTTCGGTTTGTTGGACAAGTCGCCATGAAGGTCATGATCGGAGCACTATTTTTATTTTTCCTGAACGCTTTCGGAAGTCAGTACGGAATTCATGTTCCGATTAACGTCGCCACCTCATCTATTTCAGGGATATTGGGTATTCCGGGGGTAGTGGGACTTACGGTGATTCAAATGTGGATATTATAATCGTCAAATCCGATTGAAAAAGCAGTCAAGATCCAGGTGAAGGTTACCCGGGTCTTGACTGCTTTTTATTTGACGAATGTCTTCGGCATAACAACCGCTACTACTTCTCCCCGTGCGCATAGATTCCCCTCTGCGAACACTTCTGTTTCCACTTTAAACTTCTTCGGATGAATCTCGTGAACCGTTCCTACTGCCTTTAATGGAACATTGTGTGGAGTCGGTTTCATGAAATCAACTTGCAGGGAAGCCGTCACGAAGCGGGGAGGTTCCTGACCGTCCCCGATCTCCCCACCATTTTTCCGATGAAGAGCGATTGCTGCTGAGCCGGTACCGTGACAATCGATTAAAGAGGCAATCAATCCGCCATACACAAAGCCCGGTAAAGCAGTATGCTCCGGTTTTGGAGTATAGATGGTGACGGTTTGGTCTCCTTCAACTCCCGTACGGAAATGATGCCCCTCTTCATTAAGTCGGCCACACCCATAACACCATGCAAAATCATCAGGGTAATCATCCTGGATGGCACGAATGACTTCATTCATATTAACTTCTCCCTTCTACACAAACTCTATCTATAAAGTACACTTCTATAAACGATCTGAAATACCTTTATTATATAATCTCTATTATTCTACTAATATGAAGTTTAAAACACTTTTCATCCCCGATACGAGCACGATGAAACCATTTATGAAGTACCCGAGGCTACCAAGGCCATCAAAGATGAAGTTCTATATTGGATGAAAGGGAGGTTCTATTTACAGAAGAATAGAAGGAAAAGAAATCCTTTCAGAAATATTTAACAAAAGATGAAAAATAGTATTGACTCATAATAGAAGAAGATGCTATTATATTCCTTGTCGCCAAAACAAGGCGAGAAACAAATTTCAAAAAAATCTTGACGCTTCATATCAAAAAATGTTATATTTAAGAGGTGCTCAAGAGAGCCCAATGAAACATTGAACCTTGAAAACTGAACAAAACAAGACAATACGTCAACGTTAATTCTAGATTTATTTTTTAAAGAGCTATTCAAACTTTTATCGGAGAGTTTGATCCTGGCTCAGGACGAACGCTGGCGGCGTGCCTAATACATGCAAGTCGAGCGGATTGATGGGAGCTTGCTCC
>NZ_JBANLY010000036.1:0-19186 GCF_037046045.1 Rossellomorea sp. LJF3 | reverse complement strand
TTGGTTTGGTTTGGTTTGGTTTGGTTTGGTTTGGTTTGGTTTGGTTTGGTTTGGTTTGGTTTGGTTTGGTTTGGTTTGGTTTGGTTTGGTTTGGTTTGGTTTGGTTTGGTTGATTCAGCTGCTGAATATACTCGCTATTTCAGCAGCTGAACCCAAGGATGTACCTGGTACAAACAACCCCATTTGTACCTGGTACACACCCCCATCTAACACACTACTGCTTCGCCACCTCAATCATAATCGCATCCCCTTGACCGCCTCCGCTGCAGATCGAGGCAATCCCGATTCCTCCACCGCGTCGTTTCAGTTCATATGCCAATGTCAGGATGATGCGTGCCCCGCTTGCTCCGATTGGATGACCAAGGGCGACGGCTCCACCGTTCACATTGACTTTCTCGGGATCAAGGCCGGCGATTTTCCCGCTCGTTAATGCCACGGCTGCAAATGCTTCGTTAATTTCAAACAGATCGATCTCTTCAAGGGATTTCCCTGTTTTCTTGAGAAGCTCGTTGATCACAAGCCCCGGTGTTTGCGGGAAATCCTTTGCTTCAACGGCGATGGCAGTATGGCCAAGGATGGTCGCTAATGGTTGCTTCCCTTCTTTCACCGCTCTTTCTTCGCTCATGAGGACCATGGCTGCCGCTCCGTCGTTGACCCCTGGAGCGTTCCCTGCTGTGATCGTTCCTTCTGAACCGAAGACCGGCCCTAATTTAGCCAGTGCCTCGATGGATGTTTCTTTACGTGGTGCTTCATCTTTTGCGACGACGATCGGATCTCCTTTGCGCTGCGGTACTTCAACAGCAACGATTTCTTCACCGAGTACGCCTTCTTCCGTCGCCTTCACGGCTCTTTGATGGCTTCTGAGTGCCCATTCGTCCTGCTCTTCTCTTGATAGTTCAAATTCTTTGGCTGTTTCATTTCCGTACGTTCCCATGTGGACGTTGTTGAAGCTGCACGTCAATCCGTCGTGAACCATCAGATCTTTTACCTGTGAATCGCCCATCTTGAATCCCCAGCGTGCTTTCGGCAGGATGTAAGGGGCGCCCGACATGGATTCCATTCCACCAGCCACGATCACTTCGCCGTCGCCTGCACGGATGATCTGGTCTCCCAGTGTGACGCTGCGCATTCCTGATGCACAGACCTTATTGATCGTTTCCGTTTTGACATTCCAAGGTAAGCCCGCGTGGCGTGATGCCTGACGGGAAGGGATTTGACCCTGTCCCCCTTGTAAAACAGATCCGAGGATGACTTCTTCGACTTCTTCCCCGTTTACGCCGGCACGTTTCAAGGCTTCCTTCACTGCGAAACCGCCAAGCTCTGAAGCTGTAAAACTGCTGAGGCTTCCCCCGAATTTACCAAAAGGCGTTCTTGCTCCGTCTAGAATAACCGTTTTCCCCATCTTCAACGCTCTCCTTTATATGTCCGCAAGTTTGTATCCGCTTTCAATTTACCTTAAAAAAATTTCATCGACTTTCGACTGAACGCTCGCTCAACTAATCCCCATAAGAGAAGGGACAAATTTTGTCCCCAATATATCTTTATTGTACTTCATTTCGAGTGCAAACGCACCCGATTTTTTAGAATGTTTTTACTTTTCCACCAAGTTTATTATTGTAGAAAAACAATAGGAGCGAAACGCAATAGAGACTATTTTGTTTCACTCCTGTTTGTATTCATGAACTCATGTTCAATTCATTATCTAAAGGATAATATTCTTTTTTAAGATGCAGCCGGTTCGTCCTTCAGATCGCCACAAACGGCTTTTTCAAGGATTTCTGCTACGTCGAGAGTGGAAACCGTTTCTTCCACTTCCTTCGCTTTCGTACCATCCGACAGCATCGTCAGGCAGTATGGACAACCGGAGCTGATGACCGACGGGCTGACAGCCAGTGCCTGCTCGGTACGGGAGACGTTGACACGGTGTCCAGCGTCTTCTTCCATCCACATGAGTCCTCCACCCGCTCCACAGCACATGCCTTTTTCACGGTTACGTTCAATCTCGACCAATTTCACGCCGGAAATGGATTTCAGGATTTCACGCGGTGGATCATACACTTCATTGTAACGGCCAAGGTAACAGGAATCGTGGAAGGTGATTGTTTCGTTCACTTCGTATTGAGGCTTCAGGCGCCCTTCCTTTACCAGCTGATGCAGAAGTTCAGTATGATGATAGACTTCCGCTTCCAGTCCAAAGTCCGGATACTCATTTTTGAAAATGTTGTAAGCATGCGGATCGATGGTCACGATTTTTTTAATTTCATGTTTCTCGAACTCGGCGATATTTTGACCGGCAAGCTCCTGGAATAGGAATTCGTTTCCGAGACGGCGCGGTGTGTCACCGGAGTTCTTTTCTTTATTACCGAGGATCGCGAACTTCACGCCGGCTTCATTCATGAGCTTGGCGAAGGATAAGGCGATCTTCTGGCTTCGGTTATCGAATGAACCCATAGATCCGACCCAGAATAGGAATTCGAAGTCTTCCCCTGCTTTTTTCATTTCTTTTACCGTAGGGATCGTGACGTCTTCTCTTGCTTCACGCCAGTTTTCACGCTCTTTACGGTTCAGACCCCACGGATTCCCCTGGCGCTCGATGTTTTGCATGGCGCGTTGTGCGTCTGCATCCATCTTTCCTTCCGTCAAAACGAGGTAACGGCGAAGGTCGATGATTTTATCGACGTGCTCATTCATGACCGGACATTGGTCTTCACAGTTACGGCACGTTGTACATGCCCAAATCTCTTCTTCTGTGATGACATCCCCGATCAGGCTTGGACTGTACGTAGCTCCAGCTGCCGCTTCTTCGGCCGCCTGAGTGGCACTTGCCATCGCAAGCTGATTCCCTTTCGTGCCGTTGAATGCAAATGTCGGCACCCAAGGCTTCTTCTGTGTCACGACAGCACCGTGATTCGTCAGGTTATCCCGAAGTTTGACGATGAGATCCATCGGGGAAAGCATTTTCCCTGTCCCGGTTGCCGGACACATATTCGTACAACGACCACATTCCACACATGCGTAGAAATCGATCATTTGGTGTTGCGTGAATTCTTCTATTTTCCCTACCCCGAAGCTTTCAGCTGATTCATCTTCGAAATCGATGGGCTTAAGCTTTCCAGGGTTGTCTAAGCGATTGAAATACACATTGGCAGGTCCCGCGATTAAATGCGCGTGCTTGGACTGCGGCACATACACAAGGAATGCCAGTAAGAATAGTAAGTGAATCCACCAGGCTACATAGAAAATGGCGATGGAAGCCGTTTCCCCGATGCCACCGAGTGCCCCTGCGATCAGTGATGCAACAGGCTCCGTCCAGGCAAGGTCTTCACCATGCCAGATGATGCCCATTCCGTTCCCGACCAGGACCGACAGCATTAATCCACCGATGAATAACAAGACCAGCCCAGATTTGAATCCTCTTTTTAAACGGACCAGTTTTTCCACATAGCGGCGATGGAATGCCCACACAACCGCAACGAGGATCATGAGTGTAACGATTTCCTGGAAGAACGTGAAGCCAGGGTATAAAGGTCCCAGCGGCAGGTGACTTCCCGGTGCCAGTCCTTTCCATATGAAATCGATGGCCCCGAACTGAACAAGGATGAATCCGTAGAAGAACATAACGTGGATCGCTCCACTTTTCTTATCCTTCAGGAGCTTCTTCTGTCCGAAGACATTGACCAGGATTTTCTGGAATCGTTCTTTGAATCGTTTGTCGAACTCCACTTTTTTCCCGAGCTTAATATATTCAATTCTCGTCTTTACTACATACACAAACAGACTCAGTGCATAAACGGTCACAAGGATAAATGCGACCCAATTGAGAATGAGTAACCCATTCATAGACAAACACTCCCCCTTCTTTGGTCCGATGAACTTCCCCTTTGTTCAAACTTTTACAAACCAAATTAATATTCTGAATAGTTCATATCTCCATTATATTATGAATGAGCATTCAGTCAATGGTTTTTCCGAATAAAAATGAAAACCTTTTCACAGGCGATCAATCCTCCCATAAAAAAACAGGACTTTCTGTACCCCCTACAGGTTTCAAAAGGACTAATGAAAGGGAAAAAGAAGAAAGGATGCAATGTACCAAAGAAAGAGGACATACTAAAGATAATGCAAATGAGAGAGTGATTCTATGTGGTGGTTAATCCTATTGGTTATCCTTGCCGCAATCATCGGATGGCTGATGCTCGATTTCAAATTGGGAAGAAGTCATTTCATCCGGACGCGGACAAGAAGAGATTATGAGAAACGAATGAGTGATATTGAATTATTTTCGAGGGGACCCGAGCTTTTCGATCGAATGTTTAAAGAGATGAGAGAAGCCAGATCTTCCATTCATGTATTATTTTATATCGTCCAGGATGACCATTTTGCCCTGAGGTTCCTGGAATTATTAAAGGGAAAGGCACAGGAAGGAATTGAAGTCCGTCTTCTGATGGATCAAATCGGCAGTCATAACGTCCAGAAGTCCAAGGTAAAGGAGCTTCGGGATGCAGGTGTGGAAGTTGATTACTGCCGAAGGGTCAAGTTTCCCTACCTGTTCTTTTCCTCCCAGCAGCGCAATCACCGGAAAATCACCGTCATCGATGGGGTGATCGGTTATTTGGGCGGTTACAACATCGGGAAGGAATATATCGATGAAAATGATATACCCGAGCTTTCTCCCTGGAGGGATTATCACCTCCGCCTTGAGGGAGAAGGTGTACATGATCTGCAAACGGAATTTTGTATTGACTGGTTCCGTGCGACCCAGAAAGATTTAAAGGACGAAGCCATGTATTTTCCTCCTTCTGAAAAAGGAAGCATTGCACATCGTATCTTCCCGACCGAGGGGGTTAACATTGAAGAATTCTTTGGGGAATTCATCGACGAAGCACAAAGCGAAATCATTATCGGGACACCCTACTTCATCCCCACTCCGAGCTTGATGGACGCGCTTTTGGGTGCGCTGGACAGAGGGGTCACCGTCAAGATCATCATCCCGAATAATGCCGATCATATGCTGGTGAAGGAAGCGGCCTTCCCTTATTTCAGACCTCTGCTCGCTAGTGGTGCAAAAGTGTATCAATTCATGGACGGCTTTTATCATGCAAAGGTGATGGTCGTCGATGACCATTTCTGTGATATCGGCACGGCCAATTTTGATAAGCGGAGCTTCTTTATCAATTTTGAAATCAATAATTTGATTTACGATAAAGGATTTATCCAGACGTTGAAAAAGGAAATGGAAAAAGACATGGCGGCATCCGACATGTTAAGCGAAAGCGACCTCTCATCGGTTTCCATGCTCACCCGGTTAAAGGAACGCGTCGCTTCAGCCATTTCAATTTTATTGTAGGGGGATGACACATGAAAATCCGATTGGGATTCGTGGCGAACTCCCTCTCTTTATGGGATGCAAGCCCGGCCAAAACCATGACATACAAGCGATACACAGAGTTACCTAAAGCTGAGCGGATGGATCGCCTGAAGGAAGTGACGAGGTTAAACCTGGAGCATACGAAACGCATCCTGTATCTGTGTGCGGCACACGAAATCAAGGTGTACAGATTATCCAGCTCCCTCGTTCCCCTTGCCACCCATCCTGATGTGGAATGGGATTTCCATTCCCCTTTTCAGCACGAATGGAAAGAACTTGGCGATCTGATCAAAAAGTTCGGGATCAGGGCGAGCTTTCACCCGAACCAGTTCACCTTATTCACAAGTCCCAGGCAGCATGTGACGGACAATGCCGTGAAAGATATGGTGTATCACTACCGGATGCTTGAATATATGGGGATCGAGAAGGATTCCGTCATCAATATCCATATCGGCGGGAGCTACGGGGATAAGGAAGAAACCTTGGTCCGTTTTCATGAAAACCTGAAGGATCTCCCTCCGGATGTAAAAGACATCATGACCCTCGAGAATGACGACAAGACCTATACCGTCGAGGAAACGCTCACCGTTTGTCAAAAAGAGAATATCCCCATGGTCCTGGACATTCATCACCACGAGGCAAATCCGGGTACAAAACCTCTTGAGGGGTATCTTGAAAATATTTTCACCACCTGGGACAGGAGAGATTTAGTGCCGAAAATACATATATCCTCCCCTAAATCTGCTAGTGCCTTCCGCTCCCATGCCGACCTGGTCGATCCGGGATTTGTGGAAGGTTTCTTTAAAACCCTGAAAACGTTGGATCAGGACGTGGATTTTATGATTGAAGCCAAACATAAAGATCTTGCCATGCTGAAACTGATTGAAGATTTGTCCTCCATCCGAGGGGTGAAAAGGATCAGTGGCGGGACCCTTGAGTGGTAAAGAAGAAAAGATGGACACTTGGGTGTTCATCTTTTTTATGTACATATCATTTAAATACAGACTCAATCCAGGGCTGAATCGCCATGAAGGCTTTGAACCCAAGATAAATACCCACGATTCCTGCAATTCCTGCCAGTGCTGGCGGGGCAGGTATCGGCAACTTAAATAAAGCAAAGATAAACCCGACTAAAAACCCGGTTACGATGGCCAATACGACCGTTTTCATACCCTTCTCCTCCTTCATCCATCTTTCATTATTATACGTTAAAGCGCCCGAAATATAAGAAAAAGGTCCATCCTGATGAGGGACGGACCTTTGGTACGGCTATTTACATTTTTTCCGGAGCTGCTACACCGATTAAGGCAAGAGCGTTTTGTAACGTGACACGTACCACTTTCACTAAAGCAAGGCGTGCTGTCGTCAATTCACGATTTTCTTCATCAAGAACTTTATTGGCGTTGTAGAAGCTGTGGAAAGCAGATGCCAGGTCGTTGATGTAATTCGCAACACGGTGAGGCGTGCGTTTCTCGGCAGCATCGGCGATCATTTGCGGGAATTCACCCAGCTTTTTCAGTAAATCCACTTCTTTTTCCGTACCGATCAGCTTTAGATCGATCTTGTCCTCTGAAGCAAGTCCCTGTTCTTCTGCCTGGCGAAGGATGCTGCAAATACGCGCGTGGGCATATTGAGCATAGTACACTGGGTTTTCGTTGGACTGTGACACGGCTAAATCCAGGTCAAAGTCCATATGTGTATCGGCACTTCTCATGGCGAAGAAATAGCGGACCGCATCGAGGCCGACCTCTTCTACAAGCTCACGTAACGTGACGGCTTTTCCTGTACGCTTACTCATCTTCATCTTTTCCCCATTTTTATAAAGGTGAACGAGTTGGATGACTTCCACTTCCAGTTTGTCACGATCAAAGCCGAGTGCTTCGATGGCCGCTTTCATACGGGGGATGTACCCGTGATGGTCCGCTCCCCAGATATTGATCAGCACATCATGCCCGCGCTCGAATTTATCCTGGTGATACGAAATATCCGGCGTCAGGTATGTGTACGTGCCGTCGTTCTTGATCAGGACACGGTTCTTGTCATCGCCAAGTTCAGTCGAACGGAACCATGTGGCGCCGTCCTCTTCGTATACATGACCGTTGTCTCTCAGCGTTTTCAAGGCCGCATCGATTTTCCCATTCTCATAAAGGGAGGTTTCAGAGTACCACACGTTGAACGGAACGCGGAACATTTCAAGATCCTTTTGAAGCTTGGCCATTTCAATCTTCAGGCCGTACTCACGGAAAAACTTGTAGCGTTCTTCATCGCTTACTTCTGCATATTTCGAGCCGAATTCTTCAGCCAGTTTCTTTCCGATTCCGATGATATCCTGACCGTGATACCCGTCTTCAGGCATCGCTTTGTCTTGTCCAAGTGCCTGGAAGTATCGTGCTTCTACGGAGATCGCAAGGTTATGGATCTGGTTCCCGGCGTCATTGATGTAGTATTCACGGGTTACTTTATAGCCCGCTTTTTCAAGGACGTTACATAAGGAATCACCGACGGCCGCTCCACGTGCATGACCAAGATGAAGGTCGCCTGTAGGGTTGGCGGATACGAACTCGACGTTCACTCTCTCGCCATTTCCGGCATCTGATTGACCATATTCCTGATCTTGATCAAGAATCAACGGAATCAAATCTGTTAAGTATTCGTTGTTCATATAGAAATTGATGAATCCAGGTCCTGCGATCTCCATTTTTTCAATGGACGCTTTGGACTGGTCGAAGTTCGCGACGATGTCGTCTGCGATCATGCGCGGCGCTTTTTTGGCGACTCTTGCAAGCTGCATCGCCATATTCGTTGAATAATCCCCGTGGGACTTTTCTTTCGGGATCTCAAGGATGACATCCGGGATTTGATCCTCTGTTGCAAGTCCCGCTTTCAGGACCGCTGCTTTAATTTCGGCTTTCAGGTTTTCTTGTACTTTTTCGACGATATTCATATCGCTATGCTTCCTCCTTATAGTGAATGGACATGACATAATCCCCCACTGGACTGTCCTGCATCTTTAACTCGTAAGAAAGGTTGAAGTTCCCTTCAAGCTCCGAGTCACTCTGTGTATGTGAAAGTGTTTTCGTTTTGGTTGTAAGTAAAAGGGTACCGAGCTGGCTCTCGTAAGAACCGTTCTGTTCCTCGAGTTCGTTGAAGGCCATTCTCATTTTGACTGCTCCGCTGCGTAGAATGAGGGCCTGTCGATCTGTGACTTTGACGATCGTATGAGTGGTGCCTTCCTCTTGTACTTCATCGTACTTCAGAAAAACGGCATCTCCTTTTTCATAGTATCGACCAAATGATACCAATTCAAAAGAGTCACTTTCCTCTCCTATTGTGATCTTGGTTTTCAAGTGAACTTTGACAGGGGTAGAATCCGCTTTTGCCGTCAAACCACTCACATCCTTTTCTTTTTAGGGTCCGATCAAGTGATAGGTCCGTCCCTCAAATAGACGTCCCTTCCTTCTAACTAATTAAGTATAAGAAGTATTGTGGGAAATTGCAATGGAACACGGTGAGTTTTCATTTATTGGAGGGATGTAAGCGGATTATCAGCAGAAGAAAAGCCTCTTCTGCCAATGAGAAGAGGCTTTGATGGTTTATTTTACCCAGCCAAGAAGCATTTCACGGATCAGCTTGCTTGCCGTATTCGCTGTCTGCTCGGATGGATCATAGATTGGCGCCACTTCCACAAGATCCGCTCCCACGACGTTCACGTCAGAGTGAGCGATGGCGTGGATGGATGCAAGTAATTCCTTGGATGTGATTCCGCCGCAGTCCACGGTTCCAGTTCCAGGAGCGTGGGCAGGGTCTAAGACGTCAATATCGATCGTCACATACACAGGGCGTCCTGCTAGCTGTGGAAGGATTTCCTTCAACGGCTCGAGCACTTCGAACTTGGAAATGTGCATGCCGTTTTCCTTCGCCCATTGGAATTCTTCTTTCATACCGGAACGGATGCCGAATGAGTAGACATTCTTCGGTCCGATATGCTCGGCGATCTTCCGGATCGGAGTCGAGTGGGATAAGGGCTCCCCTTCATACTCTTCACGCAGATCAGTGTGAGCGTCCATATGGATGATGGCAAGATCCGGATATTTCTTCGCGATGGCTTTCATCACCGGCCATGAGACCAGATGCTCTCCACCCATTCCGAATGGGATCTTCCCGTCACCAAGAAGCCCGTCGATATAATCTTCAATCATATCGATGCTTCGCTGCGGATTACCGAATGGAAGCGGGATATCACCGGCATCATAATATTTCACTTCTTCAAGCTCCCGGTCAAGATACGCACTATACTCTTCCAGACCGATCGACACCTCGCGGATACGGGCAGGACCGAAACGGGAACCCGGACGATAACTCACCGTCCAATCCATCGGCATCCCGTAAAGGACCACCTGGCTATCCTCATAAGAAGGATGACTCTTAATAAACACATTACCTGAATAAGCCTCATCAAAACGCATATTCTTCAACCTCTCTTTTAGAGAGGGACGGACCTTGGTTCAGGTCCGTCCCTCCTTGATTTTAAGCGATTTACCGTTGAAATGTGAGGTCCGTCCCTCCCATTTATTTTGTCAGGTCTTTAACGAATTTCGGAAGGGCGAATGCTGCTTTGTGCAGTTCCGGTGTGTAGTATTTCGTTTCGATGTCGTGGAAACGCTCTTCCGGTACTTCGATTGGGTCGTGCTTTTTGGAACCGATGGTGAATGCCCATAGTCCGCTTGGATATGTCGGGATGTTCGCTGTGTATAAGCGTGTGATCGGGAAGATTTCCTTCACGTCGCTCTGTACCTGGCGGATAAGGTCTGCTTTGAACCATGGGTTATCACATTGCGCAACGAAGATCCCGTCTTCTTTCAGTGCTTTTGAGATTCCTGCGTAGAATCCTTTTGAGAACAGGTTAACTGCTGGTCCGACTGGCTCAGTGGAATCAACCATGATCACGTCATATTCGTTTTCACTTTTTGCGATGTGCATGAAGCCGTCGTCCACTTGTACGTCCACGCGCTCGTTTTCCAGTTCTCCCGCAATTTCCGGAAGATATTTCTTCGAGTACTCGATCACTTTCCCGTCGATATCAACAAGAACCGCTTTCTTCACGCTTGGGTGCTTCAACACTTCACGGATGACGCCTCCGTCTCCTCCGCCGACAACCAATACGTTCTCAGGGTTCGGGTGCGTGAATAATGGAACATGTGCCACCATTTCATGATAAACGAACTCGTCCTTCTGGCTCGTCATGACCATGCCGTCAAGGAACAGCATATTGCCCCATTCTTCTGTTTCAGCCATTTCAAGATATTGAAAATCCGTTTGCTCTGTATGTAAAGTCTTCTTGATTTTCATCGTAATCCCGAAGTTTTCTGTTTGTTTCTCTGTGTACCAAAGTCCACTCATTGTTTCAACTTCCCTTCTTGTTTTAATGGATTATTGCTGTTTCTGTAAAAATCATATACCACTAGTTTGAGTCTTCACACGTTCATCTTTAGGACAAAGTGAAGCGAAACCCTGACATAACGGGCTTTACTCCTATTTATAAAAACATCCGCATCGGACGTCATTTTTATCCTTCCCTATCATGATAAATACAAACATGAGAAAAAGTATAGTGGAATCTAGCAAAATTTCAAGTGAAATTTTTTCTAAACCTTTGATGTTTAAAATCTCGTAAAACTTTTCATACTGATACTACACAGTAATCAGTATAAACGAGATGACAAATATAAAAAATCCAAGGTCCGTCCCTCTTAAACTGCGGACCTGTGCAGGGAAAGTAGGGAGAGGTATGGAAGTGATGGCTCGAATGGAGAAGACAAAGAAATATGCGAGATTTGCAGTGGTCGGGACTCTCGCGGGCTTGGTCCTCTTTTTGGTGGGGATCATGGGGGTTTTGATTTATGCCAAGGTCCAGGGGCCGCCTCCCCTTGCCGTTCCTCAATCTACTTTGATCTATGGTGAGGATGGTTCGGTCATAGGAGAAACGAATACCGGCGAGAAGCGCTATTGGGTGGGTCTGAAGGAAATTTCCCCAGCCCTCATTGAAGCGACGATCTCCATTGAAGACAAAAGCTTCTACCAGCATTACGGGTTTGACCTGAAGCGAATGGCAGGGGCAGCCCTTGCCGACGTCAAAGCGATGTCAAAGGTGCAGGGGGCAAGCACCATTTCACAGCAGTACGCTCGCAATCTATTTCTTTCTCATGATAAAACATGGAAGAGAAAGATCTCAGAAGCCCTCTACACGATCAGGATCGAAATGAATTACTCCAAAAAGGACATTCTAGAAGGCTATCTAAATACCATCTACTACGGACACGGCGCATACGGTGTCCAGGCGGCGAGTCAATATTACTTCGGCAAGGATGCCAATCAATTGACCGTCGCAGAAGCGGCCATGCTCGCCGGGATACCGAAAGCACCGTCCTACTATTCGCCTGTCACCCATATGGAAAATAGCAAGAAGCGACAGGAACTCATCCTTCAGTCCATGACCGATGACGGCTTTATAACAAAAGAGCAAGCGGGCGTTTCCAAAGCGGCACCAATCCGCATCACAGGGGAGCACGCCCATCAAAAGGCGGAAACCGCCCCATATTTTCAAGATGTGGTGAAAAGCATCCTCCGCTCGGACTTGGGGATCGAGGAACGCACCATCGAGATGGGCGGCTTGAAAGTCTACACCACCCTCAACCCCGATCATCAAAAGGTTGCTGAGAAAGTCGTGAAGGAACAGATCCCCGATGCATCGGATATCCAATTGGGGTTTGTGTCCATGAACCCGAAAAATGGTTATGTCACAGCTTTAGTCGGAGGACGGGATTATGAAGAGAGTCCGTTTAACCGTGCCGTGCAGGCAATCCGCCAGCCGGGATCAACGATCAAACCGCTTCTCTACTACTCTGCTTTAAAACAGGGATTTACGCCATCCACGACGATGAAGAGCGAAATGACGTCCTTCACATTCGATGATGGAAAGAAGTACACCCCTCATAATTACAACAACAAATATGCAGATGGAGATATCACCCTGGCCCAGGCTATCGCTCTATCTGATAACGTGTACGCCGTGAAGACCCACCTCTTCATCGGTCAGGACACATTGACGAAAACGGCAAAAGAAAAGTTCGGATTGACGACAAAGGTGAAAAAATACCCTTCATCCGCACTCGGTACCTCAGGGGCACGTGTCATCGATATGGTCAACGCCTACAGCATCTTTGCCAACGGCGGCTATAAAGTGAAGCCCGTTTTCATTACAAAAGTGGAAGACTGGTCGGGGAAGGTCATCTATGAAAGTGAATCGAAAAAAGAGCAGGTGCTCGACCCGGATCTCACATACGTCATGACCCATATGCTCACCGGGATATTCGACCCTAAGCTCAATGATTACTCGACGGTAACGGGGATCCAGATCCGAAAAGACGCGACCCGTCCCTACGCAGGGAAATCCGGGACAACCAACACAGACAACTGGATGATCGGCTACTCCCCTCAATTAACGGCGGGAGTGTGGACCGGATACGATAAAGGAAAAGAAGTCTCCCTGGTCGATGATAAATACTATGCCAAGAAAATCTGGGTCCACTTCATGGAAGAAGCCCTTAAGGATGAACCCGTCAAAAACTTCAAACCGACCAAGGGCGTCGTCGGCGTGGCCGTGAACCCCCATAACGGACTGCTCGCCACAGAAGACTGTCCGGTGCAGCGCTTCACCTACTTTGTAAAAGGTACCGAACCGACCGAATACTGCCATGAACACTTGGGTGAAAAAGAAGCACCGAAGGAAAAGGCACCGGAAAAAGAGAAGAAACCTTGGTATGATAAAGTGAAGGATTGGATCTTTTAGTTTTTATTGTTATATAGCTGGAAATGGGGTTTTCGAGATGTCCAGCTCCGGCGGCTAGAGGCTCGAGGTCATAAGTCAAGCCAACCAAAAGGCAAAGGGCGCCTTTCCGGTTGGCTCGCCTTATGCTTGTCGCCTCTGAACGAGCCGCCTCCGCTTTTCGATATAACAAAAAACCCCGGGCTTGTGCGAACCCGGGGTTTTTCATGTCCTAGTTTATGTGCAAACTGTGATTTAAGTGTACTTTTTTTCTCCCCATAGAGCAAGATGTGAACGACATATTCAAAAAAATGTCACAGTTTGTTCACAAATCGATCTATTTTATTTTTAAGGCTTCCTTCAATTCATCTTTTGAGCGTTCCCACATGCCTTCATCATGATTCTTTAGAAAGTTCGTGAGAATGCCTTTGGATTTGTCGTCCAGATGGTCAAGGACGATCTTCCGCTTGATGGATTTATCCATATTGTTCACATGCTCCGGCATGGACTTGTAGCCCCTGCGCTTCTCGCGGTTCACGACGAGCTCACAAGCCGTCACCCCTGCATAATACGGGCCGTCTTCCATCCGGTCGATGGTCACCCAGATGAGCCAGTACGGCTTACCGCCTGCCGAGTCTTCACGGTTATTCGTGAATTTGATCCCTTTTTCGATCGGGCTCCTTGCGTGCATGGCTCCGATTTCAATCGTCGCTTCACCTTCTTCGACATCAATCATGACGGGCGAAACATTATCAAGGCTCAATGATCCTACCCCGTAACCGCCATGACCGTCAGTGGGGTCACTTTTGATGATATTGAATCCAATGTTTTTTTTCTTTTCCATGAAACGTCACTCCCTAGCTAAAGATTGAAAAAATCGTCGTGAATATCGCACTGAATGCCTGATTGGTCGCCGTCATGCCACCCTGTAATAACGGCCAGATCGTATATTCGTCCAGAGGCGTGATGACGATGATTAAAAATAACAGAACGCCATATTGTTCATATTGGGTCAGTTTGGCCCTGACATGATTCGGTGACAAGTCCTCGATGATCCGGTACCCATCCAACGGAGGGAACGGCAGTAAGTTGAAGACAAACAGCAATACGTTCAAGTAAACGATCATCTGCAGAAGGTCGATGATGAACGGTGGAACACCGACGCCACCCGTCACCCCTACAAAAAAGTAAAAGATCCCGAATGCAATAAAGGCTAGCAGGAAGTTACTCAATGGGCCGGCAACGGAAACCAGTACACCTGCCAAACGCGGATTCTTGAAACGGGATCTCATGACAGGCACGGGCCGCGCCCAGCCAAATCCCACAAATAGTATTAAAAGGGTTCCAAATGGGTCCAGATGTTGAATCGGATTCAATGTGAGTCTTCCCTGATCCTTCGCCGTCGTATCCCCGAACTTGTATGCCACAAAGGCGTGGGCGAACTCATGAACCGTAAAGGCCATGACGAGGGCGATCACGACAAACGGAAGCTCTTCCAACCGAAAGACGGAGATCGACTCAAAAAGTGAGCTAATGGTATCCAAAGTATGTACTCCTTTAAAAAATGTTTTACTTTCATATTCCATAGTATACAGAAAAATTCCTGCATTCATGACATATCATATCAAACTTGCTCTCTCATCTCCCAGCCATTACATTTATAGAGTAAGAGCCTACCACAGATTGTACCAAATCCGAAAGCAAGGAGCGAATCATTAATGCCTTATATCACCGTAAAAATGCTCGAAGGCCGTTCAGAAGATCAAAAGCGTGCCCTCGTCGAAAAAGTGACCGAAGCCGTCAGTGAAACCACCGGTGCCCCTGAAGAAAAAATCGTCGTCTTCATTGAAGAAATGACGAAAGGTCACTATGCCGTCGGCGGCAAGAGACTCAGTGATCAATAGAAGAAGCATAAAACAAGCCCGCTGAAAAGGCATTCCTTTCAGCGGGCTTGTCTTATGCTACCGCCGTTTTTCAAATCCGGAATTCCCCACGGGCAACATTTGCATCTTACGAATACGATATACCATACACTCGGCGGAAAGGATGAAATGAATGGATATGACGATTGGCGATGTGTTCTTACAATTGTTCATGATGGCTTTTCTACTAGCCATTGTCGTGGTCGCTTTTATGGTGGCGAAAGGGCTTCGGAACAGAAGGATCCAGCAGCGGGTGCAAGACAAACAGGTTGAAGAAAAGCTTGATCAAATCATCGAAAGAATGGATCAATCACCTGGATCGTAGCGATATAAAGGGGGATCACTCTTGTCGAGTGATCCCCCTTCCAACCCTATAAGAATGTTCTCTACTGAACGATTTTTTTCGTTTTTAGTCCTTCGATGTAAGCGAAGGCTTCGTCGATTTCTTCTTCTGTATATTTCTGCTTACTCTTGAGTGTGAACACTTTTTCCACGACTTCTTCTTTTGAAAGGTTATCAAAATATAAGACGGTCGAAACCAGCTCCAAAAAGCGTGCTGATTGAACGTTCATATTCGTAAGGCAATCCTTCAGGCAAGGCATATCCTTTTCATAGATTTCCAGGAAGTCCTCCCCTTCTTTCGTGACCGTATAGCGGTATTGATAGTAGCCGCCCTTTTTCTCCTTCACCTCGGAGATGAACCCCATATTGCATAGCTCCTCCACCCGAAGCGTCAGTTCTTCCGAATACGGACCATAAAAATGAAATTGAAATTTTTCCTGAAACGGGAATTCAAGCTTCTTGGCGATGTATATCATCTTCTGAAGCTTCTTCCTTCCCACCACTTCACCCGAGGCTAAGAAGGCACTCATCAATTTTGCATGATCTTTCAACAATGTACGTCATCTCCTACTCCTAGTATTGCATGTGTCAGGTCCTCGTCTACAGCTCCAGAATCTTCCGGATCTGGCGCTTAATATTCTTCTTTGTTGATTCGTCATATAGTAAATCCACTGGATAGTATAATTTATGATCGGTCCGACGCTTTCCGGAGATGGAATCCACGATGTCTGACTGCCTGGAAAGTTCACGAAGCTCTTCATTCTTCATCAACAGATGGATCGGGAGCCGTTCCTCTTCCTCGCCCGGCCTGTAGAAATCGTATGGAAGGTCTGAAGATGAGTCCACCACTAAATAATAATCGGGATCGATTCCCGCCTTTTTAAAGAGGGCTTCCAGTTCACTGTGCTTCTTGTATTCCTTCGCCGGATCGAACTCTACGTACTTGAATAAATTCCGGTTCATGAACCGCTCGCATAAGTCCCGTAAAATCGGATCCTCTTCTTCCTGCCAGATCTGAAAATAGTACATGATGACTGCTTCATCAAGCTTTAAATAATCCTCAAGGGCCACTTCCCCCTCAAACAGGGAATAAAAGTGGATTGGGCTTTGCTTAAAGGAATAGAACTCTTCATGAAGCTCCTTCGCCCTATGTAAAATCTTCGTCAGGATCACTTCGGCACTTCTCGTCACCGGATGGAAATACACCTGCCAGTACATCTGATAGCGGCTCATGATGTAATCTTCGACGGCATGCATCCCGCTCTGCTTGATCACGACCTGATCCTCACGGGGCCTCATCACACGGAGGATCCGCTCCATATCGAAATGCCCGTAGCTAACCCCTGTAAAATAGGCGTCTCGCTGCAGATAATCCATACGATCGGCATCGATCTGGCTTGAAATGAGGCTGACGACCAGCTTGTTGCTGTACGTCTTCGCGATCACTTCGGCCACATGCTTTGGAAAATCCGGTGCCACCTTACCGAGAACCGCGTTCACCTCTGTATCCCCTAAGATGATGGCTTGGGTAAAATGCTCGTGATCGAGGTGAAACACCTTTTCAAAGGAATGGGAGAACGGTCCGTGCCCAAGATCATGCAGTAACGCAGCGCACAATGACAGCAGTCGCTCATCCTGATTCCACTCAGGTCTTCCGACGAAGACATCATCGACGATGCGGCGTATGATCTCATACACGCCAAGAGAATGGTTGAACCGGCTGTGTTCCGCTCCGTGAAAGGTCAAGTAGGTGGTTCCGAGCTGTCTGATTCTGCGGAGTCGCTGGAACTCTTTTGTCCCGATCAAATCCCAAATCACGCGATCCTTTACATGAACATAGCGATGAACAGGGTCTTTAAATACTTTTTCTTCATGTAATTTCTGCTTGGCATACTCCATCTTCTACCCTCTTCCTAAACTAGCATATTTCTATTATAGCGACTTGCTCCATCGCATTCATCTCGAATTTTGTCGAAAAAAATAGGTATTTGTCCTTTGATTGTTCCACCGCAAGCGTTCCAAATCCTTCAAAAAAATTTGGACTCTTGACAAAAAAATCTCTCCTATTATTTCTCTACCCCTTATGTAGTTTCCTTTTCCAAAGAGGCGCAAACCTTTATTTATTTTTATCAGAAGAAAAGAAAAAACTCCCTCATTGGAAGTTTCCCTTTATTTCTTTATTTTCTTGGTCACTTTTTCCATCAATTCTTCTTCAGTCAACGCCGCTACAGGACGATTATTCACGAAAGCGAATGTCTTTTTGCGTCCTGGACCACAATAGGATTGGCACGCAATGTCAATCGGTGCGTCCGGATCGATCTCCTTTAATTTTGGAATCAAGGTCTTTAGGTTAACGGCCTGACAATCATCGCAAACACGGAATTCGTTTGCCATCTGTCAACAACCCTTTCTATCTATTGAAATGGACTTTATACGTCGTAAACATCGATTTATAGAATACAGTTTTCAGTCATGTTTTGCAAGTGAACATCGTTTCCATCCCGCGTGCGTTCATCACTGATACAACGAAACTAGCAGACAGAAAATAATTTTAACATATTCGTATAAAAACCTGATAAATGGTCCATCCTTTTATCAACGAATACTTTAAGAAAACTTTGGGAGTTGAGATGAAATGATGATGAAAACAAGACAGGATGCCTGGACGGAAGAAAATGATCTATTATTGGCCGAAACGGTCTTACGTCATGTGCGTGAAGGCAGTACACAACTGAATGCCTTCGAGGAAGTCGGGGACAAACTGAACCGCACATCCGCTGCATGTGGATTCCGCTGGAACGCCGTCGTGCGACACCAGTACGAGAAAGCTCTTTCACTAGCAAAAAAACAACGCAAGCAGCGCCACCGCATTCTCGGGAAAGACCAGGGCGGCAAGAAAAAGCTATTATACCAGCCACCGACACCTTCCTTCGAAGATTTAGACGCTATGTCTCTATCAATGTCTGAAGCGGAAGAAGAAATGGAATTTGCCGAGTACGAGAACTACGTACCGGAAACGGAGCAACTGGGGAAAGAAACCGAAGAAGCAGCGCAGAACTATAATGTGGAAGCAAGTGAGGAACAAGCTTACGTGGCTCAGCAGGCGCCTGCTGCCAACCACGTTGTAAAGCCAGCGGGGCTAAAAGGGGAAGTCACACTTGAAAAAGTGATTGCGTATCTTCAGAACCTGGCCCAAACCAACATGAACTCCGATTACGTAAAAATTGAGAATCAGAGGTTGAAGCAGGAGATTTCCGACCTCCGGAAAGAAAATGCCGAGCTCGAAAAGAAAGTCAAAGCCCTTGAAAACAACTCCGTCACGATGCAGGAAGACTACGAAACACTTATGCAAATCATGAACCGGGCCAGAAAGCTTGTCGTATTCGATGAAGACGAATCGAAAGCACCCCGATTCAAGATGGATCGAAACGGAAACCTCGAAAAAGTAGCTGAATAACGGTATTCCCAACCAGTGCGCCTATGGGCGTGCTGGTTTTTTGGTGGGGCGGGGACGTGGGGTTGAGGATTTGAATAACCTCTTTCTATAAGACCGAAACAAAGAAAAAACGATTATTTTTTCTAAATTGGTTAAAAACAGTTACCTTAAGCCCCTTTTCAGATTAAGTCCATATAATTGTGTAAAAAGAAAGAGTCATTTTATTCCTTCTTGTCAACACTGTTTTCAACGACGATAAACAATGAGAAGAGGAATAAAGATGACTCAATTAC
>NZ_JBANLY010000035.1:0-19919 GCF_037046045.1 Rossellomorea sp. LJF3 | reverse complement strand
GGCTTCAATCTTTTTTGACATGGAACAGCCCTCCAAAATCCCTCTGTATTTATGGTTCTAGTGTACTGTTTTAGGTACAAAAGTGTCCAAAGGAATTAGGGGGTCGTAAAGAAACGACGCGATCACCCTCGAATATGACGCAATTCCGGTCAGCAGACGCCTTTTCAGATAAAACCTTCAGTCTCAATGAAGCCAAATGATGCGTCAAACCAGCAGAAACATAGTATTTTTTCAAAACATAAAAAAACAAAGCCCCAACCCGAGGCTTTGCTCTAGAAAAATTTATACTTCCTTCACCATATCCGGAGTGACACTCATCCCCGTAGGCACTTCATGATGATGGCGACATCTTGGCTCGTAGGCTTCTGATGCCCCGACAAGGATGACGGGATCATCGTAACAAGCCGGTTCACCATTGATCAGGCGCTGCGTCCGGCTTGCCGGAGAGCCGCATACTGCGCAAACGGCTTGAAGCTTTGTCACTTGTTCGGCAATGGACATCAAGTCCGGCATCGGGCCGAATGGCTCTCCCCGGAAATCCTGATCAAGACCAGCGAGGATGACACGGTATCCGCTGTTCGCTAATTTCTGGACGACGTCGACGATGCCTTCGTCAAAAAACTGAACCTCATCGATGGCAACGACATCCACCTCTGGATTCAGGTCATCAAGGATCACGCTTGACTCCTCGACTGCTTTGGCGATGACAGAGGTACCATTATGAGATACAACCGATTCATCGCTGTAGCGATTATCTAGTTTTGGCTTATACACAGCAATTTCTTGTTTGGCAAATTGAGTGCGTCGGACCCGGCGGATCAGTTCTTCGGATTTCCCTGAGAACATGCTGCCGCAAATGACTTCTACCCAACCCGTTTGTTTCATGACATACACGAAAGCGCCTCTCCTTCCTTACACATTAATCTATAAAAAACAGCCTGGCTGTTAGTGAAAACGGACTACATATTAGTATAAAGCATTCCTTTATGTACGGGAATCATGCTCAAAATCCGGTAATTTGGCAGAAAAAAAGAGGCACAGCTCAATTGGAACTGCCTCTATTTCTCTAACCATTCTGCTTTAAACGTAATAAAAAACAGGCAAGCATGAAGATCCTTGCCTGTTTTTCTAATAGAAGAGAAGGATCAGCACCTACGCGCAAAGGCGTTCGGTGCGTCCTTCTGGCTCTTCATTATTGTTGTTGATTTTTAAGACCGTATTTTTTGTTGAAACGGTCAACACGTCCACCAGCGTCAGCGAATTTCTGACGTCCTGTGTAGAATGGATGGCATTCAGAACATACCTCAACGCGCATTTCTTCCGCTACAGAACCAGTTTCAAATTCGTTACCGCAAGCACAGCTAACTTTGATCGTGTTGTACTTAGGATGAATTCCTGATTTCATTTCTTTCATCTCCTTCCGCCCTGAATCATCTGAGACAGAGTAATTTATTACGAAGATATATGTGATATGAGCATAAGCATGAGAGTAATAGCCAGCCCCTTACCACATCCAGTTTTTAAAAACACATTGATATCATTATAACAAGGACAAAGTGTTTTTGCAACATGCAAAACTGGTAATTCCAGTCACCCTATTCCTTGAAAAATCATTCGATCATTAGATTAACGCTTCTTGGACTCTTCTGTCAACACATTGAAAAATTCTTCATTCGTCTTCGATTGCTTCAGCTTGCGCATAAGCTTCTCGGCGAAATCAGGCTGATCGGACATGGCTTTTCTGATCGCCCAAAGTTTTTCAAGATGGTCCGGTTTGATAAGAAGTTCCTCACGACGCGTTCCGGAACGACGGATGTCGATGGCCGGGAAGATACGTCTCTCTGCAAGGGAACGGTCCAGATGAAGTTCAAGGTTACCTGTCCCTTTGAATTCTTCATAAATGACGTCATCCATACGGGAACCTGTGTCGACAAGCGCCGTTGCAAGGACCGTCAAGCTTCCGCCCTCTTCAATGTTACGGGCTGCCCCGAAGAATCGTTTCGGACGGTGGAACGCAGCAGGGTCGATACCACCGGATAGAGTCCGTCCACTTGGCGGGATGACGAGATTGTACGCACGTGCGAGACGAGTGATACTATCCATCAGGATGATGACGTCACGCTTGTGCTCAACTAAACGCATGGCGCGCTCAAGCACGAGCTCGGCCACTTTGATATGGTTTTCAGGAACCTCATCAAATGTCGAACTGACGACTTCCGCTTCTACAGAGCGTTCGATGTCCGTTACTTCCTCTGGACGCTCATCGATGAGAAGAATGATGAGTTCCGCTTCAGGATGATTCGTTGTAATCGAATTGGCGATTTCCTTGATCAGCATCGTCTTACCGGCTTTAGGCGGTGCCACGACCAGACCACGCTGTCCAAATCCGACGGGAGCGATAAGATCCATCACACGTGTGGAAATTTTATTCGGTTCTGTTTCAAGCTTCATTTGACGGTCAGGGTATAAAGGCGTCAATCCTGGGAAATGCACGCGCTCTTTCGCAGAATCAGGCTCTTCCCCGTTCACCATTTCAACATGAAGCAGTCCGAAGTAGCGTTCGTTTTCTTTCGGAGGACGTACTTTTCCCGATACTTTATCCCCGTTTCGAAGGTCGAAACGACGGATCTGCGATGCAGAAATATAAATATCCTCAGAGCTCGGAGAATAGTTGATCGGACGCAGGAAACCGAAGCCTTCTGATTGGATGATTTCCAGGACACCTTCCATGAAAAAGAAGCCTTCTTGTTCTGCACGAACTTTAAGGATGGCAAAAATCAGTTCTTTTTTTGTTAATTTACTATAATAAGAAACTTTGTATTGTTTGGCTAGCTCATAAAGCTCTTTCAGCTTCATATTTTCTAAGCTAGAGATTGTTAACTCTTCCATTATGACACCACGCTTTATTAATTTGTCCTACCTAAAAATAAAAAAAGAAGGGTAGATTTTTCTAAAAATGAAGAAATAGTTGAAGCATATATAAAGAAAAAACGCTGAAGATAAAAACCTTATCTATTGTAACCATACTTTTCATTAAGAATCAATGACTGGGTAAAAAAAGGAAGGTAGATTTGGTAGATAGGCAGCATTTTTTCACCTAGGAAGAAAAAAAGTGAGTGATAAGAGCGTGGACAGGCAGATGTCCTGCCCATCCGTTACTCTTATTTAAGAGGAGTTGGTTTCTCTCTCTGTATTGCTTGTTTCTATTATCTCATGACCAGGTTCGGCTTTTTCTGAAGACTGTGGCGTCCGTCGATGAACCGGACCGTACCGGACTTCGCACGCATAACGACTGAATGAGTCAGGCCGTATGTCCCTTTGAGCTGAACACCTCTTAGCAGTTCTCCGTCTGTTACACCTGTTGCTGCAAAGATGGCATCGTCACCGCATACGAGGTCTTCCATTCGAAGAATCTTGTCCACATCCAGCCCCATGCCGATACAGCGCTGAAGTTCCGCATCGTTTTGCGGAAGAAGCTTTCCTTGGATTTCTCCTCCAAGGCATTTCAGCGCAACGGCCGCAAGAACTCCCTCTGGAGCACCGCCGGATCCGAACAGGATATCGACACCCGTATGATCGAATGCCGTGTTCATGGCGCCTGCCACGTCTCCATCGTTGATCAGCTTGATGCGGGCTCCCGCTTCTCTTAACTGCTGGATGATATGTTCATGACGCGGGCGATTCAAGACTGTCGCCACCACGTCTTCAATATCCTTATTCTTTGCTTTCGCAACGGCTTTCAGGTTATCGATGACAGAAGCGTTGATGTCGATTTCCCCGACCGCTTCCGGTCCGACTGCGATTTTATCCATATACATATCTGGTGCATTCAGTAGGTTTCCATGGTCTGCCACCGCGAGTACCGCCAGTGCATTCCAGCCTCCGGAAGCAACGATATTCGTTCCTTCCAACGGATCGACGGCTACATCGACGCGTGGACCGTAGCCTGTCCCTAATTTTTCACCAATATAAAGCATCGGAGCTTCATCCATTTCCCCTTCACCGATGACGACCGTTCCTTTCATCGGTACGGTATCGAATACATCGCGCATGGCAGAAGTTGCAGCGTCATCCGCTTCGTCCTTCTTTCCGCGACCCATCCAGCGTGCCGATGCAAGGGCAGCCCCCTCTGTTACTCGAACTAGCTCCATTGATAAACTTCTTTCCATGTATATAGCCTCCCGTAATCCCTTTTGTTTTACAATATTCTTAAATTGTATAACATATTGACAGATTTATTGTAACACATTGAGATCGTTAGGGAGACTTTTTTTCTGAAAAAGTAGGACACAATGGCATAAGCATGTAAAAAAATTATGGTAATACAGGGAATAGTTCTTGAATACTGGTCTCAAATAGCAAGCAGTTGTTGATTTCCGCTCCAGGGTGCTCGCTTTCCGCGGGGCGTGAGTTGAGCCTCCTCGGGCTATGCCCTGCGGGGTCTCAACTTTCACGCGTTTCCCGCAGGAGTCGAGCACCCTTCCGCTCCAATCAACTTGGAGTATTTAACGGCTCCTATAAATGAGTGTGAATAAATCATAAAAGCCACACTAAATCCCTACGACTTCATCTGCTCCAATTCCTCTGCAGACATTTTTTCACGCCAGATGGTGGCGCCGAGGCCTTCGAGTTTGGCGACGAGGTCGCTGTAGCCGCGGTCGATGTGTTCGAGGCCGGTGACTTCGGTGATGCCTTCTGCCATTAAGCCTGCGATGACAAGGGCGGCTCCTGCCCGGAGGTCGCTTGCCTTCACTTTGGCTCCCTGCAGTTGGGCGGGACCGTTGACGATGGCGGAACGTCCTTCGACTTTGATTGTGGCATTCATTCTTCTCAGCTCATCGATATGCTTGAAGCGGGCTGAGTAGATGGTATCCGTTACGACGGCAGATCCTTCTGCACGATTCAGCAGCGTAGTGAATGGCTGCTGCAGATCGGTTGGGAACCCTGGGTAAACGAGTGTTTTCACATCGACGGATTTGAGCTTGTCCGCCCTGCCGATGAAGATCTGGTCGTCATTCGTTTCGACCGGCACTCCCATTTCACGGAGCTTGGCGATGACCGATTCCATATGTAACGGGATGACATTGTCGACGAGTACCCCTTTACCGACTGCAGCGGCAAGGATCATGAATGTTCCTGCTTCGATGCGGTCAGGAATGATGGTATGACGGCAGCCGTGAAGCTCGTCCACTCCATCGATACGGATCACGTCTGTTCCTGCTCCTTTGATCTTCGCACCCATATTGCTCAGTAATGTGGCGACGTCAATGATTTCAGGTTCTTTTGCCGCATTTTCAATGATCGTTCTGCCTTTCGCGCGAACCGCTGCAAGCATGATGTTGATTGTTGCACCGACACTCACGACATCAAGGTAGATGCGGGCACCTTTTAGTTCATCAGCACGGAGATAGATTGCACCCTGTTCGTTGGTGACTTCCGCTCCAAGTGCCTCGAACCCTTTAATATGTTGATCGATCGGACGCGGACCAAGATGGCATCCACCCGGTAATCCGATGACCGCTTTTTTGAATCGTCCAAGCATCGCACCCATTAAATAATAGGAAGCACGAAGCTTTTTCACCTTCCCGCTAGGTAAAGGCATGGACACCATTTGACTTGGATCTACACTCATATCCCCATCTTCCAATGAGACGGAACCACCGATCTCTTCTAAGAGATCTTTCAGCGTTCTTACATCAGAGATATCTGGTAACCCTTCGATTGTGACCGGAGAATCAGCAAGAATGGTTGCCGGGATCAAGGCTACCGCACTATTTTTGGCCCCACTGACTTTAATGGTACCTTCCAGGGGGTAACCTCCTGCAATTTTTAGCTTTTCCATATTAAACTCCCTTCCACTGTTCATCGATTTAGGGCATGCTACCCTATACCTAAAACAAAAAGGATTATTTTTCCAATAGAAGACGTTCTAAGAAGTATTGTCTACTAGTGTATACATAATTCGTCAAAACATGTATAGGATAATCGGATTTTTTTCCTTTAGACCGATTGACCTAAAATCAGCGATTATTCCAGTCATTCAAGAAGGCATCGATTCCTTTGTCCGTCAGTGGATGCTGGAATAATTGCTTCAACACTTTAAGAGGAACGGTTGCGATATGAGCCCCTCGGAGCGCCGCTTCCGTAATATGCTGTGGATGACGGGTGGAAGCCGCGATGATTTCCGTTTCCAATCCGTGTATCGCAAAGATCTCGGCAATCTGGGAAACCAGCTCCAGACCGTCATGTCCGATATCATCCAATCTTCCTAAAAAAGGCGAAACATACGTCGCTCCAGCACGAGCCGCTAAAAGCGCCTGATTCGCACTGAAGATCAGCGTGACATTTGTCTTGATCCCTTCTTTAGCAAAAGTGGATGCAGCCGTCAGACCGTCCGGCGTCATTGGAAGCTTCACCGTAATATTAGGCGCGATCTTCGCAAGCTCCCTTCCCTCTTTAATCATGCCTTCAGCATCCAATGCGATGACTTCAGCGCTTACAGAACCAGGGACAAGATCCGTGATTTCTTTTAGTCTGTCCTCAAATGTAACGCCCTTCTCTTTTGCTACTAGGGACGGATTCGTTGTCACTCCTGAAATAATACCCCATTCAAATGCTTCCTTGATTTCACTCATGTTTGCTGTGTCTATGAAAAATTTCATTTCCTCTACCCCATTTTCGACAAAATTTTCAATCATCTTTTAATGAACGGAAGGGACTGACCCAAAAGGTATCAAACCTCTCCCGGTGCCAGTCCCATCCTACAGCTTCATTCTTTTTCTACCACATAAGGAAAGCCCCTAATCTATCCCCCAGGACTTTCCAAACATTACCTGTCTACTATTACGCCTGGTTAGAAGAACCGAATTCGCGCATTTTGCCAGCGACTGTTGCTTTGATCGCTTCGCGTGCAGGTCCCATGTATTTACGTGGATCATATACTTCTGTATCTGCAGCAAGAACTTCACGTACCGCTTTAGCAGAAGCAATTTGGTTTTCAGTGTTTACGTTGATTTTAGCTGTTCCGAAAGAAATCGCTTTTTGGATATCTTTTGTAGGGATTCCAGTACCACCGTGAAGGACTAGAGGTACTCCAGTCGCTGCACCGATTTCTTCCATTTCTTTGAATCCTAGGTTTGGTTCACCTTTGTAAGGACCGTGAACTGAACCAAGAGCAGGTGCTAGAGTATCGATACCCGTACGTTCAACCATCTCTTGGCACTCTTTAGGATCTGCATAGATAACGCCGTCTGCCACTACGTCATCTTCCTGTCCACCGACTGTTCCAAGCTCGGCTTCAACAGAAACACCTTTAGAGTGAGCATATTCAACCACTTTAGAAGTCGTTTCAATGTTCTCCTCGAAAGGACCGTGAGAAGCATCGATCATAACAGAAGTGAATCCTGCATCGATCGCTTCTTTACATTTTTCAAAGCTTGAACCGTGATCTAAGTGGATCGCAACAGGAACTGTGATGTTCAAGTCTTCCATAAGACCTTCCACCATTTTCACAACTGTTTTGAAGCCGCTCATGTAACGGGCAGCACCTTCAGACACACCAAGGATGACAGGTGATTTTTCTTCTTCAGCCGCTTGCAGGATCGCTTGAGTGAACTCAAGGTTATTCAGGTTGAATTGACCTACCGCGTAGCTTTTTTCTTTTGCTTGAATAAGCATGTCTTTCATTGAAACTAAAGGCATAGTTATTTCCTCCTTGTATTCAGTCAGTCGACCATTTTGGTATAAATGGCGGTGTTATGTATAACACCTTGTGACATAGTTAACAAATTCACTTGTATCATACCAAAACAGAATTGATTTTACCAACTGCAGAGGCGAAATGTTAAAAATACTACTATTTTCACTATTCAAATAACTTCCTTATACTGGAATATACTGTCTGACGGCCTGTCTGATATCGTCAATATCAAACGGCTTCGCAAAATGGGTAAGCGCTCCCAAGTCCTTTGCCTCCTGGATCATGTCGAGTTCTCCGTATGCAGTCATGATAATGACGCGAATATCCGCATCTTTCTGCTTCATCCGCTTCAGGATTTCAATTCCATCCATTCCAGGAATTTTCATATCGAGCAAAACCAGATCAGGGGAATGCTTATCTACGATTTCAAGAGCCTGAATGCCGTTCGCAGCTTGAAATGTTTGGTAGCCTTCCTTTTGCAACACTTCATTTAATAGAATCCTAATACCAAATTGATCGTCCACAATCAGAATCTTCTCATTCATATACCCCAGTCCCCTTCACATTTTAGTAAATTATGTATTCCGACGGTAAATAATTGTATATTTATTACTTATTCTCTTTTTCTGTAAAAAAATCCTGCTTGTTCTCAAGATTTTGCTAGAGACCTTTTTCCCCTTTATAATAAGGGTTATGATGAGAAATGTCGAAGATGAATATGGAAGGAGATTGAACTTATGATCAAAATGTTCACAACACAGTTAACAGGACTGTTCAAACGGATTTATGATAAACAGGAATTCGAAATCGAGGACGGCGCACGCCTCCTTGCCCAGGCCGCCATCGGACAAGGAAGCATCTACATAAAAGGCTACCGGGAAATGGAAGCCGTCACCGCAGAAGCCCTGTTCGGTGCCGAGCCGCTTCCTTCTGCCAAACGATATGATTCTTCCATTGAACTGACGGAAGCGGATCGTGTGCTGATCATCACCCGCTATTCAACGGATGAAGAGGCCGTTGCGTTCGCGAAGAAGCTTTCTGCTGACGGTGTGCCCTTTGTAGCGGTGTCCGGCATGGTGGAAGGAGAAGAGAGTCTATTGGACCTTGCCGACATTCATCTGGATACAAAAGTGATCAAAGGGATGCTCCCCGGCGATGAAATCGGTGAGCGCGTGAGCTTCCCTTCCAGCATGGCTGCCCTCTATCTCTATTTCGCATTGGGGTTTGTGATCCGTGAGATGTTGGAGGAGTATGAGGAGTAATGAATGGAGCCTGTTCCGTTTTGGGGATGGGCTTTTTTTGATGGGATGGGGTATGGATTTAGTGACTGGATCAGGTTTAGAGTCTGGCGGATTTTGTCGAAAGTGGCAGAACTGTCAATAAACCCAAACCACCACCCTCCTCCATGACCACTACCCAAACACAAAAAAGCCCTCCCAAACCGGGAGGGCTCTATCAATCAAATCTTATTTCTCACCATACGCAAGGGACGCTTCCACGAAGTCTCTGAATAGAGGCTGCGGGCGTGTCGGGCGTGATGTGAATTCCGGGTGGAATTGAGATGCGACGAACCATGGGTGGTCGCTCAGCTCGATGATTTCCACAAGTCGGCCATCCGGGCTTGTGCCTGAGAAGATGAAGCCGGCTTTTTCCATTTGCTCACGGTAGTGATTGTTGAATTCGAAACGGTGACGGTGACGTTCGTATACGACTTCTCCATCGTAGGCTGCATAGGCTTTTGAACCTTTTGTCAGCTTACATGGGTATAGTCCGAGACGAAGCGTCCCGCCAAGGTCTTCGATATCCTTTTGTTCCGGTAATAGATCGATGACAGGGTATGGCGTTTCAGGATTCAGCTCAGCAGAGTGTGCTCCTTCAAGTCCAAGGACATTACGCGCATATTCGACGGATGCAAGCTGCATGCCAAGGCAGATTCCAAGGAAAGGAATCTTGTTTTCACGGGCATATTGCGTCGCAGCGATCTTTCCTTCGACACCCCGGTCACCGAAGCCGCCTGGTACAAGAATTCCATCCACGTCAGCAAGCTTCTCTGCAACATTTTCGTTGTCCACAAGCTCAGAGTTCAACCATCTCACTTCAATGTCGCTGTCGAAATGATAACCTGCATGACGAAGGGCTTCCACTACAGAAATATAGGCATCCTGTAATTCAACATATTTCCCGACAAGGGCGATCCTTGTTTTGCGGGAAAGGTTTTTCACCCGGTCGACCAGTTCATTCCACTCGGTCATGTCTGCTTCATGGCAGTTCAGCTTCAAGTGCTGACAAGTGATTTCATCAAGCTTCTGATCCTGAAGGGCAAGTGGTACAGAGTAAAGCGTATCTGCATCCATTGCTTCGATTACCGCATGTTTATCGATATCACAGAATAACGCGATCTTGTCTTTCATATCCTGGGTCATCGGCATTTCGTTACGCACGACGATGACATTCGGCTGGATACCGAGGCTGCGAAGCTCTTTTACACTGTGCTGGGTCGGTTTCGTCTTCATTTCACCCGCCGCTTTAATATAAGGGATAAGCGTACAGTGAATATACATCACATTGTCACGACCGACATCACTCTTGATCTGGCGAATCGCTTCAAGGAATGGAAGCGATTCGATATCTCCAACCGTTCCACCGATTTCCGTGATCACGACATCGGAATTCGTTTCGCGTCCGGCACGGTAAACGCGCTCTTTGATTTCATTTGTAATATGCGGGATGACTTGCACAGTCCCGCCAAGATAATCCCCGCGGCGCTCTTTTTTCAGAACAGTAGAATAGATTTTACCCGTTGTCACAGAGCTGTATTTCGTCAGGTTAATGTCAACGAAACGCTCGTAGTGACCCAAGTCAAGATCCGTCTCAGCACCATCATCGGTTACGAATACTTCACCGTGCTGATAAGGACTCATCGTTCCCGGATCCACGTTGATGTATGGATCGAACTTCTGGATCGTGACGCTCACTCCACGGTTTTTCAATAGTCTTCCAAGGGACGCTGCTGTGATCCCTTTCCCTAGTGACGACACTACGCCGCCTGTTACGAAAATATACTTAGTCATGTATATGTCCCCCTTCAAAGTAAGTTTGGTTCAAAAAAAGTAGAGGGTGTCTATTGTAGGTATGTCATGAATTTATCTTGTTCAAAGAAGGACAAGTCCATTCTCTTAAAATAATTTCATCTGCATACTCAAGCTTTAAGACAGCCTCTTATGATCAAGATACATAAAAACGGAAGGGGTCTTTAAAGAATCGATCCGCCACTTATGAAAGGTTGACAAAAACCCGTTCATGTCAATGTATTCTTCTTATAAAAACAAAAAACGCCCCGCTTACAATCTTGTAAGGGGAGCGTGATATACGTGATCTGTCCCTTTTTAGGGAGCCCAAATAAAATACTACCTTCCTAAGAGGTAGAAGTCAAGCATAGAATAAGGGATAGAATTTTCACTCATTTCGCGCAAATCAAAAGGCCCCCGGAAGACCCAAAAGCCTGGCGGGAGCCGTACTGATCCGGGAGAGATTATTTCTCTTCCTCTTCTTCTGATTCATCTTCTTCGTCTTCGTCATCATCTTCGACATCGTCGAATTCATCGATCTCGAGCTCTTCCTCGTCGTCATCGATATCCAGATCCTCGTCTGCATCAACATCGACATCGTCGTCGTCATCTGTAAGATCATCATCGTCGTCTGCATCATCAAGATCATCATAATCAAGATCTTCATCATCCAGATCATCGAAGTCATCCAGATCAAGATCTTCGTCTTTCTTCTTCGCCTTTTTCTTTTTGCTGGATTTCATCGTTGGAACGGTCTCTTCCTCGATTTGATCAACCGGGTACCATTCTCTTAATCCCCAACGGTTATCACCCGTGGCAAGGTATCGTCCGTCGATATTCAAGTCCGTGTAAAATTGAAGTAAACGGCTCTTAACCTCTTTATCAGAGATTTCAAGCAAACCTTTTATTTCCTTCACGATCTCTTCAAATGCCATCGCTTGCTTTTTCTCTACTAAAATTTCATGTGCCAGTTCAATGAATGATGTTTGACGCAATTCTTCTTTGGATAATTGCTTAAGACTCACTTTACGCACTTCCTTTCTCTATTTCACACTCTACTAAGTAGAGTAAAAAAGGGCAAAAATTCTCCATTATCAATTTTAACCATATTCAACATTATAAACAATATAAATCACTTTATGCCAGACATATCTCGTTTTTCATGCATTTTTTTCGCATTTGATTTCAGGATGGCCTGCCATTTCCTAACTTCTCTTCTTTTTGACCGTTTTTGATCACCCGGAACGCTTCATAGAATAGATAAAAAGAGAGCAGGAAAAATGGGATGGCACCAAGTTGAAATTGATATAAAAGGATGGCGGCGTATATGATGATGATCAATAGTATGCAGCGTAAAATGGTCTTCACAGTCTCACATCCAAACGTATGTATCGTACTTCCCCTGTTTACTTGTCTGATAATTCTTATTATATAGGATATCTTACCCTATAAGTATTAAGTTCATGTTAAAAAATGGTTGATTTCGTATAAAGGATAGACGGTTTGGTGGGTTTTTAAACTTGTTGTGTTTTCTTTTTTCATTTTTCATGAGAGATGCTTGAAACGCGTCAAAAACCTTAAATGCCACCTTCATTCATACTATGCATACTAATTATCATATATAAGCCATCTGTAAAAAAGAGACCACTGCACTTGTACAGTAGTCTCATTTTCCTTTTCGTTGTTACATATTGCGTCGGTATTGGCCGCCTACTTCGTAGAGGGCGCGTGTGATTTGACCGAGGCTTGCGACTTTTACGGTTTCCATGAGTTGTTCGAAGATGTTTCCTCCGCCCACGGCTGCCTGTTTCAGGCGGTTGAGGGCTTCTTCGGTTTCGTCTTTATGTTGTGATTGGAAATCCCGCAGATTATGAATTTGTGTTTCTTTTTCTTCTTTAGTGGCACGTGCCAGTTCCATGCTATCCATATCTTCTTCAGAAGGCGGATTCGGATTCAGGTAGGTGTTCACTCCCACGATCGGAAGCTCACCGGAATGCTTCTTCATTTCGTAGAACATGGATTCCTCCTGGATCTTGCCACGTTGATACTGGGTTTCCATCGATCCAAGTACGCCGCCGCGGTCATTTAAGCGGTCGAATTCCGTGAGGACCATTTCTTCCACGAGATCCGTCAGCTCTTCTACGATGAACGATCCTTGAAGCGGATTTTCATTTTTCGATAATCCGTGTTCTTTCGTGATGATCATCTGGATCGCCATGGCACGGCGCACGGATTCCTCCGTCGGTGTCGTGATTGCTTCATCATAGGCATTCGTATGCAGGGAATTACAGTTGTCCTGCAGGGCCATCAACGCCTGGAGCGTCGTACGGATATCATTGAAGTCGATTTCCTGGGCATGCAGGGACCGACCGGATGTCTGGATGTGATACTTCAGCTTCTGACTGCGTTCATTCGCACCGTATTTATCCCTCATCACCGTCGACCAGATGCGTCGTGCCACACGTCCGATCACCGTATACTCTGGGTCGAGACCGTTGGAGAAGAAGAACGATAAGTTTGGCGCAAAGGCATTGATATCCATCCCGCGGCTTAAATAGTATTCCACGTACGTAAACCCGTTTGCCAATGTGAAGGCAAGCTGGGAAATCGGATTGGCTCCCGCTTCCGCGATGTGATAGCCGGAAATCGATACAGAGTAATAGTTCCGTACTTTGTGATCGATGAAATACTGCTGGATATCCCCCATCATGCGCAGGGCAAACTCAGTTGAGAAGATACATGTATTCTGACCCTGATCTTCTTTTAAAATATCAGCCTGAACCGTTCCGCGAACGACTTGAAGGGTCTGTTCCTTCACTTCCACATACTCTTCCACCGTCAACACGCGGCCGAGCTCTTCTTCCTTCATGCGGATCTGCTGATCGATCGCCGTATTCATATACATGGCAAGGATGATCGGTGCCGGACCATTGATCGTCATGGACACGGATGTTGAAGGCGCACACAAATCGAAACCGGCATACAGCTTCTTCATGTCTTCCAGCGTACAGATGCTCACACCGCTCTCCCCGACTTTTCCGTAGATGTCAGGACGGTGATCCGGATCTTCACCGTATAGGGTGACGGAATCAAAGGCTGTACTCAAACGTTTCGCATCATCATCTTTCGACAGGTAGTGGAAACGGCGGTTCGTCCGTTCAGGCGTTCCTTCACCGGCGAACTGACGCTTCGGATCCTCTCCTTTACGTTTGAACGGGAATACTCCTGCAGTATAAGGGAAAGAACCTGGAACATTCTCTTTATAGACCCAATCCAGAATTTGACCGTAGTCCTTATATTTTGGAAGGGACACTTTCGGGATATCGAGCCCGGATAAGCTCTTTGTCTTTAACTCCGTGACGATTTCTTTATCACGGATCTTTGTGATGAATTGATCTTTGCTGTACGTTTCTTTAAGATCATCCCATTTTTGTAAAATCCGTTTCGATTCTGATGTTAATTTGTTTTCGACTTCTTCTTTCAACGTTTGAAGGGATGTTACGACCCCATCATTCGTTTCTTTTTCATTGACCGCTTCGATAGCACCTTCAAGCTGGAACAACCGGCGTGCCAGGTTCACCTGTTCTTCTGCTTTTTTATGATAATTACGGACCGTTTCCGCAATCTCACGCAGATAATAGCGGCGATTATTTGGAATGATGACGTTTTGCTTCTCGACATCGACGTCTTTGGAGAAGCTTGTTTTCCAATCCAGCTCCATTTTGTTGTTCACGGTTTCAATGATTGCTGCAAACAGGGCGTTCGTGCCCGGATCATTGAACTGACTGGCGATCGTTCCGTAAACAGGCATGTCATCAAGATCTTTATCAAACAGCATGTGACTGCGCTGGTACTGCTTTTGTACCTGGCGTCTCGCATCCTCCGAGCCTTTGCGCTCGAACTTATTGATGACAATCAGATCGGCATAGTCGATCATATCGATTTTCTCCAGCTGGGACGGGGCACCGAACTCACTCGTCATGACGTACATGGACATATCACAGATTTCTGCGATTTCCGCATCCCCCTGCCCGATCCCGCTCGTTTCCACGACGATCAGGTCATATCCTGCCGCTTTCACGACATTGATCGCGTCCTTGATCGCCAGTGAAAGCTCTGTCTTCGACCCACGTGTTGCAAGGCTTCGCATGTAAACACGGGGATTGAAGATCGCATTCATGCGGATCCGGTCCCCAAGTAAGGCTCCGCCCGTTTTTTGTTTCGTTGGATCGATGGATAGAATCGCGATTTTCTTTTCAGGAAGTTCGTTGATGAAACGACGGATCAGTTCATCCGTCAAGGAACTCTTCCCTGCTCCACCCGTTCCCGTGATCCCAAGAACAGGTGCTTTTTTCGCCAAGCTCTTGATTTCAGAAAAAACGGTCTGGGCTGTCGCCGCCACTTCTTCATTGGCCCCGACCTGATATTCGGCAAGTGAGATCAGCTTCGATACCGTATTCACATCTCCGGTTGAAAGCTTCTCGACTTCCTGATTCACGCTTCCCTTGATGGTAGGGAAATCGCATTCCTCGATCATCTTATTGATCATCCCTTGAAGACCCTGCGTACGGCCGTCTTCAGGAGAGAAGATGCGGGCGATCCCGTATTCGTGAAGTTCTTTGATTTCACGCGGGATGATCACTCCGCCGCCTCCGCCATAAATGCGGATGTGGGAAGCCCCTCTTTCTTTTAAAAGGTCGTACATATATTTAAAGTATTCCACGTGCCCACCCTGATAGGATGAAATCGCAATCCCCTGAACATCTTCCTGAATAGCGGCATTGACGACTTCCTCCACAGAACGGTTATGGCCTAAGTGGATGACTTCTGCCCCACTTGCCTGGATAATCCGACGCATTATGTTGATCGACGCATCATGTCCGTCAAACAGGCTCGATGCCGTGACAAAACGTACATGGTGCTTTGGTTTATAAATCTCAACCGTGCTCATATTACTCCCCCTGTTCTCCCTTGTTTTTCAAAACCGATGATTCCGGTAAAAGTGAGTTCGATCTGCAGATGGATGAATTCCTCGAGTGTATACTTCTTCTGAAGTGCCCAGCGACGGAATCCCCACATCTGTCCCTGGACGAATACATTCTGGGCCAGCATATGGATCTGATCATCATCAAGCTCAAGCTTCCCACTGTCGACGCAGCCTTTGATGAGATCTTCCACCATCCCCACCATTTCAAGTTCTTTCCGGAGTACATATGGAAGGGCATCCTTCGACAAGGATTTCGCTTCCTGATACATGACGAGTACCTCATCCTGCATCCGGTCCATCACCTGAAAATAATGAGCGATGCCGAGACGTAAATTCTCAAGCGTCCCTTTTCCGACATCAAGCTCCTCAAGCTCCAATCGAACCTGCTCATAAATGCTGTCACACACTAAATACAGGACATCTTCCTTTGTTCGTATATATTCGTAGAGCGTTCCGATACTGAATCCGGCGGCCTTTGCAATCTCTCTGGTCGTGGTGCGGTGAAACCCCTTTTGTTTAAACAGAGAGACGGCCCCGCGAATCATCTGATCACGCCGCTTTTCCACCAAACGCTCATCCTTAACCGAAGCATGAACTTCCCTCTTCTTATTCAAAACAACCGACCGCCTTTATATTCCGATTCTCCCATTGACCCCTAATCCAAGAGCACCTGCCTCATCCCCCAACAAAGCAGATACCCAGCTATCCTATTTCGTCACCATCCGCGAAATAACCAATCTCTGAATCTCCTGGGTCCCCTCATAAATCTGAGTGATCTTCGCGTCACGCATATAACGCTCCACCGGATAGTCCTTCGTATAGCCATAACCACCGAAGATCTGAACCGCTTCCGTCGTCACTTTCATCGCTGTATCCCCGGCCATGAGCTTTGACATCGCCGATTCCTTACCGTATGGAAGCCCTTCTGACTCAAGCCACGCTGCTTGATAGGTTAATAGACGGGAAGCCTCGATGGACGTCGCCATATCGGCGATCTTAAATGAAATCCCCTGGTTCGCTGCGATCGGTTTACCGAACTGCTCACGCTCTTTTGCGTAATCAACTGACGCATCAAGTGCTCCCTGGGCAATCCCCACTGCTTGAGCGGCAATCCCGTTACGGCCGCCATCAAGAGTCATCATGGCAATCTTGAATCCGTCTCCTTCGTTGCCCAGCATATTCTCTTTCGGTACCTTGCAGTCTTCAAATACGATTTCAGTTGTTGGTGAAGAACGGATTCCGAGCTTTTTCTCTTTTTTCCCAACCGAGAACCCTTCGAAGTCTGCTTCTACGATAAATGCACTCGTTCCGCGCTGGCGCTGTGATGGATCCGTCAAGGCAAATACGATATACGTATCCGCAATTCCACCGTTTGTGATGAAAATTTTAGAGCCGTTCAGTACGTAGTGATCCCCTTCCAGGCGAGCTGTCGTCTTCATGCCACCTGCGTCAGATCCTGAACCCGGCTCAGTCAAGCCGTAAGCCCCAATCTTTTCACCCTGCGCCATTGGACGAAGGTATTTCTGTTTCTGCTCTTCCGTACCAAACTTATATACCGGCCAACCGGCTAACGAAGTATGGGCAGACAGGGTAACACCTGTAGACGCACACACTCTTGATAGTTCTTCAACTGCGATACAATACGCCAGATAGTCACTGCCGATCCCGCCGTACTCTTCCGGCCAAGGAATCCCCGTCAACCCAAGCTCTGCCATCTTCTTGAATAAATCCATATCAAAGCGCTCTTCCTCATCACGCTCAGCAGCCGTAGGAGCCACCTCATTCCGCGCAAAATCACGCACCATCTTACGTATCATTTCATGCTCTTCCGATAATTTAAAATTCATCTCATTTTCCTCCTATCATCTACATACCGGGTCTGGCACCCTCAAGAGACAAGCCTATGCCACAAACCCATTTACGCCACGAAACATCAAATTATATATCGGGTGCCTGACACGCTAAAAATATGTGCACAAAGACACCCCTCCAAAAATTTTAAACCAACAAATGCTTCCCAATCACTATCCGCTGAATCTCACTCGTACCCTCATAAATCTCCGTCACCTTCGCATCACGGAACAAGCGCTCCACCGGATACTCCTTCGTGTAACCATATCCGCCGTACACCTGAATCGCTTCCGTCGAGACTTCGACGGCTGTTTTCGATGCAAACAGCTTTGCCATACTGGCTTCTTTCCCGCAGGAAATATTGTTCGAACGGAGATTCGCCGCCCGGTACACAAGGAGCTTTGAGCCTTCAACGGCCGTCGCCATATCGGCAAGCTTAAAGCCGATTCCCTGCTGAGCGGCAATCGGTTTGCCGAATTGCACCCGTTCTTTAGCATAAGCCGTTGAGTAATCGAAAGCCGCTTCCGCGATTCCGAGTGCCTGGGCGGCAATTCCGATCCTGCCGACGTCCAGGTTCGCCATGGCAATCTTAAATCCTTCCCCTTCTTCACCGAGAAGGTTTTCAGCCGGGACTTTCATATCTTCAAACGTCAGCTGGACGGTCCGGGAACCGTGCAGCCCCATTTTATGTTCATCTTTCCCGATCACAAGACCAGGTGTATCTTTCTCAACGATGAAGGCCGATACCCCGCGGCTCCCCTTCGTCGAATCCGTCGTTGCAAATACAATATACGTATCGGCTTCCCCACCATTGGTGATAAAGACTTTCGATCCATTCACCACATAGTGGTCCCCACGCTTTTCGGCCCGGGATTTAAGACTCTTCGCATCGGATCCTGCACTCGGCTCCGTCAGGCAGAAGGCCCCTAAATACTCACCCGTTGCAAGCTTTGGAAGATACTTTTGTTTCTGCTCTTTGTTTCCAAAGTAAAGGATCGGATTGGTTCCCACTGATGTATGAACCGACAATATGACCCCGATGGTGGCGCTTACTTTAGACAGCTCGTGGATCGCAATGATATAGGATGTGAAATCCATCTCAGATCCGCCGTACTCTTCAGGGATCGTAATCCCCATCAAACCAAGCTCAGCCATCTTTTTTAAAATTTCTCTCGGAAACTCTCCCGCTTCCATCTTCTCGATGAACGGCTGGATTTCTGTTTCGGCAAAATCCCGGACCATCTTTCTCATCATCTGCTGCTCTTCCGTGAATCGTAACTCCATGACTGTTTCCTCCCTGATGTTCGTCGTGATCACTCGTACGAATAGAAGCCGCGGCCTGTTTTGCGTCCCAGCCAGCCCGCTTTCACATACTTCCTCAATAGAGGACATGGACGGTATTTATCGTCACCGAAGCCTTCGTGCAGGGTTTCCATGATGTAGAGGCATGTATCGAGTCCAATGAAGTCCGCTAACGTAAGAGGTCCCATCGGGTGATTCATCCCGAGCTTCATCACTTCATCGATTGCCTCTTTGCTCGCCACTCCTTCATAAAGGGTGTAGATCGCTTCATTGATCATCGGCATCAGGATCCGGTTTGAAACGAATCCCGGGAAATCCTCGACTTCTACCGGCACTTTGTTAAGGGACTTCGTCATATCTTCAATCACTTGATACACTTCATCCGTTGTCGCAAGCCCACGGATGATCTCAACCAGTTTCATCACCGGTACCGGATTCATGAAGTGCATACCGATTACTTGATGGGGACGCTTCGTCGCTGCCGCAATTTCCGTGATCGGAAGAGAGGATGTGTTCGAAGCCAGGATGGTATGTTCCGGTGTGATCTCATCCAGCTGAGCAAAAATCTTCGTTTTGATGGCCATATTTTCCACTGCCGCTTCAATGACAAGATCCACCTTCTTGGCGTCCCGGATATCGGTTGAAGCCGTCAAACGATTTACCGTCGCTGTTTTATCTTCTTCAGACATTCTTCCTTTTTCAACGGAACGCGTCAGATTCTTCGTGATGACACCCATTCCCTTTTGGACAAACTCTTCTTTCAAATCGTTCAGGTATACGTTGAATCCTGCCTGGGCACAGACTTGGGCGATCCCCGAGCCCATTTGTCCGGCGCCGATGACCATTACGTTTTTAATGTTCATTTTGTTCTCCCCTTTGTTATATGAGACTAGTAATCTAGTTGGTTTGGTTTGGTTTGGTTTGGTTTGGTTTGGTTTGGTTTGGTTTGGTTTGGTTTGGTTTGGTTTGGTTTGGTTTGGTTTGGTTTGGTTTGGTTTGGTTTGGTTTGGTT
>NZ_JBANLY010000034.1:0-19966 GCF_037046045.1 Rossellomorea sp. LJF3 | reverse complement strand
AGTGTGTTTTGATAACATTTTTATCCCCCACAAAAGCTTTATTCCTTTCTATTATACAAAAAAAGCTTGTAGACTTGGTCTAATTCTTAGACTTTGTCTACAAGCTGAGCACCCATTTCGATGGGTGCTTTTTCATTTTTGAGGGACGGACCTCTCAAAACAACACTCATAATCATACAAAACCTTATATAACAACATTTCTTCTCCATATAACCTCTAAAATGGAGGTCCGTCCCTCCATCGACAAAACTTTCATGTTTGTGACAGAAGTAGTCAAAGGGTTTGGGCTTAGAAGGAGAGAATGTGTTAGGAGAGCTTGTTTAGAGGAGTTGGTCGAAGTGATGCAGCAGCGTTTTAATGAGTTGGTTAATGTGCAGTTGGAGACGATGGATAAGTTGTTATATCTTCAGTCTGAGATAGAGCGGTGTCAGGAATTGGAGGAGGAATTGATTGAGCTTCAGGAGATGACGAAGGTAGAATCGATTCAGAAGGAAATCCTTAGGAAGAAGAAGGATCTCAGGGAAATCCAGAAAACCTTCCAAGAGCAGACCGATGAAGTGATCCGTTCTTATCAAAAAGAACAAAGCGGTGTCACATCATAAAATTAGGAGGAGTACCGCTTCCATTTCTATATTAGACCCAAGTAAAGATCGAATTCGGGCCATTCTTAAAGGATATTTTCCTTAAGGATAGCCCTTTTGTTTTAAATTTTCTGAGGAAACGTTATAATGATAAAATAGACAAGCATATATAAAGGTAATTCTGAAATGAAAGAAGGGGATACGATGGCGGTTCCCACTGAAGGAAAATCTGTACAAATACATAGCTTCAAGCATGATGGAAACATTCACCGCATCTGGAATGAGACGACGGTCCTGAAAGGGACGACCAATCAGATCATCGGTGGAAATGACCGGACGATGGTGACGGAGTCAGACGGAAGGACGTGGATGACACGTGAGCCGGCCATCTGCTATTTTCATTCTGAGCTATGGTTTAACATTATTTGTATGATTCGTGAGGACGGTATTTATTATTATTGTAATTTAAGCTCACCATTTGTATATGATCATGAGGCGATCAAGTATATCGATTACGACTTGGATATCAAAGTGTTTCCCGACATGACATATACACTGCTGGATGAAGATGAGTATGAAGCTCATCGAAAACTGTACGGTTACCCGGATGTGATCGATCATATCCTTAAGCGGAATGTCGACAAGCTTGTCCGCTGGATCAGACAGAGAAAAGGGCCTTTTGCCCCGGACTTTATCGATATTTGGTATGAGCGTTATTTGACGCACAGAGGGTAACTATAATTTTCAGGAAAGTTTTATAGGTATAAAAGGGCTGACCCGGTAAGGAGCAACCTTCTTCTGATCGAAGAGATCAGGAGGAGCTGCAGTGCTTCTTTCAGTACAGGGTCACCCCTTTTTATTGGGGTAAACTAATCACGTACATCTTAGAAAGGAGTAATCACTTGGACAGTATTAAACGGTACCTCCAGTTTGTCAAACCTTACAAATGGCAGATCATAGGTACATTAATCATAGGCATCATTAAATTCACCATCCCCTTATTGATCCCCGTATTAATCAAATATGTCATTGATGATATCGTAGGGGCTAAAGGACTGACAGCCGATGAGAAGACAAATCAGCTGCTCATGATCATGGGGATTATGCTCGTCCTGTTCCTCCTAGTGAGGCCGCCGGTGGAATATTACAGGCAGTACTTTGCACAATGGACGGGCAACAAAATCCTGTATGACTTGAGGGATTATCTTTTCTCGCATATTCAGCGACTCAGCTTTAAGTACTATTCGAATACAAGGGCTGGGGAAGTCATTTCAAGGGTCATCAATGACGTGGAGCAGACGAAGAACTTCGTCATCACCGGGCTGATGAATCTTTGGCTGGATGCGGCAACCATTGTGATTGCCCTGTCCATCATGTTTACCATGGACGTATCACTGACGCTTGTATCACTCATTGCCTTCCCGTTTTACGCTTTCTCTGTCCGTTATTTCTTCGGCAGGCTCAGGGGCTTGACGAGAGATCGCTCCCAGGCGCTTGCAGAAGTTCAAAGTCATTTACATGAACGGGTCCAGGGGATGGCTGTCATCAAGAGCTTTGCTGTTGAAGATTATGAACAGAAGCAGTTCCAGGAGCAAAATAATAACTTCCTGACGAAAGCGTTAAAGCAGACAAGCTGGAATGCAAAGGCATTTGCAGTCGTAAATACAATTACGGATATTTCCCCGTTGATCATCATTGGTTATGCCGGGCTGCAAGTGATCAATGGAGATCTTACCATTGGTACGATGGCTGCCTTCATTGCGTATATCGACCGCTTGTATGGTCCCCTCAGACGACTGGTGAACTCTTCTACAACACTGACTCAATCGATAGCTTCCATGGATCGTGTATTTGAATTCATGGATGAAAAGTATGATATCGATGATGAACCGGGCGCGGTTCCGTGTGAAAATGTACAAGGGGATATCCAGTTCAACAATGTCTCTTTCCGCTATGAATCGGATGAAGAGAGAGTACTCCGGAACCTCAACCTGGATATTAAGACGGGGGAAACCGTTGCGCTGGTCGGTATGAGCGGCGGGGGGAAATCATCCTTCGTCAGTCTGATACCCCGCTTCTATGATGTAACCGAAGGGGAGATCCTTTTAGACGGCACCGACATCAGGAAGTTCCAGGTCAGATCTTTGCGGGACAACATCGGAATGGTACTGCAGGATAATATTCTCTTTAGTGAGTCCGTCAAGATGAACATTAAGTTCGGTAATCCCGAAGCGACGGATGAAGAGGTCATCGAGGCGGCGAAAGCGGCGAATGCCCATGACTTCATCATGAAACTGCCCCAAGGCTACGATACCCGTGTAGGGGAGCGTGGCGTGAAGCTGTCAGGGGGACAGAAGCAAAGGGTGGCGATTGCAAGGGTATTTCTTAAGAATCCACCTATCCTCATTCTGGATGAAGCGACATCTGCCCTTGATTTAGAAAGCGAACACCTTATCCAGGAATCCCTTGAGGTCCTGGCAAAAGACCGAACGACCTTCATCGTGGCCCATCGACTCTCAACGATCACTCACGCAGATCGAATCATACACATGGAACACGGAGAAGTTGTCGAGATGGGGACACATGAGGATTTAATGAAGAAGCAAGGTCACTACTACAAGCTCTTCCAAGTGCAACAGCTTGACCAATAAGAATGAATGTCATGACATTTCACGATTTCTGTGATAAATGTCATGACTTTTTTTGTGTTTCTAAAAAACATATCAAACTAATTTCAGGTGTGTCGTGAATAAAGTAGGACTAAATAACTTTATATGGAAGGAATGAAAGGGTTAATTGGACATATATTGAATTGAAATGGGAATATCGACTTCTTGTAGAAAAATTCTGAAAATGGATTGCAACATTTGTAACATCTTGTATAATAAGAGACATATAAAATTTAGAAAATAAGCACAATTATGAAAAGAGAGATAGTTTTGAAGAGGAGGATATGAATGAGCGAACAGCGTCCTTTACTGAAAGTGGAAGATTTAAGGACCTCCTTTTTTACGGATGATGGAGAAGTTCCTGCAGTCGATGGAGTCAGTTTTCATGTGAACGAAGGGGAGGTGCTCGGGATTGTCGGGGAAAGTGGATGCGGGAAAAGTGTTACCTCCCTATCCATCATGGGTCTCGTACCGAAACCGCCAGGGAAAATCGTCGGTGGAAAAATTCTTTATAAAGATGAAGACTTGACACAGGCATCCGAGAAGCGGATGAGGGATATCCGGGGCAATGACATAGCGATGATTTTCCAGGAACCGATGACATCGTTGAACCCCGTCTTTACCATAGGAGATCAATTAATCGAAGCAATACGCATACATACGAAAGTAGGAAAGAAACAGGCGAGGGATAAGGCAGTCGACATCATGAAGATGGTAGGTTTGCCAAGGTCTGAAGAATTGATCAATGAATACCCTCATCAATTATCCGGAGGGATGAGACAAAGGGTCATGATCGCCATGGCGATGGTGTGCGATCCCCGCGTCCTGATAGCAGACGAACCCACAACGGCGCTGGACGTGACGATCCAGGCACAAATTTTAAAATTAATGAAGCGGTTAAATAAGGAACTGAACACAGCTGTCCTCCTGATCACACATGATTTAGGGGTTGTGGCAGAAACATGTGAACGGGTCGTTGTCATGTACTCAGGCAAGGTGGTGGAAGAGGGCACTGTTGAAGAAATCTTCAAGAACCCACAGCATCCATACACGAAAGGCCTGATACAATCTGTACCTGACATGCGCATCAAGCAGCAGCGGCTTCATTCGATACAGGGGAATGTTCCGAAGCCGGGATCGATCAAGACCGGATGCCGCTTTGCAGCCCGTTGTGACTTTGCCTTTGATCGCTGTTTAGTGGAGACACCGGAATTATATGAAACATCACAAGGACATTGCACACGATGCTTCCTGTTCGATGAAGCGGAGGAGGGAGTTTATGACGGAACCGTTGCTAAAGGTTGAGAATCTTAAGAAACATTTCCCGATAACAGGGGGGATCCTTGGACGACCTGTCAGTTCTGTTAAAGCGGTGGACGGGGTCTCTTTTACAGTCAATAAAGGAGAAACCCTTGGAATAGTAGGGGAAAGTGGATGTGGAAAGTCTACGACGGGCAGGATGCTCATGAGACTCATCGACCCATCCGAAGGAAAGGTGACATTTGAAGACCGTGAGCTTACGAGTCTATCAAACTCGGAAATGAGGAAGATTCGCCGGGAAATGCAAATGGTCTTTCAGGATCCCTTTGCATCCCTGAATCCCAGACATACGGTAGAGAAGATTCTCGAAGAACCACTCAAGGTTCATGGAATGGGTTCTGCCAAGGAAAGAAAGGAAAGGGTTCATGAACTCCTCAACATCGTAGGCTTAAGCAGCTATCATGCCAAACGTTATCCGCATCAATTCAGTGGAGGACAAAGGCAGAGGATCGGGATTGCCAGGGCGCTCATGACAAAGCCGAAACTCATCATAGCCGATGAGCCTGTGTCTGCCCTTGACGTATCCATTCAGTCACAGGTATTGAATCTAATGCAGGATCTACAAAAAGAATTCGGACTCACCTATATATTCATCGCGCATGATCTCGGTGTAGTCAGGCATATAAGCGACCGTGTGGGCGTGATGTATCTCGGGAAAATGGTGGAGCTGAGCGATAGTGAGAATCTCTATGAAAAGCCCCTACATCCATACACCCAGGCGCTCCTGTCGGCGGTACCCGTACCGGATCCGGATTTCAAAAGGGAAACCATTCTCTTACAGGGGGACATCCCGAGTCCGTCCAATCCACCGAGCGGCTGCACATTCCATACCAGGTGCCCGCATGCGACGGACATTTGCAAACAGAAAGTGCCAGAATTCAAGGAACACCAACCAGGGCATTATGTAGCTTGTCATCTTTACTAGAAGACAAGTCTCATAAGTATATAAACAATATTCAGGAGGGGATTTAGTTGAGGAAAAAAAGCTGGTCAATTTTAATGCTGCTCATCCTGCTCGTATCATCCGCGCTTTACGGATGTGGAGGAGATGAAAAATCTTCAGGTGACGGCGGCAACGGTGGAGATAAGGGAGATCCTAAAGTATTGATCTTCGGACGCGGTGGAGACTCTGTGGCTCTTGATCCGGGAACAGTAACTGATGGGGAATCATTTAAAGTAACGAAAAACATCTTCGAAACACTTGTTGAATTCGGAGAGCAGGATACAGAGGTAAACCCGGGATTAGCTGAAAAGTGGGAAGTATCCGATGATGGGTTGACGTACAAATTCATGCTGCGCGAGGGAGTGAAATTCCAGGACGGCACAGATTTCAATGCAGATGCCGTTGTGAAAAACTTCGAGCGCTGGATGAACGGGAATGCTGATAAGTTCCCTTACTACGGTTCTATGTTTGGCGGTTTTAAAGGTGATGAAGGTCATGTGATCAAAGAAGTGAAAGCGGCTGACGACATGACGGTCGAATTCGTATTAAAGCGCCCTCAAGCACCATTCTTGAAAAACATTGCCATGAGCCCATTTGCAATCGTAAGCCCGAAAGCAATTGATGAACTGGGTGACAAGCTTGCTGAAGCTCCGACAGATGCGGGGACTGGTCCTTTCAAATTTGTTGAGTGGAAGCGTAATGACAAAATCGTCATCGAGAAAAATGAAGACTACTGGGATAAAGATCTACCAAAATTAGATCAAGTCGTATTCAAATCGATTCCTGAAAACTCAGCCCGTCTGAATGCGCTGATTTCAGGTGAAATCGATCTTGCTGATGGTGTAAACCCAAGTGATGCAAGTAAAGTCGAAGGTGATGACAATCTGCAGCTATTCGAACGTCCATCCATGAACGTTGGATACTTAGGGTTAACATCAACACGTGAACCTTTCGATGATCCTAAAGTACGTCAGGCGATCAACTATGCCATCAACAAGCAGGAAATCATTGATGCGTTCTTCGAAGGAAAAGCGGAAATGGCGAAAAACCCGATGCCTCCGGTAATCGGCGGATACAATGATGATATCGAGCCTTATGAATACAATCCTGAAAAAGCGAAAGAACTTCTTGCTGAAGCGGGTCTTAAAGACGGATTTAAAATGGAACTATGGGCAATGCCTGTACCACGTCCATACATGCCGGACGGCCAAAAAGTGGCAGAAGCGATTCAAGCGGATCTAGCTGAAGTAGGAGTGAAGGCAAAAATCGTTTCTTACGAGTGGGCTACTTACCTTGAAAAAGCGAAAAACGGAGAAGCTGATGCATTCTTACTTGGTTGGACAGGTGATAATGGAGATGCTGATAACTTCCTATATGTGTTACTTGACCAAGACAATATCGGAAGCAACAACTACTCTTACTACAAAAACGATGAGGTACACAAAATCCTGATCGATGCCCAAACAGAAGTAGATCCAGGAAAACGTGAAGAGCTGTACAAGAAAGCCCAGGAAATCATCCATGAGGATGCTCCGTGGGTACCACTTGCTCACTCTACACCACTGCTTGCAGGAAGCGCAGCACTTAAAAACTTCAAGCCGCATCCAACCGGTTCCGACTGGTTAGGCGCAGTAGACATGGAGTAATAAGCACCAAACCAAAGGGGAGACATCGCAGATTTCTCCCCTTTGTACATAGAAAAGCGGAGGGGCTTTGCTCAGAGGCGACAAGCATAAGTCCAGTCCACTGGAAAGGCGGCTTTTGCCTTTTTGGTGGACTGGACTTATGACCTCGAGCCTCTAAGCCCCGCAGCTGGACAAAAAGAAAAGCGGAAGCGGCTTGATCAGCCCCGACAAGCATAAGGCGAGCTTGCACAAAAGGCGGTCTTTGCCTTTGGGGCAAGATTGACTTGTGACCTCGAGGGGCTAGCCGCAGAGCTGGAAAAATAGAAAAGCGGAGCCGACTGTTCAGCCCCGACAAGCAATCTTATTATTTTTTATCGAAATCAGAATCTCCACTCAGAGAGGTGAACAAAATGTTCCAATACACCATTCGTCGACTACTGCAGCTCATTCCGGTATTACTGGGGATGACTCTTATCGTTTTCTCGATCATCCGTGCCATTCCGGGAGATCCCGCTCAGGTGATACTGGGGCAGCAGGCTACGAAAGAAGCCGTTGCAGCATTAAGGGATCAGCTCGGTCTCGATAATGCCTGGTATATCCAATACATTGATTATTTAAAAGGTTTATTGACCGGGGATTTAGGGAGTTCCCTACGAACAAAGACGGAAGTTTCAACCGAAATCTGGCCTTATCTGGCAGCTACAGCTGAGCTTGCCATCGTCGCCATCATCATCGCGATTGTCATAGGTGTGAATGCAGGGATCATCAGTGCATGGTTCCAAAACTCCTGGTTCGACTATACGGCCATGATCCTGGCTCTTATCGGTGTTTCCATGCCGATTTTCTGGTTAGGACTGATGGAGCAATGGACATTCGGCATTCAGCTTGACATCCTGCCAACAACAGGAAGGGAGAATATACGGAATCCCGTTGATTCAATAACCAACTTCTATATCCTCGATACGATCATGCAGGGGCGTTTCGATCAGCTTGGTGACGTATTGAAACACATCATTCTACCGGGGATTGCCTTAGCGACCATCCCGATGGCCATCATTGCCCGGATGACACGCTCAAGTATGTTGGAAGTTATGCGTTCGGATTATATTCGTACAGCTCGTGCCAAGGGATTGAAAATGTTCTGGGTCGTGTACAAGCATTCTTTGAAAAATGCCATCATCCCGGTTCTGACGGTCATTGGTTTACAGATGGGTCTTCTACTGGGTGGTGCGATCTTGACCGAGACCATCTTCGGCTGGCCTGGGATCGGACGTTATATATACGAAGCGATCGGTTACCGTGATTACCCAGTCGTTCAATCCGGAATACTGGTTGTCGCCACAATCTTCGTCACGATTAACTTAATTGTCGACTTACTGTATGCGGCTGTCGATCCGCGTATTAAATACAACTAACATCAATGAAGAAAGAGGTGAACTCTCATGGCAGAATTAGCAGAACCGCAAAAGGAGCTTCATCCTTCCCTGGAAGAAGAAACGGTCTCTCCCTGGAAGGAAGCCTGGAAAAGCTTCACAAAGAATAAAATTGCTTTAGTCGGATTTTGTATTGTCCTTTTCTTTGTCATCCTGGCGATTGCAGCACCACTCATTGCACCGCAGGGGATCAACGAGCAGGATTTATCCAAGCGACTGCAGGCCCCGTCTTCAGAACATTGGTTAGGTACGGATGATTTTGGACGGGATATCTTATCACGTATCATCCATGGTGCGCGTATCTCGTTATGGGTCGGCTTCTTCGCCGTCATCGGTTCTTCCGTGATCGGAAGTTTACTGGGGATCGTAGCGGGTTATTATGGCAGATGGGTCGATACGATCATTTCCCGTATCTTTGACATCATGCTTGCATTTCCAAGCATCCTGCTTGCGATCGCTGTTGTGGCAGCCCTTGGGCCGTCACTCCGAAATGCCCTGATCGCCATTGCCATCATCAATATACCGAATTTCGGTCGACTCATCCGTTCACGGGTACTGAGTGTGAAGCAGGAAGAGTATGTCATGGCTGCAAAAGCAATCGGGATGAGCGATTTCAGGATTCTCTTCAGTCATGTACTGCCGAATAGTATGGCTCCGATCATCGTGCAGGGAACACTTGCCATTGCGACTGCCATCATTGAAGCGGCAGCACTTGGTTTCCTTGGTCTTGGAGCACAGGCACCTGAACCTGAATGGGGGAAAATGCTCTCCGATGCAAGACAGTATATGCTTCAGGCGCCTTGGACGATGATCTTCCCTGGCCTCGCCATCATGCTGACGGTATTAGGCTTCAACCTGATGGGGGATGGACTACGGGATGCACTGGATCCGAAAATGAAAAACTAATAAAAAGCGGAGCAAAGGACATCATCCTTTGCTCCGCTTTTTCATTTATTCTTCTTCTTCCCCGATCGTTACTTCGTTATCTTCTTTATGATACGACTGAAAGCTTGTAATCAGTTTTTCCAAATGCTCGAGATGCTCGTCGTATTCAAAAATAGCAGAGAAAATATGAAGCAGATGGAAATTATGGATGTTGTCATCCTTTGTATGATGATTGACCTCTTCAAGCATGATCCTCATCAGCTCTTTCCGGTGCAGGCATACATCCTGCTGGGCTTCCGATTCTGCATGGGGATGCATCTTGCCGAGGAACTTCAATAGTAGCTGTTCATGATAGGTCAGTAAACAATCAAGTTGATTCTTAATGACGAGCCGCAATTCGTCGGGCAATTGATAGATTTCGTTTTCATAGCGATTCAGGCGCTTCAATATCTCGAAACTGCGATTGGTCGAGGAAATCATTTGTCTGAAGATCACGAGCTTCCGGCTTTTGACAATCGAATTTTTCTTAAAATAATCCCGTTCCTCTTTATATAGAAGATACAGTTGGTCGACCTTTATCAACTTTTCTTTAATGCGTTCCAGGTCCTTTTTCAAGAGGTGGAACTCCGTTGCATGCCTCATACTTAACCTGATCCACTTCAGGATTTCCTCTGTTGAATCGGATACTTTATGATAAAGCTTGGTTTCATATTTTGGCGGCAGGAAGACAAGATTCACCAGGAATGATGAGAAGACCCCGATCATAATGGTGGAGAAACGGATGAATGCAAACTGGATGAAGTCCTGATCCGTCACTTCCATGATCGCAATCATCGTCACCAGTGCAAGACCGATTGTGTTCTGCAGCTTTAATTTTAGAATGATAGCAATGGCGATAACAGCAGCAAGACCCACAATCAATGGATTGCTTCCGAATAATAATACAAATATGACGGCAATCCCGGCACCGATCAGATTTCCCTGAATTTGTTCGATAATGGATAGATAAGAACGATAAATGGTGGGCTGGACGGCAAAGACCGCCGCGATTCCCGCAAACACCGGAGAAGGTATGCCGAGCAGCTGGGATACAAGTAAAGCTATTACAATCGCAATTCCCGTTTTAAGGATGCGAGCACCAAGTTTCATGGAATTAGAATCCTTTCTTGTGTAACGTTTTTATAAACAATACTGTACTATACATGTACTTACAAGTAATATCAATAGGCAAATTCGAATAAGTTTTTACAAAATATGTACCTTTTTGTAAAGGGGAATAAACAATCGTTCTTCCACAAAAACCATAGATATGCGATAAAGTAGAGAATTAGTATGGTAGATCAAAAAAAGACTGCACGCTTATGGCATGCAGTCTTTTGATTGTGTTTTACAGCTGTGCAAAGGCACGGTCTACAGCTTCGAGTGTTACCTTGATATCCTCTTCAGTATGGGCCGTCGTCAGGAACCATGCTTCATATTTAGATGGGGCAAGATTGATGCCCTGATTCAGCATAAGTTTGAAGAACTTGGCAAACATTTCTCCATCTGTTGCTTCAGCCTGTTCATAGTTCTCCACTTTTTCAGTTGTAAAGTAGAGAGTGAGGGCTCCCTTCAGCCTGTTGATGGAGATCGGGGTGTTATGTCTTTCTGCCGCAACTAAAATTCCCTTTTCAAGCATCTCCCCAAGCTGATCTAATTTCTCGTACACGCCATCTTCTTTTAACACTTCGAGACATGCGATGCCTGATAGGATGGAGGCCGGGTTTCCGGCCATCGTTCCAGCCTGGTAGGCAGGACCAAGTGGTGCCACCTGTTCCATGATTTCTTTCTTCCCGCCGTATGCTCCGATCGGAAGTCCTCCGCCGATGATTTTGCCGAGTGCAGTCAAGTCAGGTTTTACCTTCAGCATGTCCTGGGCCCCGCCGTAAGTGAAGCGGAATGCTGTGATGACTTCATCATAGATGACAAGGGAATTAGAGGCATGGGCGATATCGTTCACCTGCTCGAGGAAGCCTTCCTTCGGTTCCACGATCCCGAAGTTTCCGACGATCGGTTCCACCAGGACAGCAGCGATTTGATCTCCCCATTTTTCCATCGCTTCTTTAAATGGCTCGATGTCATTAAATGGAACGGTGATGACCTCCTGTGCGATGCTTTTCGGAACCCCTGCAGAATCCGGGGTTCCCAGGGTAGACGGACCGGAACCGGCTGCAACCAGCACCAGGTCCGAATGGCCGTGGTAACAGCCCGCGAACTTGATGACTTTGTCTTTACCTGTATAGGCTCTTGCCACACGGATCGTGGTCATCACGGCTTCTGTACCTGAATTGACGAAGCGGACCTTGTCCATGTAAGGCATGGCTTCTTTGATCATTTTCGCAAATTTCACTTCGTGGCGGGTAGGAGTTCCATAAAGGACACCGTTTTCCGCGGCTCTTGTGATTGCTTCGGTGATATGAGGGTGGGCATGTCCCGTTATGATGGGACCGTATGCCGCCAGATAATCGATATACTTGTTCCCGTCCACGTCCCAGAAGTATGCGCCTTTTCCTCTTTCCATGGCAACAGGCGAGCCGCCGCCAACTGCTTTATAGGAGCGGGATGGGCTGTTCACGCCTCCGACTATATGCTCCAATGCTTCTGTATGTAAAGTTTCTGATTCAGTGAATTTCATATTTTCCTCCCGGTAAATGTGTATTTGTCTATAACTACCCTTCTATTGTAGTACGGTCTTTTCCACTTTAGCAAATAGGGAATCAATGGGTGTACTAATTTTCAAGCAGACTGTTCAAAGAGAATCAGCTCACTGTGGTACACTATTCTTTGTTTCTTAAAGACAAACCTATTTTATAAGAATGTGGGAGGACGCAAGATGAACGCAATCGAAGTGAATCATTTGCGTAAAGAATTCAAGGCTTTTTCCAGCCGTTCAGGGCTGAAGGGTGCCTTCAGGGATTTATTTACGCGTAATTATAAAGTCGTTCCTGCGGTGAACAATATTTCATTTAATGTGAAACAGGGTGAGATGGTCGGTTATATTGGTGAAAATGGGGCCGGAAAGTCGACCACCATCAAAATGCTGACGGGGATCCTGACTCCGACCGGGGGAGAGTTAACCGTCAATGGGATGAATCCCCATCGGGACCGGGAGAAATTCGTACAGACGATCGGTGTCGTATTCGGCCAGCGTTCCCAGCTCTGGTGGGATATTGCCGTGCAGGAGTCCTTTCAACTGCTGAAAAAGGTGTATAAAGTGCCTGATCAACAATATAAGGAGCATATGGATCATGTGATTGAAACCCTGGATATCGCCCCTCTCCTGGACAAACCTGTCCGTAAGTTATCCCTGGGTCAGCGGATGCGCTGTGAACTCGCCGCCGCCCTGGTTCATAATCCACCACTGCTCTTCCTGGATGAACCGACAATCGGACTCGATGTCCTCGTAAAGTTGAAAATCCGTCAGTTCTTAAAGGAAATCAATGAGAAATACAATACAACCATTTTACTTACGACCCACGATTTATCCGATATCGAAGCCCTGTGTGAACGGGTCGTGATGCTCGATGAAGGGAAGATCATTTACGATGGTGAACTGAGTCGGCTGAAAGAAAACTGGGGAGATCAGAAAGAAGTCGTCTTTCAATTCCTGGAAGAAACCTCTCTGTCTGCTTTATCCGCTCTTACTAGAAACCGGAGCATCTCCTGGAGTTTTGATGAGAAAAAACAAACCTATGCTGCAATAACCGAAGCCGATGAGGAAGTCATCTCACAGCTCATTACAGATGTCGTGGCAAACTTCAAAGTGAAAGATATGAAGATAGAAGAAACGACTACTGAGGAGATCATCCGAAACATCTATGAAAAAGGGGCTGTGACAAGTTGAGTGGTGGAAAACAAGCTGTGATTCTGCTCGTGTGCGGGGTGAAGGGTTATGGCTAAGTATATCGAAATGATTCGCATCCGATTTCTGATGATGCTTGCCTACCGCACGAATTATTATAGTGGAATCTTGATTTACAGTATCAATATCGGTGCGTACTATTTCCTGTGGCAGGCCATTTATGGCGGAAAGCAGGATATCGAAGGATTATCAATCATTCAGATGACCACCTATGTGGCCGTATCGTGGATGGCCAGGGCATTTTATTTTAATAATATTGATCGTGAAATTGCGCAGGAAATCAAAGAGGGGAAAGTGGCCGTTGAATTCATCAGGCCTTATAACTATCTCGGCATGAAGACGATGCAGGGACTGGGTGAGGGAGTCTTCCGCCTGGCGTTTTTCTCAATCCCCGGGATGATCATCGTAAGCCTGATTTTCCCGCTTCAAATCGGGACGGGTTTTGATACAATCGGTTTATTCGCCATTTCGATCCTTTTCAGTTTCATCATCAATACCCAAATCAATTTGCTGACAGGGATCACAACCTTTTTCTTATTTAATAACGACGGTCTCATCAGGGCCAAACGGGTCGTCATCGATTTATTCTCGGGACTTCTTCTTCCGATTCACTTTTTCCCCCTGTGGGCGCAAAATGTGATGGAGTATCTGCCGTTTCAAAGCATCAGTTATGTCCCGAGCATGATTTTCACGAATGGCTTTTCCACGTCGGAAGCCTTCAATGCAATCATGATGCAGGGCCTTTGGTCGCTGCTTCTCCTTATACCGATTAAAGTGCTTTGGGTCATGGCAAAAAAACAAATGATCATACAGGGAGGGTGACCGATGTTTTATGTGAAGATGTTTTTTCAATATGTCGCCCAATACATGAAGATCAGGCTGCAGTACCGGGCCGATCTGATTGTCGAGATATTATCAGATTTACTGTTTCAAGCTGTCAATCTCGTATTCATCCTTGTTGTTTTCGGTCACACACAGCTGTTGAGCGGATGGACAAGGGATGAAATTATATTCATCTATGGATTTTTTCTTGTACCGTTCGCCCTGTTCAGTTCCTTCTTCAACATCTGGGACTTTAACGACCGGTATGTAGTGAAGGGTGAGTTCGACCGGATCCTGACGAGACCCATCCACAGTTTATTTCAAGTGATATTGGAGCGGATGGAGCTGGAGTCCCTTTTTGGCGTCATCACGGGAATGGCCGTCATGTACTACGCAGGTGGGAGGCTTGATATCACCTTCGAATGGTATGAGCCGGTTCTATTCATCGTATTTGTCCTGGGGGGAGCTCTGGTCTATGCGGGGATCTTCATTGCTCTTGCAAGCATTGCGTTCTGGTCGGATGCGAAAACGTCCATCATGCCGATGATGTACAATATCGGAAACTATGGAAGATATCCGGTTGATATTTACAATAGCGTCATCCGATTTGTGCTGACGTGGATCCTTCCTTTTGCGTTCGTTGGCGTATATCCATCTGCCTTCTTTCTTGAAAAGACGGAATGGTACCCGTATTCGTTCCTGACTCCATTTGTCGGAATCGGTTTTTTCATTTTCTCCATCGTCCTTTGGAATGAAGGTGTGAAACGATACAGGGGTGCAGGTAACTAGAATGATTCCACGATGACAAGCGTACATATACTAAGACAAGCAGAAAAAAGAGGGTATGTACATGCTTTATATCATTGGATTTTTCATTCTATTTTGCATGGTCATGAGCCTGCGGGCATTATTTTATCCTTCACGATGGAAAGAACACCATGTTTCCCTTCATCATTTTCTCTTTTTGGGGATGTGTTACATCACGATTATGATCGGGTTCGGGCTATTATTCATGCTCCTTGAGCTCGAGGGCATCCAGATTCTTGTCGAGGCAGGGAGACCACTTTCCGGAGACTTCCTCGATCATTTTTTTACTACTATGTATTTCAGCGGCATTACCCTTTTCTCAGTGGGATATGGAGATGTAACCCCTGTTGGGATCGGGAGGGGGATCGCCCTTATCGAGTCCTGGCTTGGGTATACGATACCGGCAGCCTTTGTCGTGAAGTCCTTTTTACACTATGAGAACAAGTAGCGTATGGTTTGAGTTTTTTCCTCATATTGGGTACGCTAAAGTCAGAACGATAACCATTAGGAGGGGAAGATGTATGACAGTTGGTCAAAAAGCACCTGAATTTGAATTACTGGCAAGCAATGGAGAAAAGGTGAAGCTATCTGATTATCAAGGGAAAAATGTGGTCCTTTATTTTTATCCGAAGGACATGACGCCGGGGTGTACAACAGAAGCGTGTGATTTCAGGGATCAGCATGAGAACTTTGAAGATCTTGATGCCGTCATCCTTGGGGTGAGCCCGGATCCCGTTGATAAACATGAGAAATTCGTGGAGAAACACGGACTCCCGTTCCTCCTGCTGGTAGATGAAGATCATAAAGTGGCGGAGGAATACGGCGTGTGGAAGCTGAAGAAAAACTTCGGGAAAGAATACATGGGAATCGAGCGTTCCACCTTCATCATTGATAAAGAGGGGAACCTCTCCAAGGAATGGCGGAAGGTGAAAGTGAAGGGGCATGTCGAAGAAGCTCTTCACTATATTCAAGAAAACCTTTCCTAAGCCTATTTTCAAGCCTATTTTAACGGGTTTGAGGCTTTTGTCCATTCACAAAAGCTGGAAGGACATATAGTAAGAGTAGGGCAACCTCCTCAAATAAGTCAGTCTCATCCGTGTAGAAGGATCGACCAGGTCGATCCTCTTTTTTTATGCTCATGGGGATGCTTGAAACTAGGGAGAATCCTTTCCTATATGGTAAAATAATGGGCAATAGGGATGGGAGGCAGCTACATGAAAATCATCTTTACATTTCAACCGAAAGAAGAATTCGTCTCAGATTTAACGAATAGCTTCCCCGGGGTTGAGTTCCTTTTTTATAAAAAAATCAACCAAGCGGAAAGTGAGCTTCCCGATGCGGAAGTGATCGTCACGATGGGGGAAGATTTAACGAGTGATCATATTGAAAGAAGCAAGAAATGCAAATGGATCATGGTCACTTCGGCGGGACTCGAAAAAATGCCGTTAGAAGCAATTAAAAGAAGGGGGATCCTCGTCACCAATGCAAGGGGAATCCACAAGATCCCCATGGCAGAGTTTACGATCGGCTTGATGCTTCAGCATGCAAAACAGCTTCAATCAGTATGGGAGCAGGAGAAAGATGCCGTGTGGAGCAGAAGGTTACCTACCTCTGAACTTCATGAAGCTTCTCTCCTTATTCTTGGAGCGGGAGCCATTGGAGGGGAAATCGCCCGACTGGCAAAGGCGTTTCAAATGAACGTAAGTGGAGTGAATTCTACCGGCTCACCCGGAAAGCATTTTGACAGCATGTTTACCTTGGAGACCTTCAGGGATCAGCTCCCCGAAGCCGATTACATTGTCTCTGTGCTTCCAAGTACGAACCGGACAAAGGGAATAATGGACGTCGATCATTTTGTACAGATGAAGGATTCTGCTGTATTCATCAATATTGGCCGTGGAGACCTTGTTCGAGAATCCGTCCTTCTTGAAGTAATGGAAAAGAAGTTGATTCAACATATGTATCTGGATGTATTTGATCAAGAGCCGTTAGCTGAACTTCATCCTTTTTGGAAAACGGAAGGCATTACGGTGACACCTCACCTTTCAAGTATTACAAAAAAGTACATGCCAAGGGCACTTGAAATCTTTAAAAAGAATTTATCTACATATAGTAATAAGAGGGATAACTTTATTAACGTGATTGATGCAGAGAGGGGTTATTAAAATGAAAATTTATACGAAATCTGGAGATAAAGGGACGACTTCCCTGGTATATGGAACCCGCGTATCGAAAAAGGATCAACGTGTGGAGGCGTACGGAACATGCGATGAAGCGAACTCCATGATAGGTCTTGGTCTAAGTTATATCAAGGCTGAATATTTTGATGGTAAAGAAGAATTCGAAGAGTTTCTTCACAAGGTGCAAACGATCCTTTTCCATGTCGGGGCCGAACTTGCTACTCCCGCTGGAAAAGAAGTGAAATGGAAGCTTGATGAAACACATATCAAGGAGTTGGAAGATCAAATCGATAGGATGGACGGATCTCTCACACCTCTCAGGAACTTCATCCTTCCCGGTGGTCAGCCGGCCGGTGCCGCCCTGCATACTGCAAGAACGATTGTCAGGAGAGCCGAAAGAGAAGCTGTAGGAATTGATGAAGACATCAATCCATTAGTCCTTTCGTATCTGAACCGGCTTTCTGACTACCTCTTCGTAGCAGGCAGATACATCAACCAGCAGCTTGGTGAGCAGGAGAAAAACCTCCACGAGTAGCAGGGTGAAAGATTGACAAAATGGACCGTTGATTAGTACACTATTTATAAAGATTATAAAATAATAATTCTTATGAAAAGAGGTGCATGACGATGTCTGAAGAAGGACAATTGAAAGAAGCGATTTCGACATTGAAGGAAACGGGAGTCCGTATCACTCCTCAACGTCATGCGATATTAGAGTATCTCATTGATTCAATGGCCCATCCAACTGCCGATGACATATATAAAGCGCTCGAAGGGAAATTCCCTAACATGAGTGTGGCGACCGTTTATAATAATTTGCGTGTATTCCGTGAAGTAGGTCTAGTGAAAGAACTGACATACGGAGATGCCTCCAGTCGCTTTGACTTTGTGACGACCGATCATTATCATGTCATTTGCGATGGCTGCGGTAAAATTGTAGACTTTCATTACCCTGGACTTGATGAAGTGGAACAACTGGCTTCCCATGTCACGGGATTCAAGGTGAACAACCATCGGATGGAAATCTACGGCACATGCTCTGACTGTTCTGTTAAGGAGACACATTAGATAAGAATGGTTCTAAATTAGAACCATTCTTCTTTTATTTACGCATCAACAAAAGACCTTCCGTTGAAGGTCTTTTCTCATTCAGTTTTATCTTTTCCTTTTATTATAGTCCTCATCGAATTCTTCACCTTCAAGGTTCGGATCAAGAGTCAGGGGCTCGTTGCAATACATGCACATATCGACCCGCCCAAGGACCTTGGTGACCTTACCGCAATTGGGGCATGTTACCTGTACGGCCTTCGTGGACAGCATCCCGATCCAGAAGTAGACAACCGTACTTCCGATGATTCCCAGAAAACCCAGTAGCATGAATGTTGTCATAACCCATGGATGTTCTCTAAAATATATACCGACGTACATAATGATAAATCCGATGAAAACTAAACTTAAGGCAAACGTACGGATTTTATTAATCTTACTTGAATATTTCTTAGCCATTTGTTTGTCCCTCCTAAAAAAATACTATACCATATTTGTTGGTAGTAGAGGGATGCGAAACCATTTTGTCGAAAAATGACTATATTCAGAGAAGGAAATCCCCTTTGAATGTCGAAATAGTAACCAACCAATGAGTGATGTGGAGGAGTATGAAATGGAAGACATTTTACGACCGATATACCAAGAGCGTACAAGTCACCCCAATACTTTAGGAGCGCTTCTAATAGAACAAAGCAAGAAATCCAGTCCCTTGACCGATACCTTTGATATTGTCCTGTTCCTTATTGTGAAGGAAGCGGAAGAGCCTGTGTTCATCAAGCATTATTCTTATAAAGAACAAAAGGCAGCGTTACATATCGTGACAGAAGCCAAGCTGAACGAGTGGATCTTACTCGGATCCAACCGGAAAGTGATCGATTGGCTGTTCAATGGAAAAGTCCTGTTTGACCGCAACGAGTTTATCCAGAATCTTAAAACGGAGTTACGAGACTTCCCTTTCTATGGCAGAAAGATCAAGATGGGCATGGAATTTGCCAAATTGATCCGCCGATATATGGACGGTAAAGAATTCTTTGAAAGCAAACATTATTTGGATGCTTACAATCACATCGTCCACTCATTGCATCATTTAGCGAGACTGGCAGTCATTGAAAACGGGTTCCATCCAGAGGTAACCGTATGGAACCAGGTCAAGCAAATAGAACCTGAGATTTATAAACTGTATGAAGAGCTCGTCACAAGTGATGAAGAAATCGATAAACGGCTGGAGCTCTTGTTCCTGGCCAGTGAGTTTCTCATCCACTCAAGAACGAAGGTTTCGACTGAACATCTATTGGACATCCTTGGCCAAAAGGAACACTGGACGTTCCAGGATCTTCTTAATCATTCAGAAGCAAGACAATACTCCGTTGATTTAAGTATGCTCATCGAATACTTAACGGATAAAGGATTTGTTGAAATCGTCGATGTAGAGACGAAAGGGCAAGGGATTTATCATCGCTATTATCGTGCAGCGAAATAATTATAGTAAAATATTAATTTTTCGTTGACTTCAATTTGATACCTTGGTATATTAGTAATTGTCGCTGCTGAACGACGGCAACGAGCGGTCAGTGGCGACTTAAAAAAACGAAAAAAGTTGTTGACAACACAGTGTCAACTTGATAAGATTAAAAAGTCGCTTAAACGAAGCGCTTACACATTGAACCTTGAAAACTGAACAAAACAAGACAATACGTCAACGTTAATTCTAGATTTATTTTTAAAGAGCTATTCAAACTTTTATCGGAGAGTT
>NZ_JBANLY010000033.1:0-22621 GCF_037046045.1 Rossellomorea sp. LJF3 | reverse complement strand
CTCCAATCTATACTTGTTTCTCGACAACTCAAGTATAAAAGACTGGATGATTACGTGCATTTTTTATGTTCAAATTGTGTAAGAACCCCAACAAATATTATAGAACCCAAATAAAAAGTGCCCCCCTTCATAAGAAGAGAGGCACAAATATGGAGATGTCCCGCTCTTCTCATCTTTCAAGTCATATGACTTGATGGAATTGGCACGGTATTCATTTAAGAACCCGTTGCCGAGGTATCACAGGGCCAGTCCCTCCACCTCTCTGGATAAGAAGATATCGCTTTATTAAGTTAAAGTTATAATGCGTTTTAGCATTAGGGTAATCGTAAAGGATTTTAGTTGGGTTGTCAATCCTGTTTTTGAAAAAATTTCATTAAAAGAAAACTAATCAACTAGGATCATTTTAATCAGTCTTCAACTAGTTGTAGCGCTATTTTAAGCTTTTCAATGAGAAGCTTATTGACAATCGACAAAAAAGTTTAGCCAATAACATTTTGCTGCAAAAAGCACAGGTTTCCCTCGGTTTCTCTTCAATGAAAGATACTTTTTGGGTGACACAAAATCCGAAAAAATCAATTTCTACACAAATCTTTTCAAACGGTTCATCTGGAATAAGACAACGTTAAAACACGTATATTGAAAGGAATATTCAAACAAGAGGAGGATTTTATGACAAATCCATTTGTTGCAAGATCGTTGGATGAAATTAGATTCTGGGCCAGGATAATGAAAGAACATGCCTTATTTTTAAGTTTGGGTTTCACCTATGAGCAATCACAACTAATTGAAGAAGCTAAACAGTTCATCACTTTATTTGAAAAGATAGAAGAAAAATTATCTAGATTCACGTTAAATTCTGAATTACGTCAGGTTCAAGCATTCAATAGCGAGGTTTACCAAGCCGCTGCTGCTATATGGGGTTATAAACGAAAGATATTAGGGTTAACCCTTAGATGTGAAATCCGGCATAATAATTTTCCCCTTTTAATTGATCACACAAGTAGGGAGGCTGCCTACTTTGCTAATCGATTAAAGGAACTAAATGAAGGCAGGCTCGCACCTACACCGGATGATGTAATCCAGGAAAATGTGTTCTTTTTAAAAATTATGGCTGACCACGCCAAGTTCATCGGGCATCTTTTAGATCCTTCAGAAAGACAGTTGGTAGAACAGGCCAGAGAATTCAGCCATGATTTTGATCAGCTAATGTTTCAGGCAGTTGATTTAGATTCTATGCGTCACCAATCAGAGACTGAACCATTATTGGATCAGTTCTTGGATCAAAACAGAGTCTCAGTAGTTTCGTTAAGAGATTTTAAGAAAACAGCAAGAGAATTAATTGAGGCATGTCGTATTAAAAGCAATATTCATCCCCTTTTAGCTGATCATACATTTAGAGAGGCTGAGAGATTCTTGGAAATCATTGATTTATTTGAAGCAGATATTAACACGAATCAAAAATAAGATCATATTAAAAGAACCACACATATGAGACAAATCTAAATGTGTGGTCTTACTTTGATTTTATCTTCAACTATTGCCCTCTTACAATTGTCCTTTTTTTATCCATCTCCAAATACGGTAGCTACCGAATACTGACACTAAGAATAGTAAAATCATAAATTTAACATATGCTTCTCCATTTTAGACCCCAAATAAATTATAGCTTTCAGCCCAATATCCCCCCTCTAGTTAAAGACCTTGAATCAAGATATTTATAGATTAGTTTTTCATTGTCTAATAAATTCATTTCGTTCAATTCACTAATTTTACATAAGCAAATATTTCCATTATTCTTCCCAACCATAAAAAAATAGCAGTGGTTGAAAAATAGACTTATAGTTGATTTCCACCCTTATGCAGAACGGAGAGATCTTAAGTTTGTGGCAAGTAACATGGTAATTTTCACCTTTCATTCGTATGTAAATTCTGTCTTTCCAAAAGTCCGTTATGAAACTTTCCAGATGCTTTGCGAGCAACCAGTGATGTTTTATACATTCAAGAAATGGGAATATTACATTCCATTGCCCTCCGATGAACGGCAGAGGTAATGTTTTCACTTAAAATGCTAATCAATCAATGAAACTTAAGGAGGCTATTTTTACTATGAGTCGTTTTACCATTCCACGCGATATTTATTTCGAAGAGAATGCACTTGAAGTGTTACGGTCTTTTGAAGGTAAAAAAGCCGCACTTGTTATTGGAGGAGGTTCTGTTAAACGTAACGGAAATCTCACCAAGGTAGAGGAACACCTGGCAGCTGCCAATATAGAAACAAAAGTACTGGAAGGCTACAATACAGAGCCAACCTTTGAAATGGTCAAAAAAGGAGCAAAAGAGCTGGATGAGTTCCAGCCGGATTGGATAATCGGAATCGGCGGAGGATCGGCGATGGATTCTGCAAAAGCGATCTGGCTCTATTATGAGCACCCGGACCTTGCTTTTGAAGATGCCATTAAGCCATTCGAACTGCCGCGACTTCGCAATAAAGCGAAATTTGCCGGAATTCCGACGACAAGCGGAAGTGGTTCGGAAGTTTCCAACCTTTCTGTTCTGGCCGATGAAACCACGAACGTAAAATATCCAGTTGCTGACTTCGAACTAACACCGGATGTTGCCATTATCGATCCGGTTATGATTAAAGAACTGCCGAAGCACATTGCTGCTTATACCGGTATGGACGCATTCACTCACTCCATCGAAGCATATGTAGCGAAACCGCGTACCATGTATACGGATATCCTGTCATTAGGAGCAGCCGAAGTTATCAAAGATAATCTTCTTGCTTCTTATCAAGGCGACCAGGAAGCCGCTAAGAATATGCACACCATTCAAGCCATGGCAGGTATGGCCTTTGCCAACGCTGTACTCGGTAACGTGCACAGCCTTGCCCACAAAAGTGGTCCAACGTTCGGCATTCCGCATGGCTATGCCAATGCAATTTACCTGCCTTACGTCATCCAGTTTAACCGTGAGGTCGTGGAAGATCGTTTTGCTGAAATCGCCCGTCGTCTTAACCTGAAAGGAAATAACGATACCGAATTGACTGATTCTCTTGTTGAATATATCTATCAATTGAACAAAGACCTCGGTCTTGCGACTACCCTTCAGGACTACGGTGTATCCGAAGAAGAGTTCAACAAGCATGTTGATACAATGGCTGAAAATGCTATGGAAGATCCATGCACAGGCACCAATCCACGTGAGACTAGTCAAGAACAAATGAAAGAGCTATTTAAAGCCGCTTACTATGGCAAGGAATCTTTAGTGAAAGCGTAAAGATCAATTGAACAAATAAGTAAAGCAGAGCTTATGGGATTTCCAGGGCTCTGCTTTTTACTAGTGAACATGATTCTTTCCCCAGTGTTACTAGTCATCCCAGCCGTCTTCTCTTGCTCTTTTTTCTTTCTGATTTACGGCACTCTGGGTGATATTAGGTAGGCACGATAAGCAAAGGTCTACCTTAGATTATTCCTCTCACCACCTAAAAACAACTATGCTATACTAAAAGAAAAACAATATTCAGACTATTAAAAGGGGCCAAGTCCATGAAACCAAACATTATCGACATCGTCCAATCCCAGGTCATCGCTTCCATCAAGGAAGAAAAAGACTTGGATAAAGCCATACAGTCAAACGCCAACATCGTGTTCATCCTTACGGGCAATTTGATTACGATGAACGGCTATCTGAAAAAGCTGAAGGATGCAGGTAAAACAACGTTTATCCATATTGATTTCATCGATGGGTTGTCCAATACGAAGAGTGCCATTAAATACATAGCAGAAATATGGAAACCCGCTGGCATCATTACGACGAGGAGCAATTTGATCAAGTATGCAAAGGAAGAAGGTTTGATGACAATCCAGCGTCTTTTTCTCATCGACCGGAATGCCCTTGAGAAGGGGATTGACATCTCCCATAACTGCAAGCCCGATGCCATTGAAGTCCTTCCTGGTCTGATGCCTTCTGTCATTGATAAGCTCACAACCATGACTACCCTGCCCATCATCGCTGGTGGCTTGATCAGCAATAAGCAGGATATTCTGAATGGGCTAAGTGCCGGTGCCCTCGCTATTTCCTCCGGGGATCCGAAGCTTTGGAATCTGGATTTTTGACTAGTAAGGACTCGAACTCCCCGGAGTTCGAGTCCTTTTAGGTCCCTACCTTTTTTTCTGCATCGTCATCTGTCTTTCTTTTTTCCCCGATCCACGGGAGGCGAACTCGTATGATCGTGATCTCCCGTTCTTCAAAGATATTTCCTATTTTCGTAATGATGAAGGTTACCAGTGTGGCAAAAATGACGAGGGAATAAAATCCCGCTCCAATGCCGATCCCGATGCCCCCCACGTAGAAAATCATCGCTGCTGAAGTGAGTCCCTTAACCCGCAAACCATCCTTCAGGATCACGCCTGCACCAAGGAACCCTAGGCCGGAAACTATCTGCGCTGCCAGACGGAAAGGATCCATCATCTTACCACTACCCGGTTGACTGAGCATCTCGGCGCCTTCGATCGAGACGATTGTGATCAAGGTGCATGCTACTGATACATACGTATATGTTTTCAAACCCGCGGGTTTATTTTTGGATGTCCGGTCCCACCCGATGATAAACCCCAATATTGCGCTCACGACAATCCGAAAATAAATATCATGCTGCCAGAAAAATCTTGTTACTTCACTCATGTAATGCGCCATGCCCTCTTCCTCCTTAAATGAAAAAGAGACCGCGCCACAAAACGAATAGATGATTTTTCCACTCCAAAGTGAAAAAACCATACCACTCGCTTCATAGGGGATCTCTTTTACTCTTCCTATCAAGCTTCATCTTATTCCTTTCATATTACACCAATCTCAGCTTCATTTCAACGATATATCTAAAAATTCTAAATATACACTAAATTAAACCTAAATGCCCATTTCCTAAATCGTGGGTCAATTGTATGATGGAATTAAACAGTGAATATAGCGGGTAGAGATGAGGAGAACCCTGTGTCAATCGTGTGTACGGTCATCGTGCACCCCATTGCCATGGGGTTCTTTTCTTTTTTACATAAACAATAGAAAAAAGGAGGAAATGATGTTGAAAAACCACTCAATCACCCGGATAGCCGCCCTTCTTGCTTTCGCCATTACTGGACTCTTATTGCTTCAGGTCCACAACGCAAGTGCGCAAGAAACCAATCCGCCCCTTATCATTACGGAAATCGTCACCAAATCTGCAGGGTCAGGACAGCCCTATGAGTACGTCGAAATCTATAATACCACCACAGAAGCCATCAACCTGCAGGACTATCAGCTTCAATACTTCACAAGCAACTTCTCAAGCCCGGCCAACCGCTGGCCCATCGAAGATAAAATCATCCAGCCGAAAGATTCCCTCGTCCTTTGGTTAAAGAAATTGGCCTATCCTGATGTACCCCTTTGGGACTTCAACTCCAATTATGAGGTGAACCTAACGCCCGAGGATGTATACGAAGTCAAGCTGACCTCAGCTGGTCAAGGATTGCATGATAGCAGCTTGCGTCAGGTAGGAATTGCGGACGCCGATGGCACGCTCCTCAGTACAGCTCTCATCAATGATGGAAACGTCGACGGTATCACGAACCGGAGCATCACCTATCAGGCCACCAGCTCTGGTGCGATGACAAAGATGAAAAACGATGAACAGCCGACTCCAGGCGTCGTTCTGACCGGACAGGTAGCTGGTCCCTCGACACCTACAAACCTGAAGGCAACTCCAGCCAACCAGGCGGTTACCCTTGAGTGGGAAGCGACAGACGGTGCCGTTTCCTATCAAATCTACCAATCTGATGGATCGATTACCTCCACGGAGGCTGCCACATCAATCATAAATGGATTGGAGAATGGAAAGACCTATACATTCCGGGTGACATCCGTGGACGCAGAAGGAAATGAATCCCCGGCAACAAAAGAAGTCCGGGCCGTCCCACAGGAAATCGTGGACAGCGAAGCCCCGGCCACGCCTACCGGATTGAAAGCAACTCCAGGCAAGGATCATGTCAAGCTGCTTTGGAATGCCAACCCAGAAAGTGACCTTAGCGGATACCGCGTGTACATCAACGGGACACTTTACGGGACAGTTGAGGCTGACCAAAATAGCCTGAACGTATCCCCTCTGGAATTGAACAGGGAGTATTCTTTCAAAGTAACGGCAATCGACCAAGTCGGAAACGAATCGGAACCGACCAAACCACTCGTCACAGGCCCGAGTGAAAACGTCCCGACACCAAACCTGCTGATCACGGAATTGATTCCGAATACAGATAACTATGCAGGTTATGATGCATTTGAATACTTCGAGCTTTATAACAACAGCCCCGACCCGATCGATTTAAAAGGATATCGATTCGCGTCCTATAACTGGGACAAAGAAATCGGGGACACTCATATCTTGAAGCCATGGGATACGGTGGTGATCTGGACCAGAAACACTAGCATCAACCCTATCTCCCTTGAAGCGTTCAACTATAACTATTTTTATGGATACAAGAGTAAGTATCTTCAGGAAGAGGATACCATCGTCCTCGGTGATATCGCCGGCCTGGTCAATGGCGGTAATACTCTGACCGTTTACGACCCTGATGGACGCGAAGTCGTAAGAGCCGATTATTCAGGAGAGGACGTTTCCCTGAAACAAACCGTCACCTATTCCTATCCAAAGGATAATACCCGGACAATGGAAAAATTGGCAGCCGGTCAAAGTCCGACACCGGGATGGCTCGTTGAAAATCAAGCACCGGATCGTCCCGTGTCAGATGAGGTATCACCGCAAACACCGACCAACGTGGAAGCCACTGCCGGCAACGGTGAAGCCGTTTTAACCTGGGACGCGTCCAGTGAAACCGATCTGTACCGCTATCACATTTACAAAGATGGAGAACTTGAATATTCCGTCGATCCATCCCAGACCGAATTTACTCTTTACACACTAGTCGGTAATCAACCATATACGTTACAGGTAAGCGCAGAGGATTCATCAGGAAACGTATCGGAGAAATCAGAGCCCGTAACCGTCACACCGGATCACCAGCTCATCACCCAGGTGGAACGTTCTCAGCATGAGAAAGACCCCGCCTACCAGGACCTGTGGGATATCAGTACCGACGGCCCGGTGATCGCCGGACTATCAGAAGGTCTCGTTCCACAAGGATTGACCTATTACCAGAAAAAAGACTGGCTCCTTACCATCGGCTACGTCGATGATGGGATCCGACCGGGAACCATAACCGTTACAGACCGGAGAACGGGACAATTAGTGAAATCCGTTGTCCTCTACAATACGGACGGCACACCGTATACCGGACACGCAGGCGGAGTGACCGTCAGTCGTGATCACGGCTGGGTCGCCTCAGAGAATCACTTATTCAGCTTCGATTTAAGCGACCTGGTCAATGCACCAAACAACGGGGAAATCCAGTTCACCAAACAGATCCCCATCCCTGTCGAAGCGGCATACACCGTTTATGATGAAGGCATCCTTTGGGTCGGGGAATTCTATGAAGCAAGCTCCTATCCGACCGACCCAACTCATCACATCGAGAACAGGGACGGAGAAATGCATTACGCATGGATGATCGGATACGATCTAGAACGAAACAACGACATGCTGAGTAAAGACCAGTGGAATGGCTCACCTGACGTCAACGCCGTACCGGATTACGTTCTATCCACCACAGGAAAAGTCCAGGGAGCCATCATGCAGAAAGCAGCAAGAAATGGCGTCATCCTCAGCACTTCCTATGGCAGGGCAAACGACAGTGTGCTGTATCGATATGAATATCCATTAAAAGAAGATCCTCATGCATTTGTCACAGTCGAAGGAAAACAAGTGCCTCTATGGTTCCTGGATGGTCACACGGCCAAACCCCGTCAGAGTGTCGAAGCCATCCCGATGCCTGAGGGAATAGTGGAAATTCAGAAGGAGCTGTACGTCGTATTCGAATCAGGTGCCAACAAATACCGCTACACCACCACCTACCCGATGGACCGGATGCTTAAGATTGATATGAAGAAGTTGATGAAGGATGATAAGGGGATTGAGTAATATAAAGTCGTCATAGAAGAGAAGGATCTCAGTATGTGAAAAAACCAGACCTAAATAAATGGCTCTGGTTTTTTCTTATGAGGTTAAAGCCACCTTAATTGAATAACTTATACCAATATAAAGTGGTCTCAATATTAGGGTTATAGGACTGCTTCAATGTGTCAACTCCACCTAGTATGAAGCCTTGTTTCATATAAAACCTGCATGCACCAAGATTATCATCCTGTGCTTCCAATGACATTCCTATCAGTTCTCTTTGTTTTGCCCACTCTTCTGCTTTATTTAATAGCAACGCTCCGACTCCACTGCCTCTATACTCTTTCTTAGTCGCAATGTTTTCAATATAGCAGAAGCGATTCCAATCCTTCACGACTCTAATTTGCCCAATGCATTCATTATTCTTATAAGCTAAAAATAGAGCTTTATCTTCACTGCTTATATATTGGCTCCAATCAAGTTTGTCATCCGGAAAACGAATATCTTTGGTTTCATCAAATAGTTTCTCTTCAAAAGACCATTTCCCTGATTGAAAACTGGGTACAAGCTTACCAAACACTTTAAAAGAATCATTTGTTTTATGGATATCCTCTATTAAGTCATAAGTTAATGGAAAAATACTAAGTTTACCTTCACTACCCAATAGTACACACTTCCTTTTATGAGGTTTTGAAACGATATTTATTAAGAATCATATAAGCCTATCTTAGATCACGCATGTTCCAAACAACTTCTTCTCCATCTTCTTTCCAGGTACTATGGTGGCGTATGAAACCAATCTTTTCAAGAACTCGAAAGGAAGCAATATTCCAAGACCCAACAGTAGCCCACAGACGTTTACGCCCAGTTGCGCCCGCAGCTCCTATAATTGCTAATGCAGCTTCTGTTGCATAGCCTTTCCCGTGGACACTTTTGAACAGTTCATAAGCAATTTCCGGCTCTTCTATAGTAGAACGACCAATAATTAATCCACAATACCCAATCATATCTCCTTCATATTTGCGTCGGATTGTAAGTGCACCTATACCACTTTCCAGTGCTCTATCACGTAAACTGATAACATGTTTGCGAGCATCTTCAAGAGTTGGCTTATCAACTCCACGTTCCCCAACAAGTTCCCTATACCAAGATGCATCTGATTCCTCCCATATACTCAAGTAAAGCCGTTCAGTCATTATTTCAAAATCCATTATTGAGAATCCACTTGTCATCTGATAACCTCCTTGTCGATTTTTTGGGTGAAGGGCTATAGGAAAAGGCAGAGTAAAAACCGTCTCCACTCTACTCTTAAATCACACCAAAATCAGCAGCAGATATAGCAGTGTAAATATCTCTTTACTTTACAGTAATAAAATCAGACCTAAAATGGATCTGGTCTTTTTGTCTATATTCCTTCTTATGCTGTTAAAACCCTCTATAACCTAAAAACAATTTTTAATCATATGTTTTCTTTTTTCGGTATATTTCACTTCATACGCCCCTGTATCTTCACTGTAATAACTACATTCTTGCTGAATTTCCCCTGTCTTTCTCCATTGCATATATACATACTTTTCCTTAGGCTCATCTACAAAAATAACATAAGCAAATGTGCCTCTCATTCTATTCGTATTTAACTTCATACTGTATTCTGCTTCAATTGATAGAAGATCTTCTTCTGTATATCCGTTTCCCAACAAATGTTCTTTGACTTGTTTTTCCATTAAATAATCCCTTATAAAGTTTCCATGTAATGCATCATAAATAATCATTGGGACTCCAACAACAACGAAACAAATTAACACAATAATTATTGGCTTTATATATTTCTTCAAAATACAACCCCCTCAACAACCTAATAATGCCACTTAAATCCATCGGTGACCTTCAGCAATTGTGGAAAAGTCACTCGAAATTTTCCCGTTGATTAATTGCAACCAGATACACCATAATCGAAAACAAAATGTTGGATGAAAAGGCTATTGCAGACAACAGATTTCCAACATTGAATATAAGCAAAAATGTTATTGCCGCTAATGCACTAACGAATAAAGGATACGTTACGTTTAATCGCTTATACAATTTGTAGAGAATCAACGCAAAAGCAATGACCAATAACAACATTATTAATATTTGAAATATCAAAAGTGGAAAAAACTCCATAATACCCCTCCTTCTATAGTGTAATTTTACACTTATAGGGTGATTTTATCAATTTGTTTTTTCCATCATTTACAATTGCAGAACGGTTCTTATTCTTCTTTTCTAGATGATATCGGGCTGATGGCCAAAAGAAAAAATCCGAACGATGAGTCGACATTCTTTATGAAAATCGAATTCGTTCGGATATTTTACTGTGTTAAAAGGCAAATAAAATGTACTTTGCAAGTACTAGCTGTTAATTTGAGTGCAGGGCGAAGACTCCTTCCTCCAAGGAAAGCGAAGTTTTGAGGGAAATCGGGAAGCAGTGTTAGAGGAAATCCCTGATTCTAATGAAGTTAAAACCCCAGGCATAAGGGTTCGGTGTTTTTCACCTTAATGTCTTTGCAATTTCCACCATTTCATCCTTCGATAAAAAAGAACTGTCCATTTGCAGATATGTCTCGCCTTGAATCCAAGTTAGAAGACCACCGCCTATTCTTATTTCATTTAATTTCCTTCCACTGTTTGCCCATTCTTGATAATATGCTTCCACACCATTTACATTTATTTTATATCTGCTTGAAAACTCTTCTTCAAGCTGTCTAATCTCTTTTTCGGAAACCTTTCTTTCCTCGATCCCCAGCATGACATTTTCATCAGTTGAATCCATATAATGCAATCTAATGGTCTCCATATTTCTATCATTATGTTCGTATGTTTTTATCTCCAAACTCCATTCTGAAGGGATTTTTTCCGGAATAAGGACTTGAAAGTCAACCTCTTTCTTTACTTCCTCTATGGTAATGCTGTCGTGGTTATACTTCATCTCTTTAGCCAAACCTATTGAAGAAATCATACTGAAGGATAATAAGAGCATAAAAGTAGAAATAATCCTCATAAAAAAACACCTCTTCTTTACTCAAATATAATCACTATCATCTCCAATACTTCATAAAAAAATGACGAAAAAAAGCGATTGCTGATAGCAACCGCTTGATCTCTTTAACTCTAACAAGGCTTAGGTTAATTCATCATAATATTTCTCCGGATCCGAAATGTGTTTTGCCACAAAAAACGCTGCCTGGCTCTTAAACATGTCGATATAAGAATCGTAATCCATCGCCAATCCGTCTAACTCATCAATGCTTCCATCGACACTGACTGTATCTGTAAGCAAATCTACAAGTACTGTCATATAGATGATCTCCTTGTATAAAACAACACCGGTTACTTGTTTCTTTGTTAAATCGACCTTAGTAATTCTATCCTTCACGCCTGTTGATTTGAATACAGTATATCCGACGCTTACGTTCTTCTTCACTGCAAATACACCACTCTTTAAATGTTTATATGCTAAGAAATTCAAATCCCCTTCAAAGCATCCTTATACCTTAGATAATAAGCCTCCACATTATTCAACAACAACAACTCCGTATACAAATACACCTTCATATTAAAATCATTAAAATCAATCGCAGTCAGTTCCTGAATCTTCTTAATCCGGTAATTCAACGTATTCGGATGGATAAACAGCTCATTCGCCGTCTGTTTCCCCTTCCCGTCATTCGCCAGGTACACTTCAAGCGTCTTCAGAAGATCTGTCTGTTTCTTCACATCATTCTTGATCAATACCAATAGATCATCACTGTAATAATCTTTAGAAGTGTTCTTCTCATAAAGGGTCGGCAAGTACCGGTAAATACCCAGATGAGCGAATTCCCGTGGCATGGACTCAGGACGCGGACTGATGAAGTTAGCCGTTTCTATGACTTCTGATGCTTCCAGGAAGCTCTTTCTCATTTGATATAACGTGGTGTATTCCTTCCCAATCCCGATCAGGAAGTTGTAGAATTCTTCTTCCCCTGTTTGTTCTTTCACCTTTTCGACGAGGTCTCTCGCTAATTCCAGGGAAGAAGACGGTGTGTCTGCTTTGCCGTAGAGAACGAGGATCACCTGGTATTCCGTACGAAGTGAATACACCTTTGTGTTGAAACTGGATTCCTGGACGAGCTTCTCCAATTGGTCGAGCATGGGCTTATAGTCCGACGATGCGATGGAGTACACCGCTACCGTGAACCGTTCCGGCAGGGTCAACTTGACGAGGGATGCATCATGGCGGAGCTGGCTTTCACTTCCGTACTCATGCTGCAGGAGATGCCACAGTACTTCCTCTTTTCTGTCCTTTTTGATATTGACCTTTGCGTACATGTCATTGATCAGGGTTCCAAGGTGTGCGGAGATTTCTTCAAGGAAACCGAGCTCTTCATTTTCGAGAAGGCGGTTGGATTCCTGAACCCAGATGTATCCCATTGTGTTCCCCAGGTACTTGGCGGCAATGACGACGCGTTGGTGAAATCCCAGCTCTTCCATCGCCTGCACCCGGATCGGATCCGTATGTTTTTCGAGCTGGTGGACGATGCCCTCTTTTTTCAGTCGGTCGATAATAAAGACCGGACATTTTTTCGTGAGGATTGTCTTTAGCTGTGTTTGGTCGAATTTATTAGAAGAGGAACTGTATGAAATCAGCTCGAAATTTTTATTTTCGATGATGACGGGATTGCCCAGTTTTGAGCTGATCAATTCCGTTGCTTTATGAATGTCTTCTGTTTGGAGGATGATATCTATTGCTTCCATAGGAATCTTACCTTTCCACGAATGTTTGTGACTCCTATTATAGCGTTAAATCCCCCAATAAAAAATGAAAAGCTCCCCCATGTCGGGAGAGCTTGTCGTATTCGATTTATTCCTCATCCATAAACGGATAAGTGATATCGGTTGTTGGAGCGAAGTTTTCTTTGATGATACGAGGACTGGTCCAGCGAATCATGTTGAAAACTGAGCCTGCTTTATCGTTTGTACCTGAACCGCGTGAACCGCCGAATGGTTGTTGGTTGATCACGGCACCGGTTGGTTTATCGTTGATGTAGAAGTTACCAGCAGCACCGGATAGACGGCGTTCCAAGTGCATGATCGCTTCACGATCCTGTGCAAAGATCGCACCCGTTAATGCGTACATGGAAGCTGTATCAACTGAAGTAAGGGTTTCTTCTAATTGATCGTTTTCATATACATAGATCGTTAATACCGGTCCAAAGATTTCTTCGGTCATCGTTTTGAAGTTTGGATTCGTTGTTACGATGACAGTCGGTTGAACGAAGTATCCAACAGAATCATCATACGTACCGCCGGCAATGATTTCAGCTTCTTCAGAATCAGCCGCATAGTCGATGTAGCTTGTGATGGAATCAAAGGCAGGTTTATCAATGACCGCACCCATGAAGTTCCTGAAGTCTCTAACATCCCCTACTTTAAGCTTCGCCGTTTCTTCCACGACACCATTCTTCACTTCTTCCCACATGCTTGCTGGGATGTAAGCACGTGAAGCTGCTGAACATTTTTGACCTTGGTATTCGAATGCACCGCGAACAAGTGCAGCGACTACTTTGTCTGCTTGAGCCGTTTCGTGAGCGAAGACAAAGTCTTTACCACCTGTTTCACCAACTAGACGAGGATATGATTTGTAGTTAGTGATGTTTTCCCCTACTGTCTTCCAGATCGTCTGGAACACGCTTGTTGATCCAGTGAAGTGGAATCCGGACATGCGTGGATCTGTTAATACCACTTCTGATACTTGTGAACCACGTGAAGGAACAAAGTTGATAACGCCCTTAGGCAGTCCAGCCTCTTCCAGGATACGCATGAAGTAGTAGTTTGATAGGATAGCCGTAGTTGCCGGTTTCCACACGACTACGTTCCCCATGATCGCAGGAGCTGACGGTAAGTTTCCACCGATTGCCGTAAAGTTGAATGGAGAGATCGCTAGTACGAATCCGTCTAATGCACGGTATTCTAAACGATTCCAGATGTTCTTCATGCTGTCCGGCTGCATTTGATAGATTTGGTTCGCATAATCAACGCCAAAGCGTAAGAAATCAGCTAATTCTTGTGCTGCATCGATTTCCGTTTGATACGCTGTTTTGGATTGTCCTAACATTGTAGCAGCATTGATGACGTCACGGTATGGACCTGAGATCAGGTCAGCCGCTTTCAAGAAGATCGATGCTCTGTGCTGCCATGGCATATTGGACCATGATTCTTTTGCAGCCATTGCCGCTTCTACTGCATCGCGAAGTTCCTTTTCACCTGCTTGTGAATACGTAGCCAACACATGTTTGTGATCGTGTGGCATTACTACTTGCTTCACTGTATCTGTCTTGATTTCCTCACCATTGATGATGACCGGGATCTCAACCTCTAGACCAGCTTGGCGCTCTAATTCAGCTTTTAGCGTTTCTCTTTCTTTCGTACCTGGGGCATATGTATTACCAGGCTCATTTGTAGGTTTTGGGATGTTGTAAATTCCGTTACTCATTCTTTTCACATTCCTTTCTGATTTCAATCTGTCTGGATGTTACTTGCTGAAAATTCCTTTTAATGCGAATGCGATGTTCGCCGGCCGTTCTGCCAGACGTCGCATGAAATACCCGAACCAGTCCTCGCCGTATGGAAGGTAAATGCGAACGGTATATCCTTTTTTCAATAATTCGGACTGCAATTGATTCCGCATGCCGTAAAGCATTTGAAACTCGAAGCGGTCATTCGGTATATTGTGTTCTTTCACTAATCCGATTGTGTAATCGATGATCGCTTCATCATGGCTTGCGACCGCTGTATAATGGCCGTTCAAGAGTTGCTTCTTGATAAGATGCTTCAGGTTCTCATCCACCTTTTTCTTCTCCTGATACGCCACCTTACCCGATTCATTATATGCACCCTTCACAAGCCTCAAATAAGGGGAGAACTGATTGAGTTCATCCACATCCTTGTCTGATACATACAGATAGGATTGAATCACCGTCCCCACATTGTCATACTTTTGACGGAGCTTCTTGTAAACATCAAGGATGGCATGGCACCTCGAGGAATCCTCCATATCGAGAGTGACCGTGATTCCGCTTTCATTTGCCTTCGACAGAATCAACTCCATGTTCTCCATGACAAGATCTTGACTGATATCCAACCCCAGGGAAGTCAGTTTGACAGAGATTTCAGTCTCAAGCCCATGATAGGCAATGGCACTGATACTCTGGATGCATCCTTGGACATTCTCCCGCACCACATCTGTGGACTGAACGAACTCACCAAGGTGATCCACTGTTACCTGGAATCCCTCCTCGTTCAATTGCGTAATCAATGGAATCGCTTGTAAAAAGGTTTCTCCCCCCACAAGATTGTTAGCCCCAAATTTCGATCCCCACCGTTTGGCCATCTTATCCAATGCCTTATTGTGAGAAAGAAACATGAAAAAACGCTTACTGATTGCTTCCATGATTACAACACCTCCTTATAGTGACTGTTACCTCAAGTGTGAGGTGATTAAACGAGAAATGTAAATCTTAAGAAAATTATAACGGGAAAAGTGGCTCTGAAACAACGTGCTCCGGACACAAATATTTGTGGGTTGAGTTATGGTGGGAGCACAAAAGGGGGTGGTGGGTTATCGGAATATTTGAAACTTTATATGATGGTTTCCCGTCTAATTAATAAACATATGATAAGGGGGAGTTGAAAATGGAAATAAAAAAGGGCATGATACCTTCCATCATCTTCGGTTCTATTATTTTGTTGGCTATTCTAGCGTTGACCTTCTTCATCCTTAATGGGGAATCCCTCCTGGAAGGTATGAAAGACGGATTCATGGACAAATGATCCATTTCAGTCCAGATTATAAATATTAATCAAAAGGGAGAATGAAATGACAAATTTCTTTATCATACTGATAGGATTTTTTATTGTAATTTCAAATGTAATTGGATTTATTTCATATAAGAAAAAGAAGAGTCTCTATTCTGCTGCCTTTACTATACTTCTTCTAGCAGTTTTATTTGCGGCCATCGGGGGATTACTAGCACTCTTCATCATTCGAGATCCCTTTGCCATATTTTATGGTCTGCAGGTTGGGTACTATTTACTGATTAATAGCCTGATTGTTTTATTGATTGCAATTGTAGTAAGTGTCGTAAAAAAATACAACATTGAAAATTGAGTCTGTGCAAAGCCCATTGAACATTCAGTGCGCAAGATTAATTTCTATTATTTTCCAAAAGACGCAAATACGAAGGAAAATGACGCAATAAATAAAAAATCGGCGCAATTATTCGGAAAATGACGCAATCCCCAATGAAAATGACGCAATTATTGAGAGTCGGAGGTTCCATCTCAACCTTTTCCATTCGATCTTCTTCTGAAATCACTCGAAAAGCAGAGTAAGAAACCGCCCCCCTCCCAAATACGACACTGACTTCCCCTGTTAGGGACACAAAAAGAGGGTGTGGAGCACAAAAAACCAACGAATTTGACGTTCAAACTCGTTGGTTACTGGGTGCCCAGCGTAACAGTTCCCCTATTTCTTATATCATTTTACCCGACAACAATCCCTTAACCGACTCCAACACATAATCCGGCGTCCAAACCGTCCCCCTCAAATCCTCCTCCGTTGTGATCCCGCTCAGTACAAGGGCCGTTCTCATCCCTGCTTCGATCCCCATCCGGATATCCGTTTCCAGGCGATCACCGATCATGACGCATTCTTCCGGCTCCAATTGTAATATCTTCAATGCCGCCTTGATGGTCAGGATGGATGGCTTCCCAACCTGCACATCAATCTTTCTTCCCACAACCCCTTCCACAGCGCCGATCATCCCCGCACAGTCCGGCACATCGCCCATCTCTACTGGACAGGTCCTGTCTGGATTGGTCGCAATCATCTTCGCACCTAGTTTGATTGACTGATAGGCAAAATTCAAATGGTCATAGTGAAAATCCCGGTCCCATGACAGAACGACGATATCCACCTCGGCAGGTGTCATTCCTTCCCGGAATCCCGCAAGTGTCAGCTCATCCTTGATGGGCTGCTCCCCAATCACATACAACGTCGCTTGGGGATGATGTTCCTTTAAATAGTCAATCAGCGTAACCGTAGGATTCAATATGTTCTCAAGGTTAGCCTGAATATTAAATCCGTTCAACTTTTCCACATAGCGCTGACGAGACTCAATGGTCTTATTGGTCAGAAACAGCACCTTTTTTCCTTCCTTGAGAAGTGAGTTGATGGTGGTGTCTGCTCCCTCTATCAACTGCTTACCGAGATACACGGTCCCATCCAAGTCAAAAATATACCCCTTTAGATTCTTCATCTGTACCCCTCCAACAAATAAAAAATTCCTTGAGCATGACGATTTCTCCAATTTAACAATTGGATTTTTCGTCATACCCAAGGAATCTCCTCATCTTTATCCTTGTACCTATTCATTTACATGTGCTGCGTCATCAAATCTTCGCCGATGATGACCTTTGAAGTCCCGAGTTTCTCCACCTCTTCTTCATACGGTTCGCCGTCGGATAGGTGGACAAGAACAATCTTCCCGATTCTATCCACATCATACTTTTCAACGATTTCAACAAGACTGCTATGGTTGCCTGCCACTTTCCTCGCAGACGTTGCTTCATGGATTAACACATCTATATGGTCATACTCACCAATCCGTGCGTTGATTTCCGAATCGCTGGAATATACGAGCACCCGTCCGTCACATCGTACTTCAAGCCCGACTGTGGGTACAGAGTGTAAGGCCTTAAAGCAGGAAAACGTCATTCCCCCTCCAGACAGAATTTCCGTTTCCCGATTACCATCAAATGTCTCGATTTCAATCGGAAAAGCAATCGGCCATTGATCGGCTTCCATCGTCTGTAGCCATTCCTGAAGCTTCCTCTCATTCCGCTCGTCACACAGAACCCGTAAAGGCTTTCTCCGATCCTCAAGCCACATCCCCCATAGGAGGGATGGCAGGCCGTAAATGTGATCAATATGAAAATGGGTGAACACGACGGCATCAAGTTCCTTTAAATCCACCTGCAGCTGCTTCAGCTTCCTGCAAGGATTGCCGCTGACATCGACCAGCACATGATACTCATCATTCGAGAAGCAGATGGAGGTATTGTCGCGTTCCGAACCGGGATACGCACTCCCCGTTCCTAAAAAGTGAATGTCCATCAGATCCCCTCCTATTTAATTCCTGAGTGCATAAAGCTCGATACGAATTGTTTTTGAAAAAGGAAGAAGGCAATGACCAATGGCATGATGACCATGACCGTACCTGCGGCAACCATCCCCCACTGCGCTCCTGTTTCATAGGATTGTGCAAATAACGCAAGTCCGACGGTCAATGGGCGGGACTCCACGGAATCCGTGATGATCAACGGCCACATGAAGTTGCTCCAATGGTGGCTGACCGAAACAAGGGCAAAGGCTATATAGGTCGGTTTCGCCGATGGGATATAGACATGCCACAGTGTTTGATACCATTTACATCCATCCATTCTTGCCGCTTCATCAAGATCAAACGGAACCTGCTTGAACGTCTGGCGCATCAGGAATACCCCGAACGCCGAAGCCCAATACGGCATCATGACGGCAAGCTTGGTATTGACGAGTCCCAGCTGGCTGATGACCTGGTAGTTCGGGAACAGCAGGATTTCAGGCTGGATCATGAGCTGCAGCAGGAAGAGGATGAACAAGACATTTTTCCCGGTGAAGTTCACCCGTGCAAACGCATATGCTGCAAGGGTAACTGTCACGATTTGAACGATCAACACGCCAAATACGATCACGAACGTATTGAAATAGTATTGCAAAAATGGGGACGTCTCCCACGCCTGGATGTAGTTTTCAAAAGTCGGATTCGAAACCCAGAACGGAAAGCCTCCATTAATCACTTGATTCCCCGGAGAGAAAGAAGTGACGACCACCCATAGCAGGGGGATAAATGAAAGAATCCCTAGAACAATAATGATGCCATAGTTCAATTTTTTCATCGTTGCTTCCCCTCCTAGTAATGGATTTTCCGATCAAGGTATAGATAGTTGAAGGCAGTGATACCGAGCATGATGACGATTAGAATCACAGTGAGCACCGCGGCTTTGCCAAGATCCCAGTTCGTAAACGCCGCTTCGTAAATATGGTAGAGTAATAGATTACTGGCATTATCCGGTCCACCTTTGGTCATTATGTACAGGTGGTCGACATTTTTGAATGAATTTGTGATCGCCACGATCATGACGAACAGCGTCGTCGGCATCAGCAGAGGAAACGTGATATGCCGGAACATCTGGAACGGTTTCGCCCCTTCCATCTCAGCCGCTTCATACACGTCACTAGGCAAATTCTGCAATCCTGCCAGATAGAAGATCATAAAGAAACCCGCATCTTTCCAGATGATCATGACAATCATCGCAACCATTACTGTCCCGGGGTCCCCCAACCAGCTTGTATCCCCGCGGCCGAACGTATGGAGAAAGTTATCAAGCAATCCATACTGAGGCGTGTAAATGAAAAGCCAAATATTCGCTACCGCGATGAGCGGAACAATGGTCGGGTAAAAAAAGGACGTACGGAGCAAGGCGCTTCCTGCCATTTTCTTATTCAACCAGATGGCAAGATACATCGCCAGGAACAGACTCGTAGGTACTGTCCCGATCATGAAGAGGATGTTATTCAAGATGACCTTCCTGAAAATTTCATCTCCGAAGACTTCCTTATACTGTTCCAATCCGGAAAATTGCAGCCTCGTCATCGGACCGCTGTAGAAGCTTAACTGAATCGACTTCAGCGTCGGATAAAACGTAAACAAGGTTAAAAAGATAAATGAAGGTAACAGCAACCCGTAGGCGAACAGATTATTCCTTGCCCGGGAACTGAATTTTCTATGCTTCGTTGTCATCGATCAGTCCCACCTTTCTTGTGAAAGGAGCCCAAGGGCAGCACACTGTCCACTTGAGCTCCACTTCTTTCAATGCTTCACCTGTTGCCGTTTACTGAAATGGCTCCAACACGTCTTCTGCTTTCTTCTGTGCGTTATCCAATCCTTCATCCACAGGGCTTTGACCCGTTAAGATCGATTGAATGTTATCATTGAAAATTTTCTGTACTTCACCATTTTGATAGGTTGCCAGTTCACTTTCTGCATATTCCAATTGCTCACGGGCAACCAGTGCAGGAGGGAATTCCTCTACATACTTCTTCAACACGTCTGTCTCGTAAGCCGATTCGGTGGTGGCGACATATCCTGTATCGATGGACCACTGAGCCACACGCTCCGGTTCAGTCAGGAATTTCATGAACTTGATGGCTGCTTCCTTGTTTGCTTTTGGCAGGTCTTTGAACAAGTAGATATTCCCGCCTCCTGTAGGGGAACCATATTGCTCGTTCGCCGGAAGGAATGAGACACCGAAATCAAAGTCTGCATTGTTCTTCACATTCGTCAGGTTCCCCGTCGTATGGTACATCATCGCCGTTTTTCCACTCAGGAAGTCAGAAGGAACCGTGGCCCACTCAATGACGCCCTCCGGCATGATTTTATGTTCTTTCCCAAGGGATAACCAGAAATCCATTGCTTCTTTTGCATATGGTGCATTGAAATATACTTCTTTTCCATCCTGGGACATGATATTCTTTTCTGTCTGAAGAGCCAGAGCCTGGAACATCCAGTACTGATAGCCGGTACTCGGAATTTCAAGACCCCACTGGTCCTTTCCGCCATTCTTCGTCAGCTTCTTCCCGTATTCCACGAGCTGATCCCAGTTTTCAGGTGGAGCTTCCGGATCAAGTCCGGCTTCCTTGAAAGCGTCCTTATTGTAGTAAAGGACGATCGTACTGCGTTGGAACGGCAAGCTGTACACTTTATCGCCGATGGAAGAGTTCGCCATGAATCCATCATAGAAATCATCCAGATACTTTTCATCGAACATCGGCGTCAATTCCTCAATCAAGTCATTTTCAAGCAACGTAAAAAGGTCGATGGAGAATAATACGGCAAGCTCAGGCGAATTTCCTGCCTGCGCCGATGCCATTACCTGGGTCATCGTCTCGGCATAACTGCCTCCGTATTTTGCATTCACCTTGATGTCGGGATTCTCTTTCTCGAAATCCGCCACAAACCCATCCACGATCTTCGCTACATCCCCGCCAACCGCTACCGGGAACCAGAAATCAATTTCAGTCGTTTCGCCTCCAGCGGTATCACTGCTGCTGCATCCGGCAAACACAACCATCAACACTAAAACGAATGATAAAAGCCTGATCTTCATATCATTTCCTCCCCTTTTTTTCATAAAAAAACCCATGAACAATAAACTGCAGCACAAAAATGTGGCATGCATTTTATTGGTCACAGGGATTCTCCGCATCTCTACCCTTAGACTAAAACCTGTCTAATATATATGTCTGATTATTCACAATAATACAACATTAACTAAAAGTTGGCAATGAAATTCTTCACAAAATAAAAAGCGGGAACAGATCATCCGTTCCCACCTTGCATTTAGTCGTCTTTCTCATCACTTTTCTTCCGTAGCTTCGGCAGACTCATGGCCTTGATCTCCCGTTCTTCAAAGAAGTTACCGATCCTCGTCATGATGAAGGTGACAAGGGTGGCGAAGATGACAATCGAATAAAACCCTGCCCCGATGCCGATTCCGATACCCCCGACATAGAAAATCATCGCAGCCGACGTGAGCCCTTTCACCCGAAGTCCATCTTTCAGGATCACTCCTGCACCCAAGAACCCGAGCCCCGATACGATCTGCGCAGCGAGACGGAGTGGATCCATCATCTTCCCGCTATCCGGTTCACTCAGCATATCGGCGCCTTCGATTGAAACGATCGTAATCAACGTACATGCCACCGAAACATACGTATAGGTTTTCAAACCGGCCGGCTTATTCTTCGATGACCGGTCCCATCCGATGATGAACCCCAACACCGCACTCACCACAATCCGGAAATAGATGTCATGCTGCCAGAAGAAGTCTGTAAATTCATTTATGTAGTGCGTCATGTTGGCATCCTCCTTAAACCAAAAGAGACCCCTGCCAAAACGAATCTGCTTATTATGAAAAAATCATACCGTTCGCTTTGTTGGTGTCCCTTCTATACTTTCCACTAGGATTCGTTCGTTAAAATTTCTTTTTATCGTACACTAATTATTTTATGATCGCAATGGTGTATTTAGTGGGGAGGATGTTCGTGAACTCCCACTCGCCTCAAATCCAACAGTTATATTTCATCATATATAAAAAGTAGAACCAGCAGTAGTAAATTTGGCGAGTTTATAAGCGGAGATTTTCCGGTTATAATCAGCTCGGACCTTGTTTTTGGGATAAATAGGCGGAGGATTTCCGCTTATGCACAGAAAAATCCAACTATTTTTGTATTTTCAGGTGAATAGGCGGAATTATTCCGTCTATTTCGGCCGTTTTTAATAGTAATCTATTTAGCCCCCTAACTCATTTGGACACCATAATCTAAAAATAATAAGATAGATGTATCAAAGGAGGAGTCCAAATGAGTACACGAAAAGGACCGATGGAAGATGTGAA
>NZ_JBANLY010000032.1:0-27375 GCF_037046045.1 Rossellomorea sp. LJF3 | reverse complement strand
AGTGTGTTTTGATAACATTTTTATCCCCCACAAAAGCTTTATTCCTTTCTATTATACAAAAAAAGCTTGTAGACTTGGTCTAATTCTTAGACTTTGTCTACAAGCTGAAAGGTAAACTTTTTAACGTTTACCTTTTTTTGCATTCTTCCATTTTACGTACAAAATAGCAGCCCCAACAATAAAGATTACATATAATACAATTGGAATAACAAGTATCGAGCCCATTTTATTCCCTGCCTGTTTTATTAGAATAAATGCTCATAGGGTGTAACTTCTATCTGCATTTCATCAAGTTTTTTTCTCAGAAATTTATGATCTCGCTTTGGAGTCGCCAAAATATATCCTCTGATGACTAATTCTTCCGTTATGGCTGCGGCTCTTTCTTTTAAAGCCAATTCACCAATTTTTCCGGCGATTTTCTGTTTTGCAACATCCCTGAATAACTCTGGAACCGGGGTAACCAGCTCATTCAGCATTTTCTTTTCGTCTTCACCCCATAGATGGATGGTTTCGTTCACATAATGTTCTTCCCAATCCAAGTCAGATTTGCCATCTTCCTTTGGGAACCTCTTTAAAAATTTCCGGAACATGAAGAATCCACCGATCGCAAATGAAGCCACTAAAAAAACGACCCAAAAAAGGATGAAATATAAGAACCAACCTTCTAGCATTTTTTTCACCTCAGTTTAAAAAGCATATCCTATTCAATTATAGACAACGACTTTGCCTGTGACAAGAATATCATCGTTTTTATAAAAGAACTCTATACTGTTCTTAATTAGAAATGATATACTAATAATTAACAAATATCGTGAAAATTCTTTCTATTTCGATTGTTTTTTAAGCTTGTGCAAATAGGAGGCTAGCAGGATGAAGTATACCGGCAGGATCGTATCGTTACTTACTGGACTTTTATTAATCATCACATGGGATTTTATTTATTACTTTGTTCTACATTATCCGGTGGATTTAAAGGTGGATATGGTTTTCACTTTATTAATCCTTTTTATCAGCTATTATATGGGGAAAAGTTATGATATCAGCCATACGACGTTGGCGGCCCTCAGAACGAGTGAAGAAAGGATAAAGCTGCTGAATGAAGAAATGCAGCACGTCCTTCAAAGTATTGATGAAGTGGTGTTTCACACAAATGCCAAGGGAGAATTTCAATTCCTCAATCAATCCTGGGAAGAATTCACGGGATATACGGTCAAGGAAAGTCTGCATAAGAATGCCCTCCATTTCATTTCCCTCCATGAACGTCATGAAATCCTCCGATTGGTAAGGCAAAGCATCGGTTTACATAGGGAGAAAACCAGGATGGACATCCCCTATCAAAAAAGGGACGGACAGTTTCGTTGGGGAGAAGTCAATATTAAACTGAACTATAATGGGAATGGTGAGTTGCAGGGTACAGTGGGAACCATTTCAGACATTACCGAACGAGTACATAACGAGGAAGAATTGATGGAAATGAATGAAACCCTGGCTATTGAATCTCAAAAACTTTCAGTTGCCGGTCAATTAGCTGCAGGCATTGCTCACGAGGTCCGAAATCCATTGACTTCTATTAATGGATTTCTGCAGTTGTTAAGAGATGAAGCCGATGAGAAAACGAAGGAATACTTGGGGATTGTCTTTTCTGAAATCAAGCGGATCGAACTTGTACTGAGCGAGCTGTTGATTCTTGCTAAACCGCAATCTGTTACGTATAAACGGATTAATATCATCGAAACCCTGGATCATGTTTCGAAATTACTGAATACGAATGCCATCTTATATAATATCGAAATTCAAACAGAGTTTCATGAGAGAGAGCTGTATATCCGCGGCGATGAGAATCAATTAAAGCAGGTTTTTATCAATTTAATAAAAAATGCGATAGAAGCGATGCCTCATGGAGGGACGATTACCATTCATGCAGATTTCAATTCCCATAATAAGGTGCAATTGATGTTTAAGGATGAGGGCGTAGGGATGAAGAAGGAAACACTGGATAAACTGGGAGAGCCATTCTTCACCACCAAAACAAAAGGAACGGGTCTCGGCCTTACTATATGCCTTCGGATCCTTCGCGATCATGGTGCGGATATCCGGGTGCAAAGTGAACAGGGAGAGGGCACAGCCTTTCATATCATGTTTGACGGCGTTCAGGCGTCGGAGAGAAAGAAACGGGAAGTACTGCAGAAATAGAGAAAAAGAACCCTTATGGATGACGTAAGGGTTCTTTTATATGATCAGGGAAGAGTTCTTCTAAATGGCGGGACTGCCTGGGAATCGAACCCAGCGGAGACGGCACGCGCCTCCCGAAAGTTTTGAAGACTAAGGCAAGCACCAGCTCAACAATCAGCCCCGAAAGGTAAGTATATATAAGTTATACCACGGGAAATAAACTTGTTCAAATGTTTGAAAAATGCATTCATACTAATGACCTAGTTAAGTAAGAGATTGGAAGGAAATAAATGCTGTTTATTTGAAATATTTACAAGATTTAAACTTTGTTGAAATCTGCAAATATTTCTTTACCATTCGTTAATCTCCGTGATAAGATACTTTTTGCCGGCTTATTATAGACGAAGTAAGCGTTTCCTGTTGGAGCTGCTTATTGTACTTGAACTTATAGAGATAGACAGAGAGGGGAAACAAACATGAAAAAAGTATGGGTATTAGGTCTTGGTTTATCATTGGCACTTGCGGGATGTTCTGACTCTGGTTCTGACAAGGAGAAGAAGGATGAGGCGTCAAGTTCTGAAGAGAGCGCCGATACCGCTGGGGAATTAATGGATTATTACTTGAATTTAACTACGACCGTTAACGGTGTTGATATTGATTTAAATGGTTATGAAGAAGCAATGGCAGGCGAAGAGCCTCCAGCTGGAGACGAATTGGCAACATTGAAAGAATCTGCTCAAGCATCAGCGAAAGCATCTGCAGAAGCAGTAGAAGGAATGGAGATCCCCGATGGTCTTGGAGACCAAAAGGATGCAGTGGAATCTTTCCAATCGACACTGGCAGAATCGTATAAGATGAAAGCGGATGAACTGGCTAAAGAAGGCGAAGCAGATTTCACAGCAGCCGATGAAAAATTGAACGAAGCTGAAAACCAAATCAAAAAAGTTTTAGACGAAGCTGGCCTGGTAAGTTCAAGCCTGATCAGCGATTTAAACGGTTAATACTAAAGTATAAAGGTCTATACCGACCATTTATAGCTGTGAAAAGCGAATCCGATTTGTCAAGGATTCGCTTTTTTCCTGTCTATGTACCCGTTTTCTCTCCAACTGCCTATATATAGGATGAGAGGAGGGAGAGGATGGAGTCGATTATTTCCTTTGTGTCTGAAGTAGGGTTTCCGATTGTGGTCACGATGTATCTTCTTTATCGAATCGAGACAAAGCTTGATGCTGTCATCACTTCAATTCAAACACTACCTCGGCAACTCAAAGAATAATGGAAATGGGACCGCTCCATGCGGTCCCATTTTTTATGAAGATTTCGAAAAGAGTAGCCACGAGACACTATAAATGTTTTCCTTACACGGAGACCCTGTGAGTTTGATATAATTCAGTTAGAAACCAGAACGTCCGGAGAGGAGAAAACAGGAGTGAAATTCATTCATACCGCTGATTGGCACCTGGGTAAATTGGTGCATGGCATATATATGACAGAAGAACAACGATACATATTGGAGGAGTTCATAGAACTAGTCAAAGAGGAAGAACCCGATGCAGTCGTCATTGCGGGGGATCTCTATGATCGATCTGTGCCGCCTACAGAAGCAGTGGAGCTATTAGATGAAGTATTATTCCGGATAAATGTAGAGCTCGACACACCGATTGTAGCCGTTTCAGGCAACCATGATAGTGCAGAGAGGCTTTCATTTGGGTCTTCGTGGTACAAGCATAGTCAGTTTTATTTAAAGGGGAAGGTCTCTGCTGATTTCACACCCATCCAAATAAAAGGGGTGAACTTTCACTGCGTTCCATACGCTGAGCCTGGTACAGTCAGACAAATACTTGATGATGACTCGATCAATAGTCATCATGCAGCAATGGAAGCCATCGTTAATAGAATCGAAGAACACATGAACCCAGATGAACCACATGTTTTTGTTGGACATGCATTTGTACTGGGAGGAAAAACGACGGACTCGGAGCGGACTCTTTCAGTCGGGGGATCCGGCTGTGTGGGGGCAGACGTATTCAGACCATTCCATTACACTGCCCTGGGTCACCTTCATAGTCCAGACGCCATTAGGCATGAAACAATCAGGTATTCAGGTTCACTGTTGAAATACTCCTTTTCAGAAGCTGCTCAGAGGAAATCGGTCACCATTGTAGAAATGGGGGAAGATGGGACCTTTGAGTTGAGGGAAAAGGTACTTCAGCCTAAACAGGATATGAGGGAACTACAGGGGCATATGGAAGAGCTGCTCGATCCGGCTTTCTATCAGTCTCAGCAGGTGAATGACTATTTAAAGATTACCCTTCATGATGAAGGGACATTAATCGATCCGATTAATCAACTGAGACAAGTCTACCCAAACGTGCTTCATCTTGAGCGAAAGAGAGATCTGACCGATGCTAAAAAGAAAAATTCATTCCAAGTGTTGGAGGATAAAAGACGGTCCGAACTGGATTTGTTTAAAGAATTTTACAAGGACATGACCACAGGTGAATTCACCGGTGAAAAGGAAGATGTGGTACGGAATGTGATTGATATTGCCAGAAGGGAGGTTGATCATGCATGAAACCACTTAAATTAGTAATGCAGGCGTTTGGACCGTATGCCGGCAGAGAAACCATTGACTTCCGAGAGCTGGATAACCGCACCATGTTCGTGATTTCCGGTAAAACAGGTGCGGGAAAGACAACGATTTTCGATGGGATTTCCTACGCGATCTATGGAAAGGCCAGCGGGGAAGATCGAAATCCGACAGAATTACGAAGCCAATTTGCCAATAATGATGATATTACAGAAGTCGATCTTCTATTCAGTTTACGTGGAAGAACGTATCGTATTTGGCGTTCACCCCAGCAGGAAAAAAAGAAAGCAAGGGGGGAGGGCTATACGACCATCAATGCCCGGTCTGAATTATATGTATACGATGAAGACGGGAAAGAACAGCTTCTTGCGGCAAATGTGAGAGAGGTAGATGAGAAGATCAAAGAGTTGATCCAGCTCGATGCCAATCAATTCAGACAGATCCTTATGATTCCACAGGGAGAGTTTCGGAAACTTCTTACATCGGATAGTAAAGATAAAGAACTTATATTGCAACGCCTCTTTCATACGGAGCTTTACAAGGCGATTCAAGAAAAATTGAAATCCGAGGCTGACGAGTTGAAAAGGTCTGTTGAATCCTCCATTGAAGAGCGAACAAGGGAATTAGTAAGAATCCATTTTGAAGAAAATGAAGAACTTCAATCTCTTTTATTGGAAAATCCGTTAAATGACCATCGCATTCTGCACCTTCTATCCCCTCATATTGAAGAAATGGAAAAGAAGGAGAGGAATCTCAGACAACAATATGAGAACGTTCAGGAGAAAAGGGATGCCTTTCAGAAGGATCTCGCAGAGGCTAAAAGTCTGGTTGATCAATATGAACTTCAGGAAAAACTTAAGAATCAGAAAGAGTCCCTTTTAGCATTGAAGCCTGAAATCGAATCGATCGATCACGAGATTGTATTGGCCAGGAGAGCTTCCCATTTGGTTCAACAAGATGAATATTGCCACAAACTTAATCGGAATCTCAGTGAACTGAAGAGTCAATTAGCAACACTATTCGAAGAAAAGCAAGCAATCTCTGAAAAGCTATTAACAGCAACAAGGATTTTTGAAGAAGAAACAAAACATGAACATCTCAGGGAGCAAGCTTCAAAAAGAGTGACTCAACTTGAAAATATGGAAAAAGATATAGATTCGTTAGATGCGTTAATGAACGAAACGGGTGAACTGAAAGAAAGGTACGAAAAACAGCAAAGTATTGTAATAAAACAGAACGAGCAGATCTCATTTTTACAAAAAGGGATAAAGGAACGGGAAGTACGTGTCAAAGCAGGAGAAAGTGGTCAGGAACATGTATTTCAACTTGAACAAAACGTAAAAGAGAAACTTTCCCTGCTGGAGCAGATAAATGACATGAATCAATTGGATCAAAATCTTCAGCGTGTCAAAAAGGAGCGTGATCAATTAAAGACTCAATATGGTCAACTTGAGGATCGTCTTCAGGATGCGTCTGAAACGCTGGCATTTTTGGAGGGGAAGTGGAATACTGCTCAAGCGTCATTGCTTGCGAAAGGATTATCAGATGATGCTCCCTGTCCGGTCTGCGGATCAAAACATCATCCGAACCCTGCTGTAGAGGCAGATGCTATCCCTTCCGGGGAAGATCTTAAGGTGGCCAAAGGTAAGCAGCAGGAATTGGAAACGGAAGAGAGAAAATTAAGCCTCGTCATTGCTCAAGAGGACACGAAAATACAAGGCATTCAAGAGCAGATCAAGAATATCAGCAAAAAAATAATTGAAAAGAAACCTGACTTTAATCAGCTTGAAATCGGGGAGACCCGTTCGTTGCTGATAAAAGAAATCGAATCATTGAAGACTGACCTCGCTTCGAAGAAAAAAGAAGTGGAACAGGTAAGAGTCATGGGAGAAGAGATCAGAAAGGGCAGAGAGAAGCTTGAAGAACTTGAAGGGGCAAGAGGGAAGAATCAAGACATGCTCCAAGAACTCAATACTCTCTTTCACACCAAGAATACGACCCTGGAAAAGGTGAAGGAATCCATTCCCGTTGAACTCAGGACAAAAGCTCAATTTGAACAAGTGTTACAGAAAGAGAAACAAAGACTGAAAGAATTAAAGGCATCCTATGAACGGGCACAAAAACAGTACTACGAGCTGATGAATCAAAACAGTGTAAAGGAGTCTCAAGTCAGAGATAAAGAGATCCATATTGAGAATGTAAATGTAGAGATGAAAGCTGAAAGAGATGCCTTCCTTGCACTTCTCACGGAACAGGGTTTCTCTCACTATAAAGCTTTTCTGGAAGCGAAAAAATCAGAAGCGGAAGTTACGGTTCTTCAAGAAAAAGTGAAGAAGTTCGGGGAGGACCTTCGCTCGGTCACTGACCGTCTTTCAGATATTGATCAAATCTTAAAAGATAAACAGCGGCCGGACCTGCAAAAGATCGAAGAAGAAATAATCAAGGTTACAGATGAATTGAAAAAGGTGAATGATCATCTAAATAGGGTCATGACGAACAGAAAGGAAAATGAACTCATCCTCACCAGGGTGACAGCCATAAATGAAGGGATCAGGGATTTAGAATCAAGCTATCAAACGGTCGGACATTTAGCAGAAGTTGCAAGGGGTCAGAATGCGAACCGGATCACATTTGAAAGGTATGTTCTGGCATCATTCCTTGAAGACATCCTTGGAGTCGCAAATGAGAGATTAATCAAGATGACTTCCGGCCGGTATCAGTTGATCCGGAAAACGGACCGAAGCAAGGGAAATGTTCAGAGCGGATTGGAACTCCTGGTCTTTGACCAATATACAGGGCAGGAGAGACATGTCAAAACATTATCAGGAGGGGAAAGCTTCAAGGCCTCCCTGGCTTTAGCCCTTGGACTTGCTGATGTGGTCCAGCAATACGCCGGCGGAGTATCATTAGATACGATGTTCATTGATGAAGGGTTCGGGACACTCGATCCGGAATCACTTGATCAGGCAATCGAAGCATTAATGGATATACAAAGCAGCGGGCGATTAGTAGGGTTAATATCACATGTTCCAGAGCTGAAAGAGAGAATTGATGCACGACTGGAAGTCATTTCATCACAGAATGGAAGCAGGACGGAATTCCAGTTTTTAGCGTAAAATCCTGCAGAGCGGTGGTATCGTTCCCATCCTGACAAGTTTCATGAGGTGGAGAATAGTGGTGACAGAGAAAAGGAAATCACCAAATAATTTTCCTTTTTCTCTTTCTTTTTCCAATTGGATTGCATAACATGAAGGTAGGTCGACAGAAAGGGGAGCCATCACTATGCAAATAAGCATTTATATATTGCTATTAGTAGTATCTGCTGTCGTTGCAATCAGCTGGAGCTGGAAGAGATTATTGGATTTTAATTCTTATAAGAAACCCTTTTTAGAAGGAGTCGCACTTCAATTCGTTTTTCTTGCCTTTGCCTCTGTATGGTGGCTCATTACAGAGGATATTTCAGACGGGGTGATGGGCGTATTCTATTATTTCCTTGCCTTCCTTACGATTATGGTCGTTCATGGGTTCACCCTGCACTATCTTTTTTCAAAGAAGAAGATGAAAGAGAGGGAAGAATGAATGCCAGAGAGGAAATTGCCAGTGACAGAGGTTTCACAAAATAGACAATGAATCCTCTCTGCAGGAATTGTTTTTTTATCCTCTTTTTACTAACATAGAATGGAAGAGACAGATCAAGTCGGAGGAGATAAAGATGTCAAAAACCAAATCATTCATTGTGGTGATGACCATCATCGGGATACTCCTTGCAGGTTGCAACAATAGTGACTTTCAAGCGGAAACGGATTATAAAGTGAAGGAATTTTCCTATACGAACCAGGATAATAAACAAGTAAGCTTAAAAGATTTAAAGGGACAGGTCTGGATCGCCGATTTTATCTTTACCAGTTGCGAAACAGTCTGCCCGCCAATGACATTCAACTTGACAAAGCTGCAAAAGAAGTTAAAAGAAGAAGGAGTAAAGGATTATAAAATCGTTTCCTTCAGTGTCGATCCGGAAACAGATACACCAGACGCATTAAAAGAGTACATATCAAACTTTGAAGCAGACACAAGTAAATGGGAGCTTTTGACCGGTTATGAATTCGATGAAGTGAAGGACCTTGCGGAACATTCCTTTCGTTCAATCGTTGCGGACGACCCCAATTCCGATCAGATGATTCATGGGACCAGCTTCTATCTGGTGAACCAGGAAGGCACCGTCGTTAAAACATACAGTGGCAACAGTGATGTTCCATATGATGAAATCGTTCAGGATATGAAAACATTAAGTAAGGAAGGATCAGAATAAATCCTCCTAAGAGAATCACAGGATGCGTGATTCTCTTTTTTTTTTTTTGCGATTTCCCATTCCAATATTAGGATGCCAACGATTATAATGATGAAAAGGAATGGGGAGCTGAAACGATGAAGATTCGTCCGATCGAAGTAAAAGATGCTGAAAGAATAGTAGAAATCATGCGTCAAAAGACGGTTTTACCAAATATCATCGCGTTACCGAGCTTAAGGTTCGAGAAATTTGAATCGAGATTGAAGAACCCTTCATCCAACCAGCATGATTTTATAGCAGAAGTGGATGGGATGGTAGTGGGGCTCTGCGGATTAAGCCAAGGCTTCGGCAGACGTTCCCACACGGGAAGTTTATTCGTATTTATTGATGAGCAATATCATGGGAGGGGGATTGGAACCAGCCTCATTCAGAATGCCATCGATTTGGCGGATAATTGGTTGATGATCGAGCGAATTGAGCTGACAGTCATAGACGTTAATACCAAAGCGAAAGCTTTATATGAGAGATTGGGATTTGAAGACGAGGGGTTCAAACATGGCTCAATTGTCCAAAATGGCCGATTTGCGGGGGAATATTGCATGGCGAGATTTCGTCCGGGTGGTGCTGTTAAGAGGGAATATGATAATGTTAAGGAATCTACAGCTAAATTATAGAACAGCAGGTGAGTGCAAATTCGAAATTCTAAGGGAATGCTGATAGTTGATATACTGATCACATTATTCATTTTTATATGGGTGGTGAAATCCTTTTCAGACGGGGAAGTATGGAAGGGTGTTCTGTTTGCCGTTTGTTTTTCCATCATGGCAGGGGTACTGGTATTCAGATTCAAGAAGAAAAGATAGAAAGTGGTGAGAGGATGAGAAAGGACCATTACACGATTGGGATGGCCGGACATATCGATCATGGAAAAACCACTCTCACAAAGGCACTGACTTCGGTTGACACCGATCGGTTTAAAGAGGAAAAGGAGCGGAGTATTTCAATTGAACCTGGATTCGCCCCTCTGTATGAGGATGATACGATTGAGATTTCTGTAGTGGATGTGCCGGGTCACGAACGCTTCATCCGTCAAATGATTGCAGGTGTAGCGGGAATCGATCTTGTTGTACTCGCAGTTGCAGCTGATGAAGGAGTGATGCCGCAAACGAAAGAGCATCTTAACATTCTGTCCCTTCTTGGAATAAGTCAATGCATTGTCGTCTTGACGAAAATTTCTAAAGTCGAAGAAGACTTAAGAGAGATCGCCCTGGAAGAAGTCAGCGAAGAATTGATGGGAACCGAATTTGAAGGCTCTCCCATACTATCGGCCGACGGATTGACAGGCGAAGGAGTGAAGGCCCTTAAAGAAACCATCATTTCCTCCTTGAAAGGTCTGCCTTCAAGGAATATTGCAGGGGATTTTCGATTACCTGTTGATCAGGTTTTTACTGTAAAGGGGCAGGGAACGGTGGTGAGGGGAACGATTTATGAAGGAAGTCTGGAAACGGGTCAGGATCTGACCATTCTACCGCTCGGAATACATACAAAAGCGAAACAAATTCAGGTTCACCACCGTAAGGCAGAAAAGGGATACGCCGGTCAACGGGCTGCTGTCAATCTCCCCGGTGTGGACCATAAATCCCTTAAACGGGGAAATGTACTGGTCTCGTCCCCTCACCTTTTTATGACAAACACAATGGACGTTTGCATACAAGTGCTACATACTGTCCGATATGAAATCAAACAGAGAATGCGGGTCAAGATCCATACAGGTACCTCTGAGGTCCTTGGGAAGCTCGTGTTCTTTGATCGAAATAAAGTGGAGGCAGGTATAGAGACAGACATGATTCTGTGTCAGATACGCCTGGATGAATCCATCATGGTTAAACGGGGAGATCGTTTTATTCTCAGGAGGCCCTCACCGGTTGAAACCATCGGTGGAGGGTGGATCATACAGCCAAACGGGGGGAATTACCGGTTTGGAGAAGAAACGATTGGCTACCTTAAATCCCTGATTGAAGGAACCCCGGGTGAACGGGCGCTAAGAGTACTTGATCGATATAAATCCCTTGATAGGGAAACGCTGAAAAAGGAAGGATCCATTTCAGAAGAATGTATGACTGAGTTACTCGGGGAAAAGGGATGGATTCAACTTTCTGATACAACCATAACCCATTGTGAAATTGTAAAAGAATGCCGAGATGCGATGAAACATTTCCTCTTGACATTTCATGAGAAATTCCCTTTATTAAAGGGGGTCAATCGTGCAGAATTGAAGCAACGCCTGAGTGAATATCCTGAAAGTCTGGCAGATTATGTGTTGGAGGACGGAAATTGGGTCGAGGGAAAAGGTCTCGTTCATTTAGTTGGGTTCACTCCCCATCTCCCACCTGCATGGGAAAAGCGATGCATTCAGCTACTCGATTTACTGGAAAAGGACGGTACACAGGTAAAAGACATGGAAGAGTATTATGAGAAGGTAGGAATACAGGAGAAGTGGCAATCGGACTTCACTCGATTCTTTGTACAGGAGAAGAAAATAGTACCCCTGGACGAAAAGAAAGCTTATTCCTTTAGGGTGTTTAACGACGCAACCATTCGCTTGAGGAAGCATACAGATGATGCATTTCATGTAGGTGAAGCGAAAGAAGTACTCGGCTTATCCAGAAAATATATGATTCCTTTTTTAGAAAAACTTGATGAAGAAGGGTTGACGCTTCGCATAGAAGGGAAACGAAAATGGATTGGCTTTAAAGATAAAGTATGAGTGGGAAGAAAGTATATTCCGGTTGATCAACATAACTAAAGTATAAATTGCTGCTGATCATTCTGTGGCATAGTAGAAAGTAGGATAGGAAAATATGAAAGAGTTATGGAGCGCATTTGGCTGGGTGCTTCCGATTATGATCATTGTGACGGTTACCCTTATCTTTGCGATCTCCTTTTGGAAGAAAAGAAGGGGTAAGGGCAGGTGGCTGAACTTACTCCCTGTATTATTTACGTGTATTTCAATCGGTGGCATCTGTTTGATCACCTTGACTCCACTGGAAAACGTTTCAGAGGGTTCAGTGAATTTCGATCCTTTCTCCAATTTAAAGTTGAATTTATTGTACCGTAATCATTTGGATGTACCGATCCGTAATCTCCTTGCCAATATTATATTGTTTATTCCCTTCACCTTTTTTCTTGCCTGGTGGATGAGACAATCTAAACAATTAATATTAATGGTCACTTTCCTTGGGGGGTTCTTTTCATTTGGAATTGAGTTGGCTCAATACTACTTGCCTTTAGGAAGAGCAACGGATATTGATGATTGGATGATGAACACAATGGGTTCGTTCATAGGAGGCATTCTATTCGTCATCGCCCGGTATATCTATACATTGTTGAAGATCAATAAGAAAATCAAGTAAGTGGCTGGAATATAACTAATTCCATTTCAAAAGACGAACAATCAAACAATTTGATAGGATCACTTGTTACACCGCTATTGATTTCCGTGCAAGACTTCGCTTTCCTCAGGCGGAAATCAACCATCACTCGCTCCATTAAAAATATTTTCGTAAAACTGACAAATCCGAACGAATTCGATTTTCAAAAAATGAATCTCGAATATCGTTCGGATTTTCTTTTAACTAAACGCATTTATCCCAGCCTTTTTATTGCTTCTCACTCAGCCTATTCATCGATAAACTTTGACAGCGGATGTATAGTCCTTCCCTATAAACAAAAGCTATCAATACCATGAAAGGGGGGATTCTCGTGTTGAAGAAAGCAATAATAGCGGTGATGGCCGTGACCGGGATATCCGTGGTATTGTTACTCATCATGCAATGGGATGTAAAACAAGGTTTGAAAAACTATACGAGAACTCACCCGATGACAGAAACCCTTTCAAGCAATGCTTCAATTGACGTTTTTAATACAGGAAAAAGCTTTTATAAAAACCTTTTTAAGGATATTGAGTCCGCAAAACAATATGTTTGGATCCACTTTTTTATCATTCGGGATGACGAAGTCTCTCAAGAGTTTTTTGATGTATTGATGAAAAAAGCTCAAACGGGTGTGGATGTCCGTCTATCTGTTGACTATCTTGGATCAGATATTCAGAAAAAGTCCATCAAGAGGCTGGAAAAGGCCGGAGTAAAGGTGACGAAAAGCAGACCAATTAAATTTAAGAATATTTTCTATTCCCTTCACCACCGGAACCATCGCAGGCTAATTTCCATAGATGAAACCATTGCCTATATTGGAGGATTCAACATGGGGGATGAATATCTTGGAAAAGATCCAAAGCTTGGCTACTGGAGGGACTACCATATTCGGTTGGTAGGTGATGCGGGTAAAGAAGTATATAAGCAGTTCAAAAAAGATTGGACGGAGGACGGTGGCGAGAGTATAAAGAGTGCTCCTCGACCATACACGTCAGCAAGCACTGTAGGCAGTGTTCATTTCATTTACTCTACTGGAGATCCTCTTATTGAAAGAACCATTGACTGGATAAATGAAGCAGAAACGAGTGTGACCATCACAACCCCATATTTTATCCCCAACAATAAGCTTATCACCGCATTGAAAGATGCTGTGAAGAGAGGGGTCGAGGTGAATATCCTTGTACCGGATGATACGGATGCCTGGTTCACCAAACCCGTTAGTTACAGGATAGAAAAGAGCCTTTTAGAAGAAGGCGTGGATTTATATCTGTATCAGAAGGGATTTTTTCACGGTAAGGTGATAGTTGTAGATCATGCATGGGCCGACGTAGGGACAGCCAATTGGGATCCGCGCAGCTTTTACTTAAATGATGAGAGCAACTGCATCATTCGGGATGAAAAAGTGGCGCAGCAATTGGAATCCCTAATTGAAAATGATATGAAGGATAGTGAAAAGCTGACCATGGAAGCTTTCGATGAACTGCCCTCCTGGGAAAAAGCCTTACAAAAGACACCCCCCTGGCTTTATTATTACTTCTAGTCCCATCTAGTTCATGGTGTACGGAGGTAAAAATTTTTGTTGAATAAGAAAATATGGTAAAGTGTTCTCATATAGTATAGATATAAACACCTTAATTAAAGAAAGGGATTGTCCATGAGCGAGCTCTTGTTTATAGCTTTGTTTGTTCTTTCGTTAATGGCATTTACGTTTTTTAATGTGTCAAAGAAGAAACATGTTTCTAAGTATCACAGGTCGATAGCAGTCACAATTGTCATCTTCTCTGTGATCGGCATGATGTTGGCGGTCCTTCTTTACCTTCCGAACGCTTCTTAGAAAACGGAGAATACTGTAAAAGCAAAAGACACAAGAGGAAGGTCTCACGTGTCTTTTTTTATGTCTGAGGATGGTGGACCCAGTTAATCCTCTTTATAGATTGTTTGCCTCGCAGTAGGCGAAAATTTGATATGATTAGATATGGCTTAGTGAAAGCTCGTGGAAAGATTGAATCATCATGGATACTGACTGTGCGTATGGCAATAAAGGAGAATATAGATGAAAGCAGCAATGATATTTGATATGGATGGTACATTATTTCAAACAGACCGCATACTTGAAGCTTCACTTCATGATACCTTCCAATTACTTAGAGATGAAAGAATGTGGGAGGGGGCAACACCTCTCGAAAGATATAGAGAAATAATGGGAGCCCCCCTTTCGGATGTGTGGAGGACCCTATTGCCCCTGGATTCCCTAAATATACATGCAAGAGTGAATGAAGTATTTCAGGATAAATTGATTCAAAACATACTGGGCGGGATGGGCGCGCTCTATCCACATACAGAGGACCTCTTAGCCTATTTGTCCGAAAGGGGATTTCCGATTTTTGTGGCAAGTAACGGCTATCCCCGTTATCTCGAGGCAATCGTGGAATATTACGCGTTGGATCGATGGATCTTATCCTGCTATAGCATTGAGGATATTGACTCTGAGGATAAGGGTGAACTAATTCGGAAAGTGAAGGTGGATCATGATCTCAGTCACGGAATTGTGATCGGGGACAGACGATCGGACTTTAAAGGAGCCGAGGCGAATGAGTTCCTCTCCATCGGATGTGCTTTTGATTTTTCACAGGAACATGAATTGAAAGAAGCAGATGTAGTGGTCGGTGATCTGATTGAAATCAGAGATTATTTGGAGAATGTGAAATAAGGGAGAGGAGTGATCAAGTGGGGCAGGAAAAACTGGCCGTATTGAATGAAAATGGAGATAGGATAGGTGTCAAGAGCCGATCTGAGGTCCACGCAAAAGGGTACTGGCACGAGACCTTTCACTGCTGGTTTGCTCGTTATGATGACGATTTGAAGGAAACCTTCATCTATTTTCAATTAAGAAGTGATAATAAGAAGGATTATCCCGGTCTTTTGGATATTACGGCCGCAGGACACATCATGTCCGATGAGAAGATTGAAGACGGTGTGAGGGAAGTCCACGAAGAGCTGGGAATTAAGGTTTTGTTTGAGGAATTGAAGGGTCTGGGGATTGTGAAAGGGGAACTCATTCAAGAAGGAATGATAGACCGGGAGCATACAAATGTATTCCTCTATACCAAGCGGGTTTCATATGAGGAATTTCAGCTTCAGCCGGAGGAAGTTTCAGGCATCTTTCGCTCAACCCTGTCCGATTTCAAATCGCTTATTCATCGCGATAAAGTCGAAATCGAACTGGAAGGATTTGTTGTCACCAAAGATGGGGGGAAGAATTATATAAGCGAAATGGTCGGTTATCATCATTTCGTCCCGCATGAAAGGACCTACCTTATAGAAATCATCGATCGAATAGAACGGGAAATGTAAGAAAGTAATGCCTCTTTCCCATAGCCAGAATGGATAATGAAGGCTATCATGAATACCTGGTACATACATATTGTGAAAGAGAGTAGGAGAAACATTGAACGGCACAGCGCATATGGCAATTGGAGCAGCAACAGGTTTTATCGTGGCGAACTCATTTGGATCGGGCCCGCGAGCGACAGCCGCACTTGTAGCAATTGGCGGGATATCCGGACTCATGCCGGATTTGGATATTGACGGAAAGCTAAGTAACAAAGTTACTTTCTCACCCAAAATGATCAGGTCTGTGGCGCAAATCATCGGCTTTCTCATGATGGTGTACAGCTATCTTGAAGGCAGTGGGAAAGAACGGTGGCTTGGGATTGGCTATGGGGCAGGAATGATGTTACTCACAAGCTTCATCACCCAGAGAAGGATGCTGATGATTACTGGCATAGGTGTGACAGCATGTGGGTGGCAATTAAATGAAATATGGTTATGGTTACTTGGCATTTATATATTTATTGCTTCATTCGTCTCACATCGCAGTTATACCCACTCCGTACTGGGAATGATATATTATGCTATCATCGCTCGTTATCTCGAGTCTTCTTTCATGATTGATGGAGTATTTGAAGCATGTGTCATCGGATATGCGAGTCATTTGATCGCGGATATGAAGTTTCTTCCTTTTAATAAGCGAGGCATAAAGCTCTTCCTTCCCCTTTCGTCTAAGGAAATTTAAAATGTGTTTATACCCACTTGACCATTATTTCCCTATACATTAAAATAATGGAAACACTATATATGGTTAAGTGCGATGAAGAAGAAAAGTAGACGATCGAAACATTTAAGAGAGCTGATGGCTGGTGAGAATCAGTATGGTGAAATCGTTGAATGGGCTTTTGAGCATCCAGGCTGAAAGGAAGTAGGTTTTGGCGGAAGGTCTCACCGATAAAAGGGACGATGTATTGAAGGCGACTTCTGTACAGATGAGTGCGTCTACTAAAGTGTAGGCGAATGAAGGTGGCACCACGGGTTTCCCGTCCTTTTTTAGAGGATGGGAAGCCCTTTTTGTGTTTTTTTATTTTTTTTCAACGGAGGGTATGATGGCGATGAAAAAACAAGTTCTGACGGGTATCAAGCCCACTGGTCGTATTCATTTGGGGAATTATATTGGCGCGATTAAACCTGCATTGGAATTGGCAGAGAATCAATCTTATAACACCGCTTATTTTGTTGCGGATTATCATGGCTTAACAAAGATCCATGATCCCGTTGAAATGAAAGAACTTTCTTATGGGGTGGCGGCAGCATGGTTAGCTTTAGGCTTGAATCCAGATAGAGCGATTTTTTACCGTCAATCTGATGTTCCAGAAATCTTTGAATTAAGCTGGATCCTTTCTTGTTTTGCACCAAAAGGGTTATTGAACCGGGCCCATGCCTATAAATTAATGGTGGAAGATAATCAAAATGGTGGCAGAGAAGTGGATTCTGGAGTCAACATGGGAGTATTCACCTATCCGATATTGATGGCAGCGGATATTCTCCTATTTCAAACTGAATTAGTTCCGGTGGGAAAGGATCAAATTCAGCATGTTGAAATTGCAAGGGATATAGCGGAAAGTTTTAATAAACAATATGGTGAAACGTTTGTTCTTCCGGAGTATGTCATACAGGAAGAGACGTCTGTTCTCCCCGGACTTGATGGACGAAAAATGAGTAAAAGCTATAACAACACAATCCCATTATTCGAAGAACCAAACAAGCTTCGAAAACTGATCAATAAAATTAAAACGGATTCCTCTCTTCCCGAGGAACCCAAGGATCCCGGCTCTTCTGCCATTTTTTCGTTATATAAAGAATTCTCCTCGTCAGAACAAACTGAAATAATGAGAAAGAGGTTTCATTCAGGAATTGGCTGGGGTGAAGCAAAAGCAGAATTATTTTCTGTGATGAACTCTTTTATGATAGAACCCCGTGACAGGTACAACGAATTATTAAGGGACACAGAGGCAATTGATCAGATTCTACAAAATGGTGCCAAAAGGGCAAGAAAAAAAATCATACCTTTCATGAAGGATATCAAACAAAAGATTGGGGTGTATCGTTGATCGATACACTTAATGATGAAATTTTAAAGAATGAAAATATTGGAAAAGCCGCATCTTGTCAGAATACGGCTTTTCTTCCCGCTGTTTAAGGTTTGAGGATAACTTTAATATTTCCGTCGGACTTCTTATCGAAAATGTCATACCCTTTTGCTGCTTCTTCAATTGAAAAGGTATGTGTGATGATGTCGGTAGGGTCAAATTGGTTCTGTTCAATCATATCGTATAATTTTGGCATCAGATGAATCACAGGGGCTTGTCCCATTTTAATGGAAACATTTCTGCTGAAAAAGTCCCCTAAGGGAAATCGATTTGCTTCTGTTGCATATACACCCGTCAATTGAACAGTTCCGAACTTCCGAACCGCTTCTGAAGCTGTCTTGATCGGACTTATTGTCCCAAATTGATTATCAAAGTCAGAACCGAACGATTCATTTGGCTGAACGGTCCCATCCATTCCAACACAGTCTATCACAACATCAGCTCCCCCTTTTGTTTCTTCATGCAGGAGCGACCCTATATCGCTATGATTTTGAAAGTTAAATATTTCTGCTTGATTGGTACGTTTAGCGTGAGCAAGTCTATGATCTACCTGGTCTACAGCGATGACTCTTTCGGCGCCTTTCAATTTAGCGAATTTCTGGGCCATCAACCCAATTGGACCGCTACCTAACACTATGACCGTATCCCCTTTTTTCACACCACTGTTTTCTACACTCCAGTAAGCAGTGGGTATAACATCGGAAAGGAAGAGAACACTTTCATCCTCCAGCTGACTTGATTCAGGGACTTTAAACGATGTGAAGTCTGCATATGGTACCCGCAGATACTCAGCTTGACCACCTGGATATCCACCATTCATTTCGGTGAATCCGAAAAGACCGCCAACTTCTCCGTGGGGATTGGATTCATCACATTGGCTTTCCATTTGGTTCTCACAGAAAAAACATTTCCCACAGCCAATATTAAAAGGGATGACAACGCGATCCCCTTTTTTAAGGGTTTTCACTTCCGATCCGACCTCTTCGACGATACCCATCGGTTCATGTCCCACAACATAATCTTGTTCCGGTTCTATTCCCCCTTTGTATAAATGTAAATCTGAACCGCAAATTCCGCTTGCAGTAATCCTTACTATAATATCTGTATTCACCTGAATTTCTGGATTCGCTACTTCTTTCACGACCATCTTTTCTTTTCCTTGGAACGTAACACCCTTCACTATCATCACTCCTGTAAATTTTGTAAGATTCTTCTATGTGTTTAAACTCTTTTGGAGTGTGTTAAACATTAGGGCGACCCGATTTAGGAAACTCGATAAGCCGAGGAGGAAGTCATGTTATAAAAATCTTGTTTAAACAGCACTTCACCAATATTAATTGGATTTAATTACCACTGTTTATTCAAGCGTCCGCAACGATGGGAATTTCATTAAATGAAAAAATTAATTTAAAATTCTTACTTTTCATTGACAGTCTTCTCTGTTTGGTATAAGTTATGGGAAAGCACTTTACAATTTCATATTGTTTCTTATCAAGAGAGGTAGAGGGACTGGCCCGAAGACACCTCAGCAACCAGCCACAGTTACAGGTATGGTGCTAATTCCAGCAAGTTGATGTCAACTTGGACGATAAGAGGGAGAACGAACGTATTAAACCTTCTTATTTTCATAAGAAGGTTTTTTGTTTTTTCCCCTTTTCATTTTCTAGGTACGAAAAGGAGAGAAGAATGTTGAAAAAACATATTGATACATTGCTTGTCCAGGCAGGCAATCGGAAGGATCCAGCTACTGGTGCCGTCAGCCTGCCCATTCATCTTTCGACAGCATATGAACATAAAGGGGTCGGTGAACCAACCGGTTATGATTATACGAGAACAGGAAATCCAACGAGGGCGACCCTTGAAGAAACACTGGCTCAATTGGAAGAGGGGCATAGAGGATTTGCATTCAGTTCGGGAATGGCTGCGATTCAGGCAATCCTTGGTTTATTCTCATGTGGGGACGAATTGATTGTATCCAAGGATCTTTACGGAGGAAGCTACCGCTTATTCCTTCAGTATGAAGCTCAATATAATATCAAATTTCATTTTGTTGATACAAGTGATACTAATTCTATAGCACATCACATATCGCAGAGGACAAAGGCTATTTTTCTTGAGACACCAACCAATCCATTAATGAACGAAGCAAGTATTTCTGAGGTTGCCGGCATTTCAAAGGCAAATGGATTGCTCTTAATCGTCGATAATACCTTCTATACACCAGTTCTGCAAAAACCGCTCAAAGAGGGAGCGGACCTGGTTATTCACAGCGCTACCAAATACTTAGGGGGCCATAATGACGTTCTGGCTGGAGTTGTCATTGTAAACACAGAGGACTTGGCTGAAAGGATCTATACCATTCAAAATTCAATCGGTGCAGTCCTTGCACCATTTGATTGTTGGCTCTTAATAAGAGGGATGAAGACCCTTAGTCTCAGAATGGCCCAGCATGAAAGGAACGCAAGAAAATTAGCCCAGTATCTAGCAGGGCATGACTGTGTAGCGGACGTCTTGTATCCGGGGAAAGGAGGCATGCTTTCCTTTCGCATTGCTAAGGAAGAATGGGTCGGTCCCTTCCTTCAACACCTGAAGATTATAACGTTTGCTGAAAGTTTAGGAGGGGTTGAAAGCTTTATCACTTATCCCGCCACCCAGACCCATGCCGACATTCCTGAAGAAGAACGAAATAGACTTGGCATCTGCAACAGATTGCTCAGGTTTTCTGTAGGAATAGAATTTATCGATGACCTGATCGAAGACTTGGAGAATGTTTTTCATCAATTGGAAAAAGAGGTGTTAACGTATGAGTAAAAAACCTTTTTCACTTCAGACGTCACTCATTCATTCCCGCGGATTTGATAAAGAGACAGGAGCTGTTTCTACGCCGATTCATCATGCTACAACCTTCCACCAACAGGATTTTGATCAATATGGAACATATGACTACAGCCGTTCCGGGAATCCAACAAGGGAAACAGTCGAAGAAACGATAGCGGAATTAGAAGGCGGGTTAAGGGGCTTTGCCTTTTCATCCGGTATGGCGGCCATCTCAACAAGCTTCCTTTTATTATCGAGTGGTGATCACGTACTCGTCTCTGAGGAGGTATATGGGGGGACCTACAGGATGATTACGGAAGTCCTTACTAAATTTGATATAGAATACTCTTTTGTGAATATGAAAGACCTTCATGAGGTGGCTTGTGCAATTAAGCACAATACGAAGGTGATTTATATGGAAACCCCTTCGAACCCCCTATTGAATATCACGGATATTGAAGGGGTCGTGAAGCTTGCCAAGGCAAATGACTGTTTAACATTTCTGGATAATACATTCATGACGCCACTGCTGCAAAGGCCAATCAGTCTCGGGGTGGATGTTGTCCTGCACAGTGCGACGAAGTTTCTCGCCGGACACAGTGACGTATTAGCGGGGCTTGCGGTAACGGGAAATGAAGAGGTTGCGGAGAAGCTTGCTTTCCTGCAGAATTCGTTTGGTGCGGTACTCGGGGTACAGGATTGCTGGCTGCTATTAAGGGGGCTGAAAACATTGCACGTCCGATTGAAGGAATCATCAGAGTCGGCTTATAAGATTGCAAGCTTCCTAGAAGGCAGAAAGGAAGTAAAAGAAGTGTATTACCCTGGCTTAAGCTATCATCCCGGTCGTGAAATTCAAGTCCGGCAGGCAGAGGGTCCCGGAGCGGTTCTTTCCTTCAGGTTAAAAGGGGAAGAGGAAGTGAAGCAACTCATCAATCATGTAAATATTCCCGTATTCGCCGTCAGTTTAGGAGCTGTCGAATCGATTTTATCCTATCCATCAAGAATGTCACATGCTTCTATGCCTAAAGCTGAAAGAGAGAGAAGAGGGATTACAGATGGGTTATTACGCTTATCCGTTGGTCTTGAAAACGCGGATGAATTAATTAAGGATCTTCAGAACGGTTTAGATAGTATACAAAAAATTAATCGAGACAACGTGATCAATTTGTAAAGGGGGAGGAAGGATCATGAAGCCGTTGCTGGAAGCATTGAAAGAGAGAATCTTGATTGCAGATGGAGCAATTGGAACATTGTTGTATTCATATGGAGTGGACAGATGCTTTGAAGAACTGAATCTTTCTCACCCAAATGAAGTGTTGAAAGTCCATAAAGAGTATATCGATGCCGGAGCAGATATTATACAGACCAATACGTACGGGGCAAATTATCAAAAGCTTTCAAGATACGGTCTCGAGGATTCGGTCAAGGAAATCAATACAGCCGCTGTGCGTCTCGCAAGAAAAGCAGCCGGTAAAAACACTTATATTCTCGGCACGATCGGGGGAATCAGGGGCATTAGACAAAATGTGTCAGTCGAAGAGATCAAAAGAAGCTTTCGGGAACAGCTTTACTGTTTATTATTGGAGGGTGTAGATGGTATATTGCTGGAAACCTATTATGATTTCGAGGAATTGACCACAGTGCTGAACATTGCCAAACGTGAAGCGGATATCCCTATCATTGCTCAGGTTTCCCTTCATGAAACAGGAGTCCTTCAAAATGGAATGGAAATCAAAGATGCCCTTCAACAATTGGAATTATTGGGGGCGGATGTTGTCGGCATCAATTGCCGGATGGGACCATTTCATATGGTGAATTCATTAGAGGAAGTTCCCCTGCCGAAAAGGGCATTTCTATCTGTCTATCCAAACGCGAGTCTCCCAAACTATGAAGAAGGTCGATTCTATTACTCTGCTGAGCCTGATTACTTTGGTGATATCAGCAATGAATTGCGTCTACAGGGTGCGAGAATCATTGGGGGATGTTGTGGAACCACACCAGATCACATTCGTTCTGTAGCTTCAAGATTGAAAAGCCGGGAGCCTGTGAAGGAAAAAGAAGTGAAAAAGAAAAAAGTAGTTCAGTTATCTTCTCCATCCATCAGGGGAAGCTTGCTGCATGAGCAAGTAAGAGAAAAGAAAACGGTCATCGTTGAACTAGATCCACCCAAGCATCTCGACACGAAACTGTTCTTCCAAGGAGCGGCAGCACTTAAGGAAGCCGGCATTGACGCACTCACCCTTGCCGACAATCCGCTCGCATCGCCGAGAATTAGTAATGACGCGATCGGGAGCCTGGTGAAGTCGAAATACGATCTTACACCTCTCGTTCACATCACTTGCAGGGATCGAAACCTGATCGGACTGCAATCCCATTTAATGGGCTTACACACATTAGGGATACACAATCTATTAGCGATAACGGGTGATCCTGCCAAGATCGGGGATTTTCCCGGTGCTGCATCTGTATATGACCTTTCTTCCCTGGAGCTTATTGAACTTATTAAACAGAATAATGAGGGGATATCGTTTTCCGGTAAATCACTACGGGAACGGACTCAATTTTCAGTTGGGGCAGCCTTTAATCCGAACTTCCGTCATTTAGACGCCTCTGTAAAGAGGCTGGAAAAGAAAAAGAAAGCAGGAGCCGACTATTTTATTTCTCAACCGATCTTTGGGAAAGAACAACTGATCCAAGTGTATGAGGCGACGAAGCATCTGGATGTTCCGATCTTCATCGGAATTATGCCGTTGATCAGCTCAAGAAACGCAGAATTTCTTCACCATGAAGTACCCGGAATCAACGTGCCGGAGGAAACGAGACGAAGAATGAAGGAAGCAGGAAATGATCCCGTCATAGCTGGAGCAGTCGGAATGGAGATAGCCAAAGACTTGTTGGATACGGCAATCCAGCTGTTTAATGGCATTTATCTGATCACACCTTTTGTAAGATATGATATGAGCATTGAACTGATTCATCATATACAAGAGAAAACCAACACTGAAAGAGAGGTTCCCTATGGCCATCACATTGTTTGAAGAACAGCTTAGAAAAAAAATACTCGTGCTTGATGGAGCAATGGGGACGATGCTTCAACAAGCAAATTTATCCCCGGAGGATTTCGGAGGGGAAGAACTTGAAGGATGTAATGAAAATCTTGTATTGACAGCGCCGGAGATAATCTATCAGATCCATCTGGAATATTTGAAAGCGGGGGCTGATGTCATTGAAACAAATACCTTCGGTGCAACCCCCATCGTTCTCGACGAATATGATTTAGGGTATAAAGCATATGAAATCAACAAAGTAGCAGCTGAAATCGCCAGGAAAGCAGTAGAAGATGCCTCGACTTCCGACTGGCCAAGATTCGTTGCGGGATCGCTTGGGCCCACTACGAAAACGTTATCCGTAACAGGGGGAGTGAGCTTTGATGAACTGGCAGACAACTACCGTGTTCAAGCAGAAGGCCTTCTCGATGGAGGAGTTGATGTGCTATTACTTGAAACGAGTCAGGATGCTTTAAATGTAAAAGCCGCGAATCTGGGCATTCGAACGGCTTTTGAATCCAGAGGGAAAGAAATCCCGATTTTGTTATCCGGAACCATTGAGCCAATGGGCACTACTCTCGCCGGACAATCAATCGAATCATTTTATTTATCCCTTGAACATTTAAACCCTTTGGTCGTTGGCCTGAACTGTGCAACGGGGCCTGAATTTATGCGTGACCACGTCCGGTCATTATCGGATTTAGCCACTACCTATGTAAGCTGTTATCCGAATGCCGGTCTCCCGGATGAAGAAGGGAATTATAATGAGACAGCTGATTCCCTCAGTATAAAGATGAAAGGTTTCGCGGAGAAAGGTTGGCTGAATCTTGTAGGAGGGTGCTGCGGGACGACACCGGAGCATATTCGTGCACTTTCAGAGGTGGTGAAGGGATTCCAGCCCCGTACACCGAATGTGTCTCATCCCCATGCGGTGTCGGGTATTGAAGCTTTCATCTACGAGGATGAAGACAGAAGACCGATTCTGGTCGGAGAACGGACGAATGTCATCGGTTCACGTAAATTCAAACGATTGATTGCTGAGAATAAGATAGAAGAAGCGTCAGAGATTGCAAGGGCACAGGTGAAAAACGGTGCCCAGGTGATCGATATCTGCCTTGCCGACCCTGACCGGGAAGAAGTAGAGGACATGAATGTTTTTATTCAGGAAGTTGTAAAGAAAGTAAAAGTCCCACTTGTCATCGATTCGACGGATGAGAAGGTGCTTGAGGCCGCTTTGAAATTTTGTCAAGGGAAAGTGATCATTAACTCAATTAATCTCGAAGATGGAGAAGAAAGATTTGCAAAGGTCGCTAAACTGATGAAAGCCTACGGAGCGGCAGTGGTGGTCGGGACGATCGATGAGAAGGGAATGGGTGTATCTGTTGAGCGAAAGGTGGACATTGCCCTTCGTTCCCATAGACTGTTAACGGAGAAATATGGGATAGCTTCTGAAGACATCATCTTTGACCCCCTCGTATTCCCTGTCGGTACGGGGGATCAGCAATATATAGGATCAGCCAATAGTACGGTGGAAGGGATCAAGAAGATTAAAGAAGCCTTGCCTGATTGCCCTCATATACTTGGCGTCAGCAATGTTTCATTCGGGCTGCCCCCTGTCGGAAGGGAAGTCCTCAATGCAGTGTATCTTTATCACTGTACAAAGGCTGGACTCGACTATGCCATCGTCAATACGGAAAAGTTAGAGCGCTTTGCCTCTATTCCCCAGGAAGAAGTCCGAATGGCTGAGAAACTTTTATTTGAAACGACGGATGAATCCCTTGCTGAATTCACAGCATTTTATAGGGGAAAAAAGAAAGAAGTAAAGGCTCCTGTAAATACAATGACCTTAGAAGAACGTTTGGCTCATTATGTAGTGGAAGGCACGAAAGAGGGGTTGATAGCGGATTTAAACATTGCTTTGGAAAAATATGACGCTCCCCTGGATATCATCAATGGTCCTCTTATGGCCGGAATGAGCGAAGTTGGAAGATTATTTAATGATAACCAGCTGATCGTTGCCGAAGTATTACAGAGTGCCGAGGTCATGAAAGCGTCCGTCGCTCATCTGGAACCATATATGGAACAAATGGAAAGCTCCTCTTCCAAAGGCAAAGTCATTTTGGCTACGGTTAAGGGGGATGTTCATGACATCGGTAAAAATCTTGTTGATATCATCCTCAGTAATAATGGATATGAAGTGATTGATTTAGGCATTAAAGTTACTCCACAGGAACTGATTCAAGTCATAAGGGAAGAAAAGCCCGACATCGTAGGTTTGTCGGGTCTCCTGGTGAAGTCTGCTCAACAAATGGTCATCACGGCTCAAGATTTAAAGCAGGCCGATATTTCAGTTCCTCTAGTAGTCGGGGGTGCCGCCCTCACCCGAAAGTTCACTACAAACAAAATCGGCATGGAGTACGACGGGCTGGTGCTCTATGCAAAGGATGCAATGGATGGGTTGAGTATCATGAATGGAATTCAACATGAGGAAACAAGACTAAAACTGGAAGAGGAATACCAGGAGAAACAAAGCAGACTCATAATACATGAAGAATCGTCCGGCCGAGATACATCATCTGTTGCAGTGAAAGCACGCTCTGCCGTGTCAAAGGATGTTAAGGTTCATGTTCCACAAGACTTGATGCCCCATACCATAAAGGAATTTTCATTGGATCAAATCCACCCCTATATCAATCAGCAAATGCTTCTTGGTCATCACTTAGGCATCAAAGGGAAAATTTCAAGATTGCTGGAAGAAGGGGACGAACGAACCATCCGCCTGAAAGCCGTGACGGATGAATTGTTCCAAAAAGCAAAAAGGCAAGGAATGATCCATGCCTCTGCACGATATCAATTCTTTCCTGCTCAGTCCGATGGTGAAGATGTTGTCATTTATCACCCGGAAGATTCATCAACAGAAATAGAACGATTTCATTTTCCGAGGCAATCAGGGAATCAGCATCTCTGTTTAGCGGATTACTTGAAATCCGTTGAAAGTGGGGAAATGGATTATGTCGGATTCTTCGCTGTAACGGCAGGTGTGAAAATCAGGCAGTGGGCTAAAGAGTTGAAAGAAGAAGGAAGGTTCCTGGAAAGTCACGCCTTGCAGGCCATTGCTTTGGAAACAGCAGAAGGGCTGGCTGAAAGAGTACATGAAATGATGAGAAGCAGATGGGGTTTCCCGGATCCCGTAGATTTTACGATGCAGGACCGTTTTCGTACCCATTATCAAGGTCAACGTTTTTCATTTGGGTACCCCGCGTGTCCAGAACTTGAAGATCAGAAGAAGTTGTTTAAGCTTCTCGAACCTGAGAAAATCGGGATCCAACTAACAGACGGATGCATGATGGAACCTGAAGCATCGGTAACAGCCATGGTCTTCGCTCATCCGGAAGCAAGATACTTTAATGTATTATAATCATCCTATTAAAAAGGGTTCTATAATATTTGTTGGGGTTCTTACACAATTTGAACATAAAAAATGCACGTAATCATCCAGTCTTTTATACTTGAGTTGTCGAGAAACAAGTATAGATTGGAGATA
>NZ_JBANLY010000031.1:0-27628 GCF_037046045.1 Rossellomorea sp. LJF3 | reverse complement strand
CCTGAGCCAGGATCAAACTCTCCGATAAAAGTTTGAATAGCTCTTTAAAAATAAATCTAGAATTAACGTTGACGTATTGTCTTGTTTTGTTCAGTTTTCAAGGTTCAATGTAGCGCTTCTTCCGAAGCGACTTGACCATCATATCAAGAATACAGTGTGTTTGTCAACAACTTTTTTTGAGATGTTTTATGATCTCGCTGAATGTTGTTTGTGTAACCCGCTGCTCTCTTGCGACGGTTTTTAAAGTATATCAAGCTATTAGATATTCGTCAATAGATTTAATAGATTTAATTTAAAAACTTTCATATCCTCCTTCTATGAGTTTGCGATTCTTCTATTAATACCACCCACTATCTTCTATATATAAACAAAAACAAAACCGGCTCACCTTCCAGGATGGCAGGTGAGCCGGTTTATTATATGAATATTAGTCGATCTTAATTACGTTTTCGTCGTTACGGTTCACTTTACCAGACTTCTCGATTGTTACTTGTTGACCTTCTTTTAGGTTTGTAAAGACAATCGGTGTCATGATGGAAGGTGCGTTTGCTTTGATGTAGTCAAGATCCACTTCCAGTAATGGTTGACCTGCTTCTACCTGGTCTCCCTCTTTTACTAGCGCTTCGAATCCTTTCCCTTCCAGTTTCACTGTATCGATTCCCACGTGGATCAGGACTTCACGGCCAGCTTTGGACTCAAGTCCGATGGCATGCTTTGTCGGGAAGACGTTTACGACTTTACCTGTGATAGGAGAAACAATTGTCCCCTCTGTTGGTACGATCGCAAAACCGTCACCCATCATTTTCCCAGAGAACACTTGGTCAGGGACTTCCGTGATGTCTTTAATTTCACCTGTGATCGGTGCTACGAACTTTTCGTTGTTACGTTCTGTTTGAAGAGCTTCCGGATTCACCTCTTCGATTTGTTGCTCTACTTCTTCGTTTGCATTTGTTTCTACTCTGCGTGGAGCTTTCCCACGGATGATGTCTTGCATTTGTGACTTGATCGTGTCTGATTTTGGTCCGAAGATCGCTTGGATGTTATCTCCGACTTCAAGTACACCTGAAGCACCCAGTTTTTTCAGACGGTTTTTATCTACTTGTTTCACGTCGTTGACGGATACACGCAGACGAGTGATACATGCATCTAAGTGAGCGATGTTTTCTTGTCCACCCATCGCTTCAAGGATGTTGTATGGTAGATCGCCCGCTGAACTTGCAGGAGTGTCGTCATCTTCATCTACATCTTCACGACCAGGAGTCATTAGATTGAACTTGCGGATAGCGAAACGGAATCCGAAGTAGTAGATGAACGCAAACACGATACCTACCGGGATGACGATCCAGGCATTCGTTTGCGGATTGATCAGTCCGAATAGTACGTAGTCAATTAATCCACCCGAGAATGTCATACCGATTTTAACATCTAATAGATGCATTGTAAGGAATGAAAGACCGGCGAAGATTGTGTGAATTCCAAATAGTACTGGCGCCACGAATAAGAATGAGAATTCGATTGGCTCTGTGATACCTGTCAAGAATGAAGTCAAGGCAGCAGACGCCATGATTCCACCTACAACAGCTTTACGTTCCGGCTTCGCTTCATGGTAGATCGCTAATGCCGCAGCTGGAAGTCCGAACATCATGAATGGGAATTTACCTGTCATGAATGTACCGGCAGTAAGGTCTTGTACACCATCTTGAATTTGTTTCATAAAGATTGCCTGGTCCCCACGTACAACGTCTCCCGCTGCAGATGTGTAAGAACCGAATTCGAACCAGAATGGAGCATAGAAAATGTGGTGTAATCCAAATGGAATAAGTGAACGTTCGATTACACCGAATACAAATGCTGCAAATGCTCTGTTTTCACCAAGCATAAAGTTTGAGAATGTGTTAAGACCATCTTGAATCGGTGGCCAAATCAATAACATTAATAATCCTAGTACAACGGAAGATGCCGCTGTTGCAATTGGAACAAATCGTTTACCTGCGAAGAATCCTAAGTATGAAGGAAGTTCGATTTGATAAAAACGATTGTACATTGACGCCGCCAGGATCCCGACGATGATACCGCCGAATACACCTGTTTGTAAGGTTGGGATTCCGAGAACCATTGCAAATGCCGGATCTACGTTATCACCCGTAACATCTGGAATACCTAATCCTTCTACCGTACCCATCGTTACGTTCATGATGAGGAAACCTACGATAGCCGCTAAACCGGCCACCCCTTCTCCACCGGCGAGACCAATGGCAACACCGACCGCGAAGAGCAGTGCCAAGTTTCCGAAGATAATTCCACCCGCTTGTTCCATTACGCTGGCAACGGTTTCAACGCCGCCGTTATTAAGGAATGGGGCAATGTCTAGAAGCGTTGGATTTTGAAGGGCATTACCAAACGCTAGTAAAAGTCCTGCTGCTGGTAAGATCGCAACTGGAAGCATTAATGCTTTACCGACTTTTTGTAGTACACCAAAAGCCTTTTTAAACATGTGAGTTTCCTCCCTTTATTTTTCTTTTTCGACTAATTAGATGATTGCGCCAAACAAAAAAGGCATGAGAAAAGAGGATAATGAACGTATATGGATAGACTACCCCAAAATACACGTTTCAATTATCTTCTTCACTCATGCCTGATCGAATCAGTAACACGTAAGAAAGATAAGTACATTAATTCACTTTATTTTGAATCCGTTGAAGATGCATCGTGAGGTATACTGCCTCAGCATCATACACGGGCTTTTGCAATGTTTGCTGCATCATCTTAATCAGCTTCCAAGATAGATTATAGCAGACCGGATATTCTTCTTTCAACAGTTTTGCTATTTTTTCTGGTTCTTCTACTCGTTCTTCCCGCAAAACCCGTTCAATCGTATACCGGATATGACGTATGAGCCTCATATAATCGACGCTTTCTTTGTTGATTTCAACGTCCAGCTGTTGTTCGATCATCCCTATCAGACGACTGATCAACTGAGAATGCTGGTTCACTTCGGAAAGATCCTTGTTCATCATGGCGCTGTGAATATGAAGGGCAATGAACCCCACTTCCCCTTCAGGAAGATGCACATCGGTCATATCATTGATCATGCCTACGACTTCTTTCGCTATTTCATATTCAAAAGGGTACAGCGTTCTCGTTTCCACCAGAAACGGATTCCGTATCTCCATCCCTCTCATCAATCGGTTAATGGCAAATAGAATATGGTCTGTAAGGGCGATGTGGATATGCTCGTTAAGGAATGAATTGGTTCTTTTCCTGATCAATTCGATGGCAGAGATGATGACGTTTGACATATCTTCATTTAAAAAAGGAAGAAGGTTTTTGTACTGCTCCTGTTCCTTTTCTCCTTTTAGGACAAACATCTTTTCCGCAATATCATTTTGGATGGGATCACCCTTTTTCTGATTGAACCCTATCCCCTTCCCGATCAGCACAACTTCTCCGTAGCTCTCGTGAACAGCAATCAATACGTTATTATTTAGGACTTTTTTTACATTTAAAGTAGACATACTCAATTCTCCCTATATATTCGACCATTTTCGACATTACCCGATTCCATGATTTTAACGAAAACTGACCCTTTTTTCAATTGATACTTCTTACCTTAGTACTACTTTCTCTACCTTTGTAGCTATTCCCTTTATTTATTTTCTACACTTTCTCCGATAAAAACCAAAAAGAAGCTGATCTGCGAGAGATCAGCTTCTGATGATGCTTGTCTATTCTTATACTAGGAAGATAAAGTACAATACAAAGATCACAAACAGAAAATACATGATTGGATGGATTTCTTTCGCCCGACCTTTCATGATCATCGTTATCGGATAGAAAATAAATCCGATGGCGATACCCGTTGCGATACTGTACGTAAGTGGCATGGCGACAATCGTCAGGAATGCCGGTACAGCTACCTCGAATTTCTTCCAGTCGATTTCACCTAATGACGAAACCATCAGTACCCCGACAATGATGAGTGCCGGCGCCGTCACGGCCGATGTGATGACGGCAAGTAACGGGAAGAAGAAAATCGAAAGGAGGAAAAGGATGGCAGTTACAACGGATGCAAATCCTGTCCTTGCTCCTGCCGCAACCCCTGCAGATGATTCAATATAAGACGTTGTGGTGGATGTTCCTAAAATAGCGCCGACTACCGTCGCACAAGAATCTGCGAATAACGCTTTTCCTGCACGGGGTAATTTGTTCTCTTTCATCAAGCCTGCCTGATTGGCTACCGCTACTAAGGTACCGGCCGTATCAAAGAAATCGACGAATAAGAACGTCAGGATGACCACAAGCATCTGGATCGTGAAGATACTGCCTGCATCATTGAATAAAGGTTCCAGCGCTGCCCCGAATGTCGGAGCAAGACTTGGCGCCGCGTCCACTACTCTTTCCGGTGTATCAATAAGGCCAGCGACCATTCCCACGACGGCCGTTACGACCATCCCGATGAAAATACCGCCCTTAACGCCCCTTGTCATCAGGATCACCGTAATGATGATACCGAAAATGGCAAGTAGCGTGGTTCCCTTCGTTAAGTCTCCAAGTCCCACTAATACTGCATCGTTGTTTACGATGATTCCTGCATTTTGAAAGCCGATGAAGGTAATGAACAGTCCAATTCCCGCTCCGACGGCGTATTTCAATTCGGCCGGAATCGAGTTAATGATTTTTTCCCGGAGGCCCGATAACGTCAAGGCAATGAATATCAATCCGGAGATCAAAACTCCCGTTAAAGCAGATTGCCAAGGTACACCCATCGTCAATACGACCGTGTAAGCAAAGAAGGCATTCAAGCCCATTCCCGGTGCGAGAGCAATCGGATATTTCGCGATCAACCCCATGATCAACGACCCGATGGCCGCAGCCAATGCTGTCGCTACGAACACTGCACCGTAATCCATTCTCATGCTGTCCGGAAGATCCGGAACAGATTGAAGGGTCAACGTGAGCGGGTTAACGATCAAGATATAGGCCATCGATAGGAAGGTAGTCAATCCCCCGATGATCTCCCTTTTATAATTCGTTCCTAACTGGTCAAACTGAAAGAAATTTCTCATTCTTGTACTCCTCCTATAGAGTCGCCGTAGAAAATAAAAAAACCTCGAACTACCAGAGTTCAAGGCTTTGACTGTTAAGATCCAGATTGATAGCCGCTAAAAAACGGTCCTATCATCCATCACCTCGTAGTCAAGCCATTTACGGTAGCTTGGTAGAAACGCTCGGGCCTTATTCCCGAAATTATACGACGTAATACTTTTATAATGTTTTGTTATGATTACAGTACTATTGTACCAACCGGAAATGAGCCCGTCAATACAAAATACGAACATTGTTATATATTTTTCATTATAATGTTCGTTTAATACAAAAAACGACAGGTATTCTCCGTCTTTGTCGAAACGGAAGAAACCTGTCAGCTTTACAACTCTCTATTATATTACTCCCACTCAATCGTTGCAGGTGGCTTACTCGTCACATCATATACCACGCGGTTGATATGATCGACTTCGTTCACGATGCGTGTGGAAATTTTCTCAAGAATATCCCATGGGATACGTGCCCAATCGGACGTCATTCCATCGATGGACGTCACGGCACGGATACCGATTGTGTAGTCATAGGTTCTGGCGTCACCCATGACACCGACACTTCGGATGTCAGGAAGAACGGTGAAATATTGCCAGATGTCACGGTCCAGTCCGGCCTTTTTGATTTCATCACGAAGGATATAATCAGACTCACGGACGATTTCAAGCTTTTGTTCAGAAATTTCACCCAGCACACGGATACCAAGACCCGGTCCCGGGAATGGCTGACGCCATACGATTTCATCCGGAATGCCTAGTTCAGAACCTAATGCACGCACTTCATCCTTGAATAATGTGTTCAGAGGCTCGATCAGTGTGAACTGCATATCTTCAGGAAGCCCGCCGACGTTGTGGTGGGACTTGATGGTTTGCGCAGTCGCCGTACCACTTTCAATGATGTCTGTATATAACGTACCTTGTGCAAGGTATTCGATGCCTTTAAGCTTCGTCGCTTCATCGTCGAACACGTAAATGAATTCATTCCCGATGATTTTACGTTTTTGCTCAGGGTCGGATACACCTTTTAATTTATTCAAGAAACGATCCTGGGCATCCACTTTAATCACGTTCATATTAAAGCCGTCAGCGAATGTCTTCATTACACTGTCAGCCTCGCCTTTACGAAGAAGTCCGTGATCGACGAAGATACATGTCAGTTGATCACCGATTGCTTTATGGATCAATACGGCTACTACAGAAGAATCGACCCCGCCGCTTAATGCACAAAGGACCTTTTTGTCCCCCACGGTTTGGCGGATCTTGTCCATTTCCATTTCGATGAAGTTCTCCATGGACCAGTCGCCTGTGCACCCACACACTTCAAATACGAAATTCTTCAGCATTTCATTTCCGTGTTCTGAGTGTCGTACTTCAGGGTGGAATTGTACTGCATATAACCCTTTTTCCTCGTTACTCATAGAAGCGATCGGGCAAGATGGATTCGTTGCGTTCACATCGAATCCTGCAGGAGCTTCGACTACAAGATCCCCGTGACTCATCCATACGACTTGCTCTTCGGGAAGATTCGAGAATATTTTAGACTGCTTCTCAATATTGATGGCTGCCTTCCCGTATTCACGGTGCTTCGCGCGTTCCACTTTCCCGCCAAAGTGCATCGTCATAAGCTGCATGCCATAGCAGATCCCAAGAATCGGAATATCAAGATCAAAGATGCGCTCATCGCAACGGAATGAATCTTCACCGTACACACTGTTGGGACCGCCGGAGAAGATGATCCCCGTCGGATTTATTTCCTGGATTTCCTCAAGGGTAACTGTATGCGGATGGAGCTCACTGTAAACACCAAACTCACGGATTCTTCGCGTGATTAATTGATTATATTGACTTCCAAAGTCCAAAACGACGATCATTTCCTGATTGTGCAATTCTTCTTTACCAAGCATTCAGTTCACCTCTTCAATTTATTTACCTACTACCATCTATTGTTGTTAGCATTCCAAAAAAAATATAAAAAAAACTAGACTTCGCCTTAAAAAAAGGCAGAATTCTAGTTTTTTGCATACACGGATGTCAACTAAGAACACTGCCTTCATAGTCCAGTCATTTAAGGTGACCGGGTAGATACTTTCGAACCGTATTATCGAGGATATACGAAGGATGCTAACGAACGCTATTTGAATTTGACATCATTTTATACTTTGTTATCAATCGGGTCAACCGGTTGTCCTTTTAATTAAATTTTCCCACAATTCCCTCATCTTTGTCCAATCTTCTGATGTTGGGTTCTGACCGTATAATATACGTTCATAATTATTGGTCAAACTGGTCATTTCACGGGTACCGAAGAACTGATCGATGTATCTCGAATACCCCCGTAAGGTCTGACCGTCATCCATTTTCAATCCGTATCTTTCCAATTGTTTCATGAGGGACAGATAAGCTTCCGAGAATACGTCATCCGATGACTTCCTGCGGTAGTAAAAAATCAGGACATACGGCATCCAGCGTCTTCTCACAAGGAATAATGCTATCCCAATGATGATCAGGAGAATGGTTCCCATCACGATTTTGCCCCAATTGTCCACAATGAATGATGTGATGTCATCCCAAAGCTTCGATAAAGAAAATCCATCACCGGAAGATGGGGTATCTTCTTCAGGCTGCAGGGGTTGTTTCGGTGCTTCCTTTTTCTCCGGAATAGGGACTTCATTTTCATCAGAATCAGGTATATCAAGGTCATACTGATAAGAAACATTGTTGCTGAAACCGACAGTAGGCTCAAACGGAACCCAGCCCACTTCCGGGAAGAAGACCTCTACCCATGAATGGGCATTGTTGTTCGATACTTCATATAGTTTATATGTCGAATCCACCTGCCTGCTGTATTCCCCTTCTGTATAGCCTTTAGTCCATCTTGCCGGAATCCCGAGTGAACGGACCAGGACGACCATGGAAGTAGAGAAATTATCACAGTATCCGCGCTTCGTTTCAAACAGGAACTGATCCACGTAATCCTGTTCTTCTTCTGGAACCGCTACATCGAACTGATCGTATACATACGCTTCCTTTGAAAAATATTGCTCGATCGCCCTTACTTTGTCATACCAATTATCCTCTTCCGATGTGATTTCAACCGCCAGTTCCTTGACGCGCTGAGGAGTCGTATCGGGCAGCTGGGTGTAGCGATCGACAAACTCAGGCACCTGCATGATCTCCTGCTCTTCATTGGCCGCCTTCATCTTTTTCTGGGAATAGGATGGGGAGCGGTAGGACAGCTCATACTCTTCAAGCTTAACCGTTTCATCGGCTTCTTTATAACTCGTCACTTTTTCATCTATGGGATTGAAGCTGAAATACCCATTTTTATTCCCATTGATCGTTTCTACCCCATAAGGATAAGCGACATGGGAATATGTACGCTCGACCATGACCTTCTCACTTTCCAGGTCCCGCTCTTCATCCGATTCCGGTGAAGGGATTGGAACCTTTTTCCCCGAATCAAACGTGAGTGGGTCCTTTTGATCGTCAGAAATGGACTGCTCCCATCCTTTCCCCGTATATAAATCCTTCGATTCAATTTTCCAGTAATGCTCCCTCGTCACCTCTGCATTGAAAATGACCGTTGGATCACCGACAAAGGGACCACCGAGCTTAGTATCGTCCGTATCGTAGCCAATCTTATTGACACCACTTCCACCGGCACCCTCAGAAAAGGATTGAAGATACGGGACAGGATCCGGCCAGATCGGGTCGGCTTTAGGTGCTGCAAAAGCAACCACCGAGCTGATCGTAAGCATCACCGTCAGTGGAACGATCCAGCGATGGCGGCTCATCTTGGAGCCAAGGAGCTTCTCCCTTTGCACCAGCCTTTCAAGGGCCAGTAATCCCATGAGAAGAAAGCCGAAAATGACGACGCGTATAATCGAATGATCTCCTTCATATACCGTGAAAGTATCAATCAAACACACATAAGTGACCGTCATCACATAAAACAGAAAAATCGTTTTCCGGACAGATAACCAGTAATGGATCAAGTACGTCATCAGCCAAAGAAGCACAAAGAACAATAAGCTTCTATACTCAAAAGACAAACTTGGCCATTCGCGCCCGAGGGTCAGACCGAGATTCTCCCATAAATCATGACTGAACTCCTTGAACCACTTGGGAGAGAAAAAAGAGCCCTTGTAGTACAATCCATGCAGACTGTACAGAATAAATAGGATCTTTACAAATGCCGTGATAGCATAATGAATCCGGAAATAAGACAGGGCGAGTGCCAAGGCGATAAAGACAATAAAATAGGTCAGACTCGCTGTATCCGTCACAACTTTAAGTGGTTTTAACCACTCCCATAAAAGTAGGAATCCAAAGAAATACGTCACGATCTTGAAATAGGCGTTTGCTGTTTCATGCCTCATGCCCGTTTCACCTCCAGAAATGCCGAGGAGAAATCACCTTCAAAGCATACCTGCAATCGAATGCCGCGCGAGGAGGCATAGGCTTTCAACGATTTCTCTTCTGCCGTGTACGCATCTCCTGCCCTCTTCACCAGAAAGATGACGACAGAGCTGTTCCGCTTCGCATATTCATTCACGCTCATTATCATTTTTTTCGACACGGATGAGGTCACGAATAGCACCGCTGCTGATTGAGAATAGTTCAATCCCGCTCCCTGTAGGACTTTCCCCAGAGCAAACGGGCTGTCCTGCCTCACTTTCGCCAAGTGATAATTCAGCTGACTCAAGTGCTCATCTCCACCCCGGATGGGAAATGAAACATGATCTCCACCAATTGATACCAGGCCGACCTGAGCCCCTTTTTTGACGATGGACCTGACTATCGATGCCGTAAAGGTCACCATCGCTTCAAACGCTTGTGAGGACTCCCTGTCGAGGACAATGAGGACGTCATGAGACTGACGTTCCTCAAACTCCTTCGTCATCAGCTCATTGGTCCTCGCAAAGGTCTTCCAATGAATCCATGAGAAGCGGTCACCCGGTTGATACTCACGGATACCCGTTGCCATCGTCGTATCCTTTTGGATTTTCACGCTCGAAGTCGTCATCCCCTGGTCATATCGATTCTCCAACGGTCGATAAGGGACATCGACGATCGACGGGTAAACGAGGAGCCTGTCCACGCAATCCACCGTGGCCTCCTTTTCAAAAACACCGAAGAAATCACCTGTTTTGAACCTGACTTTAGAAAAGATATGTTCTCCACGGGGAAGCTCATCAATGTAATACGTCAGCTTAATCCGTCTTCTGAATCCGGGATGAATCATCGCTTTCGCCTTTTGAAGACCGGACTGATGAAAGACAGAATCAGTCACCACATCTTCCAACACCAAATAAAACAGGGGAAATGGCAGCTTCCGGGTCAGGGTGATCGTCACCTTCAATTCGTCCCCGGCCTTATACTCAGCAGATTCAAAACTCCGCTCCACATAAAACTCTGATAACGGATATAAGAACACAAAAACCGAATAAAGGGAAAAAGGCAAAAAACTGTAGAACAAAAACCAGCTTACAAACCCACCTTGAAACATCGCATACGAAAAAGTCACTCCCATCAGAATAAGAAGGAGCAGAAACTTCCCAAGCGGTTTAAGAAATTGAAGTTTCGTCTTCATCTATCTCACAAGCCTTTGTACCGGGACCGGTATTCGCGCCATGACTCTCTCCACCACTTCTTCAGGTGTAATCCCTTCGTATCTCGCTTCCGACTTCATAATGATCCGGTGAGAAAATACGAAAGGCGCCAGGAATTGAACATCATCGGGAACTACATAATCCCTGCCCCTTAAAAAGGCATAAGCCTGACAAGCCTTCATCAGGGCAATCGATCCACGTGGGCTCGCACCCAGGTACACATTCGCATGGATCCTCGTACGGTTTGCAATCTCCACAATGTATTTCTTAATGGTGTCGTCCACCAATACTTCCTTGACATCCCCTTGGATATACCTCAATTCCTCAAGGGTCATAACAGGCTCCAATTCATCGATCGGCGGAGTCCGCTGGGCGCGGTGAAGAACCTCCATCTCCTCCTCTGGTTCCGGATAACCCATTTTCATTTTCAGAAGGAATCGGTCAAGCTGAGCTTCAGGAAGCGGATAGGTTCCCTCGTATTCAATCGGATTCTGGGTCGCCATAACGAAGAAAGGCTTATCGAGCTTTCGTGTCATCCCGTCAATCGTCACGCTGCTTTCTTCCATCCCTTCAAGTAAAGCGGACTGTGTCTTTGGTGATGTACGGTTGATTTCATCCGCAAGAATGATGTTCCCCATAATCGGCCCAGGTCTGAAATTAAATTCCATCTCTTTCGGGTTATAAATCGATACCCCAATCACATCAGAAGGCAGTAAGTCCGGGGTGAATTGAATTCGTTTAAAGCTCGCCCCAACGGATTTCGCCAATGCGCGAACCATCATCGTCTTCCCTACACCCGGAACGTCTTCAAGCAGAACATGTCCCCCGGCAAGCAGGGAAACGATGCTCAGTTCCGCTACCTTCCTCTTCCCGATCATGACTTTCTCTATATTATCAATGATACTTTGCAACTTCGGATTCACCATTTCATGTGACATCGTACCCCTCCTGAATGATTCAAACTCATCTTTACCTATTACTACTTTCGTTTAAAAAGTCGAAAATCCTCTATAAATTGGGAAATTAGTAGATAATTTTTGGGGCATTGGTAGGATATGAGGGACTTTTAGGTGATGGATTTTTCCAATTTTTGTAGAAGCATCTTGCTTCCATTCAAATTTAAAAAGCCGATTCTCCATTATACGAGAATCGGCTTTTCCACTTGATTATTTCCAAAAATCATCAAACACCGTGACCGGCAGATGACGTTTGTGCTGTGTTTTCAGGTAATGACCTTCAATGGTTTTCTTGGCTTCAGGGGGTACTTCTTTCCCTTCCAGGTAATCGTCCAGCTGATCGTACGTGACGCCAAGGGCTTCTTCATCCGACAGCTGCGGACGATCTTCCTCCAGGTCCGCTGTCGGTTTCTTATTGTATAAGTGTTCGGGACAGCCGAGCTCGATCAAAAGCGCTCTCCCTTGACGCTTGTTCAGGCGGAAAAGGGGAACGAGATCTGCCGCTCCATCACCGTATTTGGTGTAGAAGCCGGTGACTGCTTCAGCAGAGTGATCCGTACCGAGCACCACGCCATTTTTCATGGCGGCAATGGCAAATTGCACTTTCATCCGTTCACGTGCCTTTTCGTTCCCTTTGACAAAGTCGGAAAGCTCGATGCCGTTCTTCTTCAACGTTTCGACGCTTGCATCGACAGCGGGCTGGACATTGACCGTCATCGACACGCTCGGGTTGATGAATTCCACGGCATCAATGGCATCCTGGGCATCGCCCTGTTCCCCGTAAGGAAGTCTGACGGCATAGAAAGCATAATCAGATGAACCGGTTTCCTGATTCATTTCATCAATGGCCATCTGTGCAAGTTTACCTAATAAAGTAGAATCCTGACCTCCTGAAATGCCAAGGACCAGACTTTTCATAAATGAATGCTTCTTCAAGTAAGCCTTCATAAAGTCGATGCTGCGACGGATTTCTTCCTGCGGATTGATTTCCGGGGAGACCATCATTTCTTCTACGATTTGTTTTTGAAGAGAATCCATGTTTTCACACTCCATGTTAGGTTTTATCACACCATATTATATCTTTTTATCTTGCCCAAACATAGGCAAACTCACCAATTTCCGCTATGTTTTTCTTTCACTTCGGCTTTTACACGATGAATCAGATCCATCTTATTATTCCAACACTCTTCACTTAGATCCACAGGGTACTCTTCCGGGTTCATGGAACGTTTATACTCATCCCATAACAATTCAAGATTTTCATTCACGAAGCTTCTCATATCTTCTAATGGAGGCGTATCATACACGAGCTCTCCGTCCTTGAAAACATCCACATGAAGCTCCCTCGCTTCGAAATTCGTGACGAACTTACTGATATACGTATGAACGGGATGGAACATCTTCAACCGTTCCTGACTTTCAGGGTGTTCATGATCCAAGGCAATATATTCGCCCTCTGATTTATGATTAACCGTATTGACGATACGGTAAACCCTTTTCATCCCAGGAGTTGAAACTTTTTCGGCATTGCTCGAAATTTTGATTGTGTCTTCCATTTCACCTGATTCACCTTCAATGGACACGAGCTTGTACACGGCACCTAAAGCTGGTTGATCGTATGCCGTGATCAGCTTCGTCCCGACTCCCCATACATCAATCTGCGCCCCTTGAGCCTTCAAGTTCAAAATCGTATACTCGTCCAGATCATTGGAGGCAATGATCTTCGTATCCGTAAAGCCGGCATCATCCAGCATCTTACGGGCAATCTTTGATTGATACGCCATGTCTCCGCTATCAAGGCGGATCCCCTTGAAGTTGATCTTGTCGCCAAGCTCCTTCGCTACTTTAATCGCCGTCGGGACACCGGATTTCAAGGTATCATACGTATCCACGAGGAATACACAATCCCTGTGGCTCTCTGCATACTTATGAAAGGCCTGATACTCATCACGGTAAGCCTGGACCATGGCATGGGCGTGGGTTCCGGAAACCGGCATGCCGAATAACTTCCCGGCCCGGACATTACTTGTCGCATCAAAGCCCCCGATATATGCAGCCCGCGTTCCCCAAATGGCTGCATCCAGCTCATGGGCACGTCTCGTCCCGAACTCCATCACAACCTCATCCTGTACCACCTGCTTGATCCGGTTTGCCTTCGTTGCAATCAACGTTTGGTAGTTCACAATATTCAAGATCGCCGTCTCCAATAACTGAGCCTGAGCAAGAGGCGCCTCCACCCGGACAAGGGGGACATTCCCGAACGCAACCTCCCCTTCCTGCATGGACCGGATCGTCCCGGTGAAACGAAGCTCCGCCAGGTATTCCAGAAACGCCTCTTCATATCCCAACTCCCGTAAGTATTCGATGTCACTTTCCGAGAAATGAAACTTTTTCACATATTCAATGATCCGTTCGAGCCCGGCAAATACCGCATATCCATTGCCAAAAGGCAGCTTTCGAAAGAACACTTCAAAAACAGCCTTTCGATTATGGAAATCATCATCCCAATACGCCTTCGTCATATTTATCTGATACAAATCTGTATGCAACGCTAAACTATCATCTGCATAGTTCGTCATGTATTTCTCTCCTTTAAGCTATAGCCAATTGTTGAACATGAATGAGTCTTTTCTATTTTAACCAATATTGGGTGGGATATCGAATGATTAGGGTTGGGGGGTGTACTCGATATGATTTTGAGTTTAAACAAACGTTTGATTAAACTACAAAATATTCGAATCCAAAAATCTCCCCTTATTTAATTGTTAACACCACCCGGTCATACCGAGTGGCTTTTACACTTTATTATAGTTGACTTACCAGAAATTCAAGCAATTCTTCCTTACTCATAACAGCCTCTCCCCCACCTTGAACAAGCGACTCTTTCCCGCCGCCTTTCCCATTGATGAGTGGGAATACTTTTTGTGCGACTTCTCTTAAGTTAATAGTTGGGAGCGATCCCTTAGCCGCTACGAGCTGAAGCTTTTGATCATTATGCACGACCAGCGTCACAATCGCATCTTCTCTCTTGGAGCTGATGTGCTGTGCAATCTTCTGAAGTTCCTGGATTGGTCTGTCATTGTAAGCTCTTTGGATAAGCATATAGCCTTCTTTTTGGACTCCAGGTAACCCTTCAGCTTCATACGTCAACAGCACCTCTTTCAATCCTTCCAGTGCCTTCTCCTGCTCTTTCTGTTTGGCGATCAGCTGGCGGGCCGTCGGTACCATAGTCTCTTCCGGTACTTGAAGGACACTTGTGAGCTCTTTCAGGATTCCGTGCTTACGGTGTAATTGATAAAGGACCCGCTCCCCGCACACAAACTGCAATCGGATATGGCCTTTGTGCTTTTCCCAATCAAGGATCTTGATGGCCCCTACTTCACTTGTGGACCTTGGATGGGTTCCCCCGCACCCGTTATAATCGAAGTCCGGGATGATGACGAGACGGATCTCGCCTGTGACGGATGGTTGCTTTCGTAGCGGATAGTCTGACAGGTCCGCTTCCTTCACCCACTTCGTCTGGATCGGACGCGCTTCCCTTATGATTCTGTTGGCTAGTTCTTCTGCTTTCGAAGCATCTGAGTTGCTGATGTCACTGACGTTTAAGTCGATGGTGAGGACTTCTTTTCCGAGATGAAAGCTAATCGTCTCGTATTGCAGTGCTTCTGCAAATGCGGCAGAAAGGATATGCTGACCGGCGTGCTGCTGCATGTGATCGAATCGGCGTTCCCAATCGATCTGCCCTTCGAAAACTCCTGAAATATGCTCAAACGGTTCTTCTATGTAATGACGGATTTCTCCATTCACCTCTTCAACGTTGATAATCCGCTTATCCTTTAACGTTCCCATATCATGAGGCTGGCCGCCGCCTGTTGGATAGAAAGCCGTCTCTTCTAATACAACGTACCAGCCCGACTCATTCTGCTGCTGCTCCTGAATGGATGTGTGAAAGCTTTTCATATAGGCATCTTGGTAGTATTGTTTGACTGTCATCGGTAACCCTCTTTCTGAACTGTTCTATCCATACTTTATCATAAGAGGGATGGGTGGAACCACGTCAGTCCCTTGGCTTCTTCTCGATCGATATCGGTACTGTCCCAACTTGTTCCCACGGAATCTCCCATCGTCTTTCAAATTCTTCTTTTGCCCGTTCGTCCCCTTCAATGACCCGTTCTACCAGCGTCCTGAGATCCATCGTTGTATAGTCCATGTTATCACCTGCTTTATTTTAGTTAGAAAGTAGACGTCATTTGAAGCATTCGTAAATCATTACAATACGGATGTCGTGTTATCATACTTTTTACCTATATGGTGAGTTTGTAAACTCTTTAACTCTCTTAGGACGTAAAAAAAGTAGTCACTCCATATGGAATGACCACTTTTATCTGGATAGCTCCAGGGATGGGGGATGATGATTACATCATGCCGCCTCTATGGTGAAAGTGTGTAAAATCTTTACCTTGATGAAAGCAGAGTGCAGGATAAAAAGTTTATTATAAATGTTGTCTTAAATATCTTTAACTTCTTTTTACCCTATTTTACTGGAGTTGCGTTAGCAAAAAGGTAGTAATTTCAAATATAGTCACCCATTGCAGACGTCCGTACAGTATACATGTGCGTATGGTATGTGGCAACTGTTAGAGAGGTTTAGTAAATTGAAGAAATTAGTAAAGAGGTGGAATAAGCAGCTTATAGCGTAATGGTTTTATGCGGCTTGCTGAAGTGAGTAGTTCCCCCACCCCCTACTGTCACCGTGCCTTTTTTAGGAAAAAGGACCAGCCTGCTTGAGCCGTCAGATAATAAAAGTTCCACTTCAGCACGGTCAGCCAATGCAACATAGATGACATAGCCTTCAGGGGAAAGCGTCGTCTTCCAGTTATCATCAAACTCTGCTCGTTCCACACGATTTGAAAAGGTCTGATTGGTTAGACTTTTGATTTTGGGTTTTTTCATTTACTTACCTCCCTTCTTATACTTGAAAGATTTATATATTGTATTCATAATCGCAAAATCCGTATGGACAATCATCTACGGTTCAATTTTTGAGGGGTCCTTGTCCAGAACTCACGACTACCTCCTCTACACTTTTATTCACCTTTCCTCATGTTTAAGAAGGCATTCATTACCATCTTCACTAAAGACTCTTTTATTATTCCTTTTAATTTTGGATATTTACCTTTGTGGTGTCCTTGAATATCCGGTCTTCAATAAATTCTTGATATGCGAACTTTAACAACACAAAAAAGACTACCTCCTTTAACTAGGAAGTAGTCTTCTTCTTACTAACTATTTCTACATCGAACTGCTTCACAAAAGTGAAACGGTCGGCAGATTACATCATGCCGCCCATTCCACCCATGCCGCCCATACCGGACATATCCGGCATGCCGCCGCCTTCTTCAGGAATGTCCGCTACTACTGCTTCAGTAGTCAGGAACATTGCTGCAACAGACGCTGCGTTTTGAAGCGCAGAACGAGTTACTTTGGTTGGATCTACGATACCTTTTTCGATCATGTTGACCCACTCACCAGTAGCTGCGTTGAATCCGACACCTACTTCTTCCTTCTTCAGACGTTCTACGATGATAGAACCTTCGAGTCCGGCGTTGTGAGCGATTTGACGGATCGGCTCTTCTAGAGCACGCAGCACGATGTTGATACCAGTTGCTACATCTGCATCCGCTTCGATTGATGCTACTTTATTGTATACGTTCACGAGTGCCGTACCACCACCGGATACGATACCTTCTTCTACTGCTGCACGAGTAGAGTTCAGGGCGTCTTCGATGCGTAGTTTACGCTCTTTAAGCTCAGTTTCAGTTGCAGCTCCGACTTTCACGACTGCTACTCCACCTGCAAGCTTAGCAAGACGCTCTTGTAATTTTTCCTTGTCGAATTCAGAAGTGGATTCTTCTAATTGAGCACGGATTTGATTTACGCGAGCTGCGATTTTTTCCGGATCTCCAGAACCTTCTACGACAGTCGTGTTTTCTTTCGTTACGACTACTTTCGCAGCGCGGCCTAGTTGAGTGATGTTGGCAGATTTAAGGTCCAGGCCTAGATCTTCTGTGATCACTTCTCCACCAGTAAGAACCGCTAAGTCTTCAAGCATTGCTTTACGACGGTCACCGAAGCCAGGAGCTTTAACAGCAACCGCGTTGAATGTACCGCGAAGTTTATTCACAACAAGCGTTGCAAGAGCTTCACCTTCAACATCTTCAGCTACCATTAATAGTGGCTTACCTTGTTGTACAACTTGCTCAAGGACAGGAAGTACTTCCTGGATGTTACCGATTTTCTTGTCAGTGATCAGGATGTATGGATTTTCTAAGACAGCTTCCATTTTGTCAGAATCAGTTACCATGTATGGAGATGCATATCCACGGTCGAACTGCATTCCTTCTACAACGTCAAGTTCAGTAGTGAACCCTTTAGATTCTTCAATAGTGATAACGCCGTCGTTTCCAACGCGCTCCATTGCTTCTGCGATCAGTTGACCGACTTCTTCGTCAGCAGCTGAGATTGCCGCAACCTGAGCGATGGAATCTTTGCCTTCGATTGGCTTGGAGATCACTTTTAATTCTTCGATAGCCGCTTGAACCGCTTTTTCGATCCCTTTGCGAACGCCTACAGGGTTTGCACCAGCTGTTACGTTTTTAAGACCTTCGCGGATCATTGCTTGAGCAAGGACCGTTGCAGTCGTTGTACCGTCACCGGCGATTTCGTTTGTTTTGCTTGCTACTTCAGCAACCAGTTTTGCACCCATGTTTTCGAATGCATCTTCCAGTTCGATTTCTTTCGCAATGGTTACACCGTCATTTGTGATAAGTGGTGAACCGAATTTCTTCTCAAGTACCACGTTACGTCCTTTTGGTCCAAGAGTTACTTTTACTGCATTTGCTAATTGATCGACACCGCGAAGCATGGAACGGCGTGCTTCTTCGCTGAATTTAATATCTTTAGCCATTGATAAAGTCCTCCTCTTATTTAAATAATGTATGGTTTACTTTAAGGAAATTTAATTATTCGCCAACTACAGCCAGAATATCGCTATCACGAAGGATCAGGTATTCTGTGCCTTGGTATTTCACTTCTGTACCAGCGTATTTAGAGAAAATGATCCGATCGCCGACAGCTACCTCAAGAGCAACGCGCTCACCGTTGTCAAGAATGCGACCAGTACCTACAGCCATCACTTTACCTTCTTGTGGCTTTTCCTTTGCGGAATCCGGTAGCACAATACCGCTTGCTGTTTTTTCTTCTGACTCAACTAGCTCGATAACGACGCGATCACCTAGTGGTTTTAACAAGTGAAACAACCTCCTTGAATTATGTAAATGTTTTTTATTAGCACTCGCTCACTGTGAGTGCTAACACAACTATTATATTAATTAATTCGTTTTCATTTTGCAAGAGTCCTGCCTGAAATTTTTTTCGTCATATTTCTCTTTTTTTCACACCCTCCTATCCTATGCCCTTCTTCCCCCATATATTCCAGGGTGAAAGAAACCCTTAGATTTGAACAGTTCCGCTTTTCTTAGTAGAATTGTACAGGAGTAACATCGCCGTTATCTTACAGGTGCTAAAGGAGATCAAACGTTGAAAAAACATTTCGGATTTATTTTAATAGCCTATATCGTTATGCAGCTTTCAAGCATTGTCGGGGTACCCCTGTTATATAAAATTGGTGTTGACGTCCTAGGGAATCCCGATGAGACGGTAAGGGGCCTTGTCCCTGGATACTGGCTCGTCATCAGCTTTACATTGACCCTGCTCGTTGTCTGGGGCATCCTAAGGAAGAGTGAGACAAGTACAGGACTTGAGCGCAGTGCTCCCATGGGTACGGGGCGGTCCATCATTTGGGCGGTACTCGGAATTTTCATGGCGTTCCTTGCTCAATCGATTGCGATTCAAGTGGAGTATGCCCTGGGTATCCAAATGGGTTCTGAAAATACCCAGATGATCATCGGCATCATTGAAAAGGTTCCATTATCCATGATGGTCGCGGCCATCATCGGCCCAATATTGGAAGAGATCGTATTCAGGAAGATCATTTTCGGTGTTCTGTATGAGAAGATGCATTTCTTCTTTGCCGCTCTCATCAGTTCGGTCATCTTCGCTCTTGCCCATTTCGAGCCTGAGCATGTGATCCTGTATTCAGCAATGGGATTCACCTTCGCCTTTCTTTATGTAAAAACGAAGAGGATCCTTGTGCCAATATTTGCTCACGTGGCCATGAATACAACGGTCGTACTAATGCAATCTATCTATAAGGACGAAATCGATAAAATGATGAATGAAGCTGAAAAAATACAAGGATTTATTGGAGGATTATTTCTATGAGGAGATCACCATTGTTCTCGGGAGTGATCTATCTCCTTCTCGGTGTGCTCTTCACATACTTTGCTGTACAAAACGTACAGAATGATGAAGGTTGGGGATTTTTCACGTATATGCTCATCTTTCTTGCAACCCTGGACTTCGGTTCCGGGTTAAGGATGATCATGCTGCATTTCAAGATCAAAAAACAAATAAAGGACAAAAAATAAGGATTGATCATTTGATCAATCCTTATTTTTGTCCTCGAACTGTTCCATTTCAAGCTTCTGCTCCGCTTCCAATACCTTTTTGTATCCGATCTTGGAGATCCAGATGCTGATTTCATATAGTATGAACAGCGGTACCGTCACCATTAGATGGGACACAATGTCGGGAGGCGTGATAAGGGCCGCGATGACCAATAAGATAAAGTAGGCAGCTTTCCTCATCTTCCCCATCATCATCGGTGTGATGATACCTAACCGTGTAAGAAAAAGCATGGCTACGGGTAACTGAAAGAGAAAACCGAAAGGAATCGTGATCTGGAATAAGAAATGAAAATATTCGTTTATTCCTATCACTTGTTCTATATTTAGATTCGTTGATAAACCCATCATGAATTTCACGATATATGGAAACAAAATAAAATAAGAAAATGACAATCCACCTAAGAAAAGGATGAGGGAAACTGGAATGTAACTAAGCGTCACTTTTCTTTCTCTTTCGTATAAACCCGGACTGACAAAAGACCAGACTTGAAAAAGAATGATAGGGGATGTCATGATCAAAGCAATGAACATGATCATTTCCATATAGATCTTGAGAGGATCTGTGATACGAAAGGCGTTCATGGTTAATTCTTTCGCTTCATCGGCATGCTGTAAGTACCTGATCAAAGGTTCTGCAAGAAAGAAGCTTACAACAACTGCTAACAAGAAGAAAACGACTACAAACATGAGTCGTTTTTGCAATTCTCCTATATGTTCATAAACTGTCATGTCTCTTTGACTCATGGCGTTCATCCTACCCTACTTAGCACTATTATTTTTTTCGTCTTCATCATCTGCTAAGCCTTTTGTTGCATTTTTAAATTCACGCAATGTATTTCCTGCCGCTTTTCCTAATTCCGGAAGTTTCTTAGGACCAAAAATAAGTAAAGCAACGACTGCTATTAATACGAGGCTACCTGGACCTGGCATAATGAGACACCTCCTCTTTTACCATTCTATCATAACGTAAATATGAAGAATTTTCTATTCTGTTATGATTCCATCTTGTGACATTTCCGTGTCATCCTCTGAATAATGTTTCAAGAAGTAAACGAGTGACTGAAGTTCCACCGCCAAGTCGATATGATGGACGCGGATATGGTCGGGCACCGTCAATCTCGCAGGGGTGAAATTCAGTATCCCCTTTATATTCGAAGAAACCAATCGGTCTGTGATATTCTGAGCAGAAGATGCCGGCACCGTCAGAATCGCTACTTCAATATCATGCCCCACAAGCTTCTCTTCTAAATCATCTAAATGAAAAACGGGTACATCACTGATTTGAGTCCCGACCTTCTTTTCATCCACCTCAAAAGCCATTTCGATCTTCGTATTATTATTCTTGATGAAGTTATAATGAAGAAACGCTGTACCAAGATTCCCCACCCCGATCAGCACAACCTTCGTAAGGGCATCCTGATCCAGGGTCTTACGGAAGAAGGATAACAGATAATTGACATTATAGCCGTATCCCTTTTTACCCAATGCACCAAAATAAGAAAAGTCCCTGCGGATCGTAGCAGAATCAACTTTCACCGCTTCACTTAATTCCTTCGATGAAACCCTCTGCTTACCTGATGAGTACAGATTCTTGATAAATCGATAATATAACGGAAGGCGCTTGGCCGTTGCCTGTGGAATTTTCGTTGTATCCTGGTTCATATTGTATTCCCCCACATCTATTCAAAACCTCTGATACCGCTTCCAAAATTGAAAGCATCCAGAATTTATTAAACTCTCCTACCCATCATACACTATATTTTATCCTAAGTGTACGAAGATTAATAGGTGTTTTATTGCCGTTCCCCTCTCAAATACGGTACACTAGCACTATGAAATAGAGGTGAAACGTCATGATTCTTTTACAAGTGAATCAATTAACAAAAAACTTCGGTGCAGATAATATCCTATCAAATATTAAACTTGAAATACAGACCAGAGATCGCGTTGCCCTTGTTGGCCGTAATGGTGCGGGGAAGTCGACTCTTCTAAAAATAATAGCAGGCCACCTTTCCTACGACTCCGGGGAGATCACAAAGCCAAAAGGCGTCTCCATCGGGTATCTTGCCCAAAATACGGGTCTCGAATCGGATCTATCCATCTGGTCTGAGATGCTGACCGTCTTTGAGGAATTGAAACAGCAGGAAAAAAAATTGCGATTATTGGAGCAGCAAATGGCCGATCCCTCGGTATATGAACAAGAGGAGGTCTATCAACGGGTATTGAAGGAATACGATCAATTACAGGTTCTCTTCAAGGACTCCGGCGGCTATCAGTATGAAGCCGATATCCGTTCCGTCCTTCACGGATTGAACTTTGCCGATTTTGATTACGAAACCAAGATTTCAACATTGAGCGGTGGGCAGAAAACCCGTCTCGCCCTTGGTAAGCTTCTTCTGACCAAGCCTGACATCCTTATCCTTGATGAGCCGACCAATCACTTGGATATCGAAACTTTATCATGGCTTGAAACGTATCTTCAGAGCTATGAAGGAGCCGTCCTGATCGTTTCCCATGATCGCTACTTTTTAGACAGCGTCGTCAATCAAGTGTATGAAATTTCCCGAAACAGGAGTAAGAAATACCTCGGGAACTACAGCAGGTATCTTGAACAAAAAGCAGAAGACTATGAGAAAGACCGCAAAATGTTCGAGCGTCAACAGCAGGAAGTCGCAAAGCTCGAAGACTTCATCCAACGGAATATCGCAAGGGCGTCTACCACAAAAATGGCACAAAGCCGACGAAAGAAACTGGAGCGGATGGAGCGGATGGAGCGCCCACTCGGCGATGAGAAATCTGCCAGCTTCGCATTTCAAATCGACCGGCCAAGCGGGAATGACGTCCTGCACGTCCAGGACCTTACCATAGGCTACGGGAAAAACGAGACGATTTCCTCCCATATCGATTTCTCTGTCAAAAAAGGAGACAGTATCGCCCTGGTCGGACCGAACGGAATCGGGAAGTCCACTCTTTTAAAAACATTTGTGAATAAACTTCAGCCTCTCGACGGCACATTTAAATTCGGATCTAATGTGACCATCAGTTACTATGACCAGGAACAAGCCGAACTATCATCGAACAAGACGGTCTTAAATGAACTGTGGGACGAATATCCGATGAAGATGGAGAAAGAAATCCGGACGGTCCTCGGCAACTTCCTCTTTTCAGGGGAAGATGTCCTAAAGCCCGTTTCTACACTTAGCGGTGGAGAAAAAGCACGGTTAGCCCTCTCCAAGCTGATGATGGAAAAAGGGAACGTCCTGATACTGGATGAGCCGACAAACCATCTTGATCTGGATAGCAAAGAAGTGTTGGAGAATGCCCTGATTGATTATCCCGGAACCATCCTCTTTGTATCACACGACCGGTATTTCATCAACCGAATTGCCACAAAGGTCGTTGAACTATCCAAGAAAGGCTCGACGGAGTATCTTGGCGATTACGATTATTATGTAGAAAAATTACAGCAGCAGGAAGAACTGGCGGCACTTGAACGCATGGAACAGGGTGAACAATTACAGCAGCCGACTCAAAAACGATCTCACAAGATTGATAAAGAAGCGAAAAAACTCGAACGTCAACGAAAGCGCAGAGTCGAAGAAATCGAAGGCCTCATGGAAGTACTTGAAACAAACATACAAGAAAAAGAAGATCTCCTCTGCGATCCTGACATCTTTCAAGATCACGAGAAAGTCCAGGATATTAATGAATCACTCACAAAAGCGAAAGAAGAGCTTGATTCTTTATTGGAAGAATGGACAGAACTGGAAGAACTCCTTCAAGAAGAGCAGTAATCCACAGGATTGGGGATAACGATCACTCCCCAGTCCTTTTTTATTCCACATTATTATCCACAATCAAAACACTTATAAAACGTTATTCACAGGAGTTTTCCACACTATCCACAAAAACAACCTGAGTTATCCACAACACTTACCATTATTTAGGTTATGAATTACGTATGTTTTTCACAATGTATACACACTAAACGAGTAGTTATTAACATTTTGTCCACAACCTGTTGATAAAACGTATGTTCGTTCCTTTAATATCTCTTTCCGCCTGATCCATTCTGAGCATTACTCACAGGATATCAACAAACAGTAAAAAAAGCTTGAACGATGTTTCGTTCAAGCTTTCCCATTTAGAAATTCTCGATATCAAGTCCTGGATGAGCGTTCATATCCATGCTTCCTCTTTTTCCTTGTTGGAATAATACTGTTCCTGCGGCTGCAATCATAGCAGCATTATCTGTACAAAGGGATAGGGGAGGGATGACCAATTCAGTTTCCATTCCCTCAAATGCTTCTTGAAGGGAAGCACGCAAGCCTTTATTGGCCGCAACTCCGCCAGCAAGCAATACTTGCTCCACTCCATACTCCCTTACAGCCTTAACCGTTTTCGTTACTAACACATCAATGACACTTGCTTGAAAGCTCGCGGCCAAATCCTGTGGAGGAATGGTCATTCCCTTTTGTTTGGCATTGTGAAGCGTGTTGATAACCGCTGACTTCAAACCACTGAAGCTGAAATCATAAGATCCTTCTTCCAGCCATGCCCGTGGCAGCTCAAGACTTGCTTCCCCAACATGTGCCAGCCTGTCAATATGAGGACCACCTGGATATGGAAGGCCCAATGTCCTCGCTACCTTGTCGTACGCTTCTCCTGCAGCATCATCGCGTGTTTCTCCGATGACCTCAAAGGAAGCGTGATCTTTCATGAGTACAAGCTCCGTATGTCCTCCGGAAACAACCAGGGAAAGGAGAGGGAACCTCATCTCTTTCACTAAGCGATTGGCATAGATATGCCCTGCAATGTGATGGACTCCCACCAACGGTTTACCGTGGGCAAAAGCGAGAGCCTTGGCCGCGTTGACACCAATTAGTAGTGCCCCTACCAAACCAGGTCCTTCCGTGACAGCGACACAATCTATATCCTCCATCGTCATCCCGGCTTGTTCAAGGGCTTCCTCCAGTACATACGTAACCTGCTCCACATGATGACGCGATGCAATCTCAGGGACCACTCCACCGAATCGCTTATGACTTTCAATTTGAGACGAAACAATATTCGTCACAATCTCTGTTCCATTACGTATAATCGCCACAGCTGTCTCATCACAGCTTGTTTCAATTCCCAATACTGCTATATCTTTTCTCATAAATTCACCCACATCACTAAAGCATCCTCTTGATTGTCCGAGTAGTACCTCTTACGAATCCCGCCGTCTTTGAAACCGAGCTTACGATATAAGTGCTGCGCAGGCATGTTCGAAACCCTGACTTCGAGTGTCATTACGCGAGCTCCAAATTCAACCGCTATATCCATGATCTTGCGCATAAGACCTTCCCCCAAACCACGTCCCCGGTAATCAGGGAGCACGGCTACATTTGTGATATGGGCCTCATCCACGACCAGCCACACGCCGCAGTAACCTGCAAGCTTCTCTCCATCTTCTGCAACGAGGTAGGTGGACAGGTGGTTATGCTCAATTTCATTCAAGAAAGCGTCCCGGCTCCAGGGAATGCTAAAAGATTGATTTTCAATTTCCATTACCTCGTTTAAATCATCAACTGTCATAAATCGTATATCCATATTGTAACGATCCTTTATCATCTATTCAGATTTATTTTGGGCCTCCAGCCATTTCACTTCTGCTTCCGCCATCCGTATATAGTTGGGAAGCACTTCATGTGCCGTCATCTCTTTTAAACCCAGTCCAATATAAGCCAGTTCAGAAGGGCGGGGATTATGACTGACAAATGGTGCAATTCTCGCTTGATCTCCAAGTACTTCCTTAATCATGCCCTTATGGATGGAGACATCATTCCCGACAAATAACAACTCTTTATCTAACTCTTTTAACTTTGTCGCCCATTCGTCGAGCATGATGTTGCGATCCTCTTCCATACAAACTAATCGATCTCCCTGAAACTCATACAGTCCTGTATATACCTGTCCTCTTCTGGCATCAAACAGCGGAACGATATAACCTGGAAAATATCGTCCGGATGAAGCCAAAGTAGCAAGGCTCGATACAGGGACAAGAGGGATATTCAATGACCATGCCAGGGTCTTGGCCAATGTGACCCCGATTCGTACGCCCGTATAGGAACCGGGACCATTCGCAACAACAATCTTCGTTAATTCCTTAGCTTCTACCCCACAGTCTTTTAACAACTGTTCGACAGCGGGCATGGCTCTCACAGAGTGATTCTTTTTCATATACGTGATGTATTCCCCAATCACCTTATCCTCTTCAATCAGGGCAACGCCAAAGGGATAATTAGAGGTATCTATCGATAATATCGTCATGACACAATCTCCTTACACAATTCACTATATCGATTTCCATACGGCTTCAACACAATCCTTCTCTTGGAGTCGCCTTCCCGGTAAATCGACAAGCTTAATAATTCTTTCGGAAGCTGATCCTTTATTAAGTGAGCCCACTCAATGACGGTCACACCTTCTCCTTCAAAGTATTCATCGAATCCCAAATCTTCAAAGGAATCGTCCAGCCTGTATACATCCATATGATAAAGAGGCAGACGCCCCTTATATTCTTTAATAATGGTAAAAGTGGGACTGTTCACGGTTTTAGTGACACCAAGACCCTTGGCAAGCCCTTTCGTAAACGTTGTCTTCCCTGCCCCAAGATCACCTTCCAGCGTCAACACAGCCCCAGGCTTTAAAAGCCCTGCCAGCTCTTCTGCAAATTGGCCTGTTTCCTCCGGACTGTTCGTCATAATCTCAAACTGATTCATGTTAATCTCCTCAATCATCATTTAGAGTATAAAAAAACCTTAGGATCGTTTTTTACCCTAAGGGAGAATGTATATATGTAGTTTACCCTTTTTAGTATATGAGAGTAAAGGTTCTGAAAAAAGACAATAAAAAAAACGAAACAATGTTTCGTTTGAATGAACAAAAATGGCGGTCCGGACGGGACTCGAACCCGCGACCTCCTGCGTGACAGGCAGGCATTCTAACCAACTGAACTACCGGACCAAAGTTTTTTGACGAATGTCAAAATAACTATCCATGCGTGACTCATCGCGAATTATCAATAGCCTAATTCATAAATAAATCAAAAATGGTATTGCGGGGACAGGATTTGAACCTGCGACCTTCGGGTTATGAGCCCGACGAGCTACCGAACTGCTCCACCCCGCGACGATAAAAATGGTACATACTATCACTATCTTCTATATTACTATATGTACCTTCACAAATAAAGTGATTGTACAAAAAAGAATTGTTTCGCCTGGCGACGTCCTACTCTCACAGGGGGAGATCCCCCAACTACCATCGGCGCTGAAGAGCTTAACTTCCGTGTTCGGCATGGGAACGGGTGTGACCTCTTCGCCATTATC
>NZ_JBANLY010000030.1:0-37150 GCF_037046045.1 Rossellomorea sp. LJF3 | reverse complement strand
CCTTCCGTAATGTAGCTCTGATTTGGTTTTTGTTTTCCTCAAAAACAGTCTAACCAAATTAACCTACGGTGTTACGAGTAAGGAGCTAGTTTCGTTCATGATAACTCGGGCATTGCCCTGCGGGGGCTTGACCGGTCGTCCGCGGAAAGGGAGCGAATCCCTTGACAACCAAGCAGTACGATATACGAACAGAGCAAAAGCACTCAATTTGATTGATCAAGCTTGGTAAAGAAGCGAATAAATAGGATAGCGCATTTTAGAAACTTTTGCTAATCTAAAATAAGCATTTTGAATTTTACATACAATTGAATATTGAGGTGATTTTGGTGATTAGACGATTTTTTAGTTATTACCGTCCGCACCGGCGGCTTTTTTATATTGATTTTGCCTGTGCGGTGTTGGTGGGACTTTTAGAGTTGGGATTTCCTTTGGCGGTATCGTGGTTCATTGATTCTTTATTGCCTGATGGAAATTGGAGTACCATCCTGGCTGTTTCAGCGGGCCTCCTGGTTCTCTATTTGCTCAGTTCGAGTATGCAATTTGTTGTGAACTACTGGGGGCATAAGCTCGGGATCAATATCGAGACAGATATGAGGCGGGAATTGTTTCATCATGTTCAGAGGCAATCCTTCCGCTTCTTTGATAATACGAAAACGGGTCATATCATGAGCCGGGTGACAAATGATCTGATGGACATCGGGGAGCTTGCCCATCACGGACCAGAAGATCTGTTCATCGCCGTCATGACCTTTATCGGCGCGTTCTGGATCATGCTGACAATTAATATGGAGCTTGCTTTGGTTGCGATCATCATTGTTCCTTTCCTTGTATGGCTCATTTCGTATTCGAATATCAAAATGAATGCGGCCTGGACGAAGATGTACGGAAATATTGCTGACGTCAACAGCCGTGTTGAAGACAGTGTTTCAGGGGCGAGAGTGGTTCAATCATTCACGAATGAATCTTATGAAATGGAACGTTTTAATGAGAATAATCAATTTTTCCGGAAGTCGAAACTGAAGGCTTATAATGTAATGAGCGTAAATTTATCCGGGATTTATATTACGACTCGGTTGATGACCTTGATCATACTAGTATACGGAGCCTGGCTGAGTTTTTCAGGGGCTCTCTCGTATGGGGAACTTGTCGCCTTCATCCTTTATATCAACGTCCTGTTTAAACCGATCGACAAGATTTCGGCCCTACTGGAACTGTATCCGAAAGGAATGGCAGGCTTTAAGCGGTTCACCGAGCTCATGGATATGGAGCCGGATATCGAGAATCGCCCCCATGCTGTTGAAGTGTCCACGCTGAGAGGGGATATTGCCTTCAACAACGTGACATTTGGATATGAACCTGACCGGCCCATTCTGAACGATTTATCCTTCACCATCCAACCAGGACAGACCGTCGCATTTGTCGGTCCTTCCGGTGCCGGGAAAACGACGATATGCGCATTGATCCCCCGCTTCTATGATATAGAAGAAGGAGCCATCACCATTGATGGGATCGATATCCGTGAGATGACGAAGGAATCCCTCCGTTCCCAGATCGGGATCGTACAGCAGGATGTGTTCTTATTCACCGGAACGCTCCGTGAAAATATTGCTTATGGGAAACTTGATGCCACTCAGGAAGAGATCGAGGAAGCGACGAGACGTGCGCATCTGACAGATCTGATCGCATCTCTTCCAGACGGATATGAGACCCAGATCGGGGAGAGGGGACTGAAGCTTTCCGGAGGGCAAAAACAGCGTTTATCCATTGCCCGTATGTTTCTTAAGAATCCACGAATCCTGATTCTGGATGAAGCCACTTCCGCTCTGGATACAGAGACAGAAGCGATCATTCAAGAGGCGTTAAATGAACTGGCAAAAGACCGGACCACCCTGGTGATTGCCCACCGGTTGGCAACGATCCGGAAAGCAGACCGTATTCTGGTCGTCACTGAAAACGGGATCGCCGAGGATGGGACTCATGAAGAGTTGCTCTCTAATGAAAATGGAATCTTTACAAGGCTTCATGCCCATCAACATGCGACGATCTTATAACAACAAAAAAATCCAAGCCTGATAAGCTTGGATTTTTTCTATTAAGCCGGAGCGTCGTCAAACCGCCGCTCCAGATTCACGAATTTATTGTATTCCTTCACGAACGCAAGAGACACGTTCCCAACCGGGCCGTTACGCTGCTTGGCAATGATGATCTCAATGATATTCTTGTTTTCCGCTTCTTTGTCGTAGTAATCTTCACGGTATAGGAAGGCTACGATGTCAGCATCCTGCTCGATACTTCCTGATTCACGGATATCGGACATCATTGGGCGCTTGTCCTGACGCTGCTCCACTCCCCGGGAGAGCTGGGATAAGGCGATGACCGGCACTTGAAGCTCACGGGCAAGCCCTTTCAAGGAACGGGAGATTTCAGAAACCTCCTGCTGACGGTTTTCGCCGGAACGACCGCTCCCCTGGATCAGCTGCAAGTAGTCGATGAGAATCATTCCAAGACCGTGTTCCTGTGCGAGTCGTCGGCATTTGGAACGGATTTCCCCTACTTTGATCCCCGGAGTGTCATCGATATAAATACCGGCATTTGAGAGGCTCCCCATTGCCATGGTCAACTTTCTCCAGTCTTCGTCCGTCAGATCACCGGTTCGGAGATTTTGTGCGTTAATATTACCTTCTGCACACAGCATACGCATGACGAGCTGTTCGGCACCCATCTCGAGTGAGAAGATGGCTACATTTTCCTTGGCTTTAACGGCTACGTTTTGAGCGATGTTCAGGGCAAAGGCTGTCTTACCCATGGAAGGACGTGCCCCGACAATGATCAAATCATTTCGCTGGAATCCGGCCGTCATATGATCCAGGTCGGCGAATCCTGTTGAAATCCCCGTCACGTCACCCTTCCGATTCGTCAGGGTTTCGATGTTGTCATAGGTCCGCACGAGGACATCTTTAATATTATGGAAAGCTCCGGCGTTTTTACGCTGAGCGACTTCCATGATGTTTTTTTCCGCTTCGCTCAGGAGGCTGTCCACCTCATCCTCACGGGCATAGCCGTCAGAAGCGATATCGGTCGCTGTACGAATCAACCTTCTGAGTAATGATTTCTCTTCCACGATCTTTGCGTAATATTCAATATTTGCAGCGGTTGGAACGGAAGCGGCCAGTTCACTTAAGTAAGCGACCCCGCCGACATCCTCGAGCTCTTTCGCTGCTGCCAGTTCTTCAGTCACCGTGATCAGGTCGACGGCCTTTCCGCCATCACCCAGATTCAGCATGACATTGTATATCCTTTGATGAGAATGACGATAGAAATCCTCTGGAATCAATATTTCCGATGTGGTCGTCAACGCACTGGGCTCCAGGAAAATGGCCCCTAATACCGCTTGTTCAGCCTCAATATTCTGAGGTGGCACCCGGTCCTGAAACATTTCATTCATCTATGCTCACGCCTCCCTTACGATCATCATTATCTATATAAAAAAAGAATGGTATTTTACCGAAAAAATGTGATCAGGATAAAATCCAGATCACATTTTATATCAAGCTATATTCATTTTAACATGTTTTTCTCAAAATGAAGTTACCAAATTTCGTATATTCAGTGGTAAACTATTCTTCCGTTACATGTACCTTTAATGTTGCGGACACATCTGTATGCAGCTTAACGGGAACATTTGTGTAACCAAGGGCACGGATGGCGTCATTCATCTCGATTTTACGTTTATCGATTTTGATGTCATGAGCTTTTTTCAACGCATCGGCGATTTGCTTGCTTGTGATGGATCCGAATAATCGGCCGCCTTCACCAGACTTCGCTTTCATTTCCACCGTGATTTCCTCTAATGTCGCTTTTAATTTTTTTGCCTCTTCCAATTCTTCTTGAGCGACTTGCTGTTCTTTCTTCTTTTGACCCTCAAGTTGACCCATGTTTGCGTTCGTTGCTTCGACAGCCAGGCCCTTTTTTAATAGAAAGTTATGTGCATAACCGTCTGCTACGTTTTTCACTTCGCCTTTTTTTCCTTTACCTTTTACATCCTTTAAGAAAATAACTTTCATATCTCTTTTCTCCCTTCAAAATAATCATTTAGTGCTTCTTTCAGCTGCTCTTCCGCTTCCAGTACCGATACCTGCTTGATTTGGGTGGCGGCATTGGTTAAATGACCTCCACCGTTCAAGTTTTCCATGATGATCTGTACGTTAACGTCACCGAGTGAACGGGCACTGATACCGATTGTGTCAGGATCCCGTTTCGAGATGACGAAGGAAGCGATGACCTCATCCATTGTTAGCAAAGTGTCTGCTGCCTGGGCAATGAGGACGGGATCATAAATGACATCATCCTCCCCTTTTGCAATCGCGACCCCTTCACGGAAGAACTTGACCGATTCGATCAACCGGGAACGCTTGATATACGTATCGACATCCTCTTTGAGGAATTTTTGGACCAGCACTGTGTCTGCACCCTGTGCCCGTAAGTAGGAAGCCGCATCAAACGTCCTCGATCCCGTCCGCAGCGTAAAGCTCTTCGTATCGACAATGATCCCGGCGAGGAGCGACGTCGCTTCCAGCATCGTGATCTTCTCATGCTTCGGCTGATACTCGAGTAGTTCTGTCACAAGCTCTGCCGTAGAAGAAGCATAAGGCTCCATATAGACAAGCAGTGGATTTTTAATAAAATCTTCGCCCCGTCGATGATGATCGATGACGACGACTTTATCCACCTTGTTTAACAGCTTTTCTTCAATGACCAGGGAGGGCTTATGGGTATCGACAACGACGAGCACCGTATCGTCCGTTGCCATCTCAAGTGCTTCCTCCGGGGTGATGAAGCGCGGATAGAGATCGGTATTCGCTTTGATTTCCTTCATCAATCGTTTCACACCGTTGTCGATTTCATTAAAGTTCAAGACGACATATCCTTCGCGCTGATTCATCTGGGCCACTTTCCGGATCCCGATGGCCGCTCCGATGGCGTCCATATCGGGATGCTTGTGTCCCATGATGATGACCTTGTCACTTTCAATCATGATTTCCTTTAAAGCATGGGAAATGACCCTTGCCCGTACACGGGTCCGTTTTTCCATCGGATTGGTTTTACCGCCATAGAACTTGACCTTTCCATTGGTCTGTTTAATCGCGACCTGATCGCCGCCTCGTCCAAGGGCGAGGTCGAGGCTTGATTGAGCCAGTGTCCCGAGTTCCGGAAGGGAGGAGACTCCTGTCCCGACACCGATACTCAAGGTGAGGGGGACATTTTGCTTCGAGGTCGTATCCCGGACATCATCCAGGATCCCAAACTTCTCCTTCTCCAATACTTGAAGGATCTTCTCATTTATGACGGCGATGAATCGTTCGGAAGAGACCCTCTTAAGGAACACACCGTACTCTTTCGCCCACTTATTCAGGATGGATGTCACAAGGCTGTTCAGACTGCTTCTCGTCTGATCATCCATGCCTTGCGTCAACTCATCATAGTTATCTAGAAAAATGATTCCAATATTCGTGCGTTCATCATGGTATTGCTTTTCTATTTCTTTTTGTTCTGTGACATCAAAGAAGTAGAGTAGTTTTTCTTTGAGCTTCAATACGACATGATATTTTCGTTCATTAATCGTCACAATTTCCGAATCGACTTCCTGTTTGATTAATGGAACGAGTGATTCAGCCACATCGTAAAGGGACCTTCCAACGACTGTGTCTTCATTGAAACAAGAGGCAAGAAATGGATTCGTCCATTCTATGTAATATTCATCATTGATCAGCATGATCCCAATGGGCATCTCCATCAACGCCTCTTCCCCTACACGCTTGACACGATAGGATAAGGTGGAGATATATTCCTCTGTTTCTTCGTGTGACCTTCTTTCAAAATAGAAAGCGAGAAAGTACACGATTCCAAAGACAATCAACCCTATTAACGAAATGATCCATTGGTAAAAGGAAACCGATACTAACAAAAGAGCTGTTAATATAGCTAGACCGTACAATGGGTAGCGGATCATTCGCTTATTAAAATAAGATGGCATGATTTCAGCTCCTGGATCTTAAATTTCTATGACTTGCGTTGCAGGCGTTGTCTTAGATCAAATCCTAAGTCAATTATACCTAAAATTCGCACGAGATAAAGAAGAGGAATCGAAATGATTGTAATTAATACCAAAATTCCTTTGGACCATCCTTTCAGATGAGCAAAGAAATAAATGAAAGACAAACCTTGCACCGCCATCAGCGTCTGCAGTACATACAAAATATTAATCAGCGCCGTATAAACGTATGTTCCTTTTTCCGGCTGAAGGATCATGGACAGCACAAGTGTGATCAAATAATACCAAAGAATGCTCTTGGGGAGCTTCCATTCCCTGAATGGCTTGAAGACCGGTACATCCCTTCCCAGACGCTTCATGATCGGGAAATTGATCAAGATGAACAGCAGGGCGAGTACAACCGATATTCCCACAAACAACGTAGGCATTAAGGTTTGAATAAGGTCAATCGAGCTCTCAAGACTATCGACCAGTTTTTTGTCCGGTTCCTGGCCGAGGGTTTTAAATAATGAATAATAAGCAGCCTTCGATTCCTTCAGACTGTCTTCGATTACATTCACACCTAAAAATAGAATTGAAACAACAAAACCGATCACAATGTTTATAACAAGTGTGAGACTTGCTGCCATAAACAGCCTCATCTTATCCACTCTTGCCTTCACACACCAACCGATGACCAGCCCGGTTGTAGCCACCATAAAGGCAACCGGTAATGCAAGCAGTCCCCCGAATAAGAAAGACAGACCCAGTGATCCGATCAATACTAAGATCGAATTCCATAACGAATACTTGGAACTGAATAAAATAAGAGGGAGGGGCAACACAAAGAATGCCAGGGTCCCAATAAGCGGAACATATAAACTCAATAACATTAGCACAGTAAAGATGGCGAGCATAAGCGCACCTTCTGTCAAAATACGGGGATTCCTCACTCAAAACGCTCCTTACGATAGATTAAACAATGCAATAGCACTATCATATCAATTTTGAAGATAGATTTCATCTAATGGGGATTTGGAAGGGGATTTTTAATCAAACTGGTGCCACTTTCAGTGAAACTCGTTCAAAGTTGTAATATCAGTCATTATGATCGTATAAAAAAGAGGGCATCCCTCTCCACAGCAATCCATCTACTCTAGTATGCACTCACTCTAAAAAGGAGTATACGTAGTAGATAAAGAATGGCAATGTGTCAGGACACCCTCATATCGCAGATTATGAAATTTTGAATCGCTCAATGGAGGACTGAAGCTCCTGGCTAAGGTCCGTCAGACGCTCCGCTGCTTCTGTAACGGATTGTACTGCCCTTACCTGCTCCTCAGTCGAAGCACTCATTTCCTCGCAGGAAGCGGCTGTCTCTTCGGCTGTCGCGGCCATCATTTGGATCACATTGACCACTTCATCCTTTTCGAGATTGATTTGACCCACTTCGTTATACATATTCTCAATCTCACGCTGCATGGATTTCATTAATTGAGAGGTTTCGTCGAATACATGATTCGTTTTTTGAATCACATCATTCTGCACTTCGAATGTTGCTTTTGTCTTAACCATTTCGTCCACTGCTTGATGAGAGCCCTGTTGGATCTCAACAATCGTGCGCTTGACTTCTTCCGTTGCTTTCACGGATTGATCTGCAAGCTTGCGGACCTCTTCGGCTACCACAGCGAACCCTTTGCCGTGCTCTCCGGCTCTTGCCGCTTCAATGCTCGCATTGAGGGCAAGCAGATTCGTTTGAGATGAAATTTCCGTGATCGTTCCCATGACGGATTCAATCGTCTTCACTTTCGATTCCAGGCTAAGGATGACTTTTTCCATGGAAGTGATGTATTCACTGGAGGAGTGATACGCATGCTCTAATTCTTTCACCTGATTCAATCCAGACTGGTTCATGGTATCCGCTTTCCCTGCAAGTTCAGACATGGCTTTTGATTTCTCATAAACCCCATCAATTCTCGTTCCCAATTGCTCAGTTTGAAGATGAGCCCGATCAGAGTCAGCGGCTGACTGTGAAGCTCCGCTGGCGATTTCCGTTACGGCCCTTGCCATCTCCTCACTTGATGCATTCGTTTCCTCAGAAACCGCACTTAGTCCTTCGGCAGATTCCCGAACATTATAAATCGATTCCTGAACGACTGCTATCGTATCTTTCATATTCACGATCATTTTATTTAGATCTGTAGCCAGTAGGCCCGTTTCATCTTTTGTGTTAATCGTAGATTGAATGGATAAATCACCGGACGAAACGTTGGTTACCGTTTTTTGCAGATCTTTAATCGGTTTTGTCATCATATTGGCTACAATGACAACCAGTACCAGCATGATGACCAGTGTAATCAGAGCCGTGATCATGAGTAAACGTTCGATGTCTTTCGAAGATTGAATGAGATCTTCCATATTATAAGCGGATCCCACTTTCCAATTCGTCTTCGGCACCGTGCTGTATACCAATATTTTTTTATCCCCTTCGAGTTCATATCGGACGGTGGCCGATTCTTTATCGGATTTCAACATTTTGCTGATGAAAGGCAGGGTGGACAAATCTTCACCACGTTTGGTTGGATGAACGATGGCTGTACCATCAAGACCGATCAAAAACGGATAGCCATTATATCCGATATCCATTTTGGAAACACGGTCAGTCAGTTTCGACAGGTTAATATCGACACCGAGGACACCCACCACTTTGTTTTCAGAGACAATCGCCCTTGAGGCGGTTATGATGTATTCCTCCGTTGCCGTATCGACATAAGGTTCGCTCCATACAACTCCTGCCCTTGCATCTGCAGCGGTTTTATACCAATCTCTGCTTGTCGGATCAAAATCACTCGGCAGGGAAACGGAAGGGACGATTTTCAGTTTCTTATTCGGTGATGCAAAGTAGATGGAAGTAGCTTCCTCGTACAAACTAAGATAATTATCGAAATCCGACTGGATATTCGCATATAACTCTGTATTATCTACGTCCTTTTTTGATTGCATTTGTGCCTTTGCATAGTTTTTCAATGCGTTGGAAACGGAGTACTGATCAATACTTTTTTCATATTGTCCAAGGAACAGCTGTACGGAATTATTGAGCTCCCCGACGATCCCTTGGGTTTGACTGATGACTTCATCCTCTGTTTTCATTCTCGTCTGCAAGCTGGTAATGGATATGATGACAGCCAAAGAAACCATAAATAAGATAGAAATGATGACGATAAGCTTCATTCTGATGGATGATAAAATAAATCTCTTTTTATGGTCTTTTTTGTTTTTCTTTCTAATTTTTTTCACCAAAATTCCCCCTTTAACTACAAAAAACATCAATGTACACACTTATTCATCGACATTTTCCGGTGATTATTTATAGTTTTGGGGGAAATCACATTTCAAATATTAAAATGATTGTCCTTTGATAAGTCGTGGTGTGAAAATAAGACCGTTCCTTTTCGCTCCAGGCACTTGCTTTCCTCGGGGAGGAAGTCGAGCCTCCTCGGGCTTCGCCCTGCGGGGTCTCGACCTTTCCTCTATTTCCCGAAGGAGTCAAGTGCCTTCCGCTACAATCCACTCTGTGCTTTTACATGGGGGCTTCTAATTATGAATAGATATAAAATCTCTTACTAAAAAGGATCAAGAATTTTTACGAGAGGCTATTTGGCAAAGATTGTCGTGGTAAAAAAACATCTGACAAAGCCCAACAACCAAGAGTGACAGAACACATTAGTAACAAAATTCATCGAAAAACCACTCATATACTATAGAGGCTATCGTTGACCGCTTAATACTTCAAAAAATACTGGTAGTTAATGCGTGAATGTATTTATATTTTCCTATATTCAGGAAATCACGTCCCGCGGAAAGCGAGCACCTGCAGCGGAAATCAACCAGCACTTACTCATCTATAAGCTACAAAAAAAGCCGTAAAAAAAGCAGCAGAGACAAGTCTCTGCTGCTTTTAAGTCGATGATATTATTCACCAGTAACGTATGGAAGTAATGCCATTGTACGAGCGCGTTTGATCGCACGAGTCAACTTACGTTGGTACTTAGCGTTCGTTCCAGTTACACGACGTGGAAGAATCTTTCCACGTTCAGATACGAATTTCTTAAGAAGATCAACATCTTTGAAATCGATATGTGTAATTCCGTTTGCTGTGAAGTAGCACACCTTACGACGTCTACGTCCACCTCTACGTCCTCCTGCCATTTGTTTCGCCTCCTATCTTGTTTGGATTCGTTATCGTTCGTTTAGAATGGCAGATCATCATCGGAAATGTCGATCGGCTGACCGTCATTTGCAAATGGATCCTCATCTACACGTGTATAGTTGTTGTTATTATTGTTGTTGCGTTGTTGATTCTGATTCTGACTATACGGATTTCCTTGGTCACGCTGACCTCCACCTGAATAGCCCGGACTTCCTCCACGATCGCCTTGATTCGCACTACGCGGTTCTAAGAACTGAACGCTTTCTGCTACAACTTCCGTCATAAACACACGACGTCCATCCTGTCCTTCGAAATTACGTGTTTGAATGCGACCGTCAACGCCAGCTAAGCTGCCTTTTTTAAGAAAGTTTGCTACATTCTCTGCAGGGCGACGCCATACAACACAGTTAATAAAATCTGCTTCCCGTTCTCCTGATTGATTCGTAAAACTACGATTGACAGCCAGTGTAAACGAAGCCACAGCCACTCCACTTGGAGTATATTTTAATTCAGGGTCTTTGGTTAAACGCCCTACTAATACAACTCGGTTCATCATCAGAATCAACCCCTTCCTTCTAGGTTACTGTTTCACGTGAAACAGATGATAGAAGTGTATATCTTAAAAAACGTACGGATTATTCTTCTTCTTTAACAACGATATGACGGATAATATCATCGCTGATTTTAGCTAAACGATCGAATTCGTTAACTGCATCAGAAGTAGCGCTCATCTTAACTAGTTGATAGAAACCATCACGAAAATCGTTGATTTCATACGCTAAACGACGTTTACCCCAATCTTTTGACTCGATGATTTCCGCGCCGTTAGTTGTTAAAACGTTATCGAAACGCTCAACTACTGCTTTCTTTGACTCGTCGTCAATGTTTGGGCGGACAATGTACATAACTTCGTACTTTCTCATCTGAATGTCACCTCCTCGTGGTCTATGCGGTCCTTTCTTTGTGAAAGAACAAGGAGCAATGCGTTCATTACTCACGAAATAAAATTATAGCACAGGTTATCTATTATTGCAATATGACGTATAAAAAAGACTAGAATATGGATTCTAGTCTTTTTTAGAATAAACATTTGTTTGCTTATAACAAAGCGAGTGCTGGTTGATTTCCACTCCAGGTGCTCGCTTTCCGCGGGGCTGGCGGTGAGCCTCCTCGGCTACGCCTGCGGGGTCTCACCTGTCCAGCTACGGCGGCTAGCCCCTCGAGGTCATAAGCTAAATGGCCCAAGAAGGCAAAACAACGCCTTCTTCGTCCATTCATCTTATGCTTGTCGGGGCTGTTCGAGCCGCCTCCGCATTTCGTACTCTCCAGCATTTCCCGCAGGAGTCGAGCACCTTCCGTTCCAATCAACTGTATGCGTGAGTTCTATACTACAACATACCTAGTATAAGGTTATAACAAGTAGATATGAGAATATCATCTGTTCTCATTTATACTCATCGTCAGCACTAACATCTTCTTTCTGTAAGTAACGCTATTTTATCTACATTACAGGAGATGAACTTACACGTTAAATCGGAAGTGAATGATGTCTCCGTCTTTTACAAGGTATTCTTTACCTTCCAGACGGACTTTTCCTGCTTCGCGGGCTGCACCCATTGTACCGGCAGCAACTAAATCTTCATAAGATACGGTTTCGGCACGGATGAATCCTCTTTCAAAGTCGGTGTGGATGACACCTGCACATTGAGGGGCTTTCATTCCTTCACGGAACGTCCAGGCACGGACTTCTTGTACACCTGCTGTGAAGTAAGTAGCCAATCCCAGTAGGGAATAGGTAGCACGGATCAGCTGATCAAGGCCAGATTCTTCGATGCCTAACTCCTGCAGGAACATCGCCTTTTCTTCATCATCTAGCTCGGCGATTTCAGATTCAATCTTCGCGCAGACAACGATCACTTCTGCGTTGTCGTCTTTCGCAAATTCACGTACTTTCTGAACATATTCGTTATCAGAAGGATCCGCGATCTCGTCTTCACTTACGTTCGCTACATATAATACAGGCTTAGAAGTCAGAAGATGAAGCTGTTTCACAAGCTTCATTTGCTCATCCGAGAACTCAACTGTACGGGCTGGCTGTTCAGCTTCCAACGCTTCTTTGATTTTCACAAGGATATCATGCTCAAATACTGCTTCTTTGTCTTTTTGCTTCGCCATTTTCTGAACTCTTGCAAGACGCTTGTCCACCGTTTCAAGGTCAGCCAGGATCAACTCCAGGTTGATGACTTCGATATCCGCAATCGGATCTACTTTACCTGATACGTGTGTGATATTATCATCTGCGAAGCAACGGACAACCTGACAGATCGCATCCACTTGACGGATATGGGACAGGAATTTGTTCCCCAGTCCTTCTCCTTTACTTGCGCCTTTTACAATCCCGGCAATATCCGTGAATTCGAAGGCAGTGGGAACCGTCTTCTTCGGGTCCACGAGTTCGGTTAATTTATCAAGACGGTGATCCGGAACCTCTACAATTCCTACGTTCGGATCAATGGTACAGAACGGGTAGTTCGCAGATTCTGCACCTGCTTTTGTAATTGCGTTGAATAAAGTGGATTTCCCTACGTTAGGTAGTCCCACAATACCAGCTGTTAATGCCATTTCAGTCACTCCTCATCCATATTCTTATCTATTAAAAATCCTGTAAGATCAAAAAACTAGTAAACGGTCGAACCTTTCACAATTATAGAGATAATAGTGGGAAAAGACAAGTGAAGCTTCCGGTGTTCCACAGGAAAACATTCCTGCAGAAAAAAGCATCCGCTCTTGGGAAATCGAGTGGATGCTCTTGATTACATTCAAGTGAACATAAGGTGGATTAGGTCAAAAGAATTATGGGTAAAAAAAGAATACTTATTCTTCTTCACCGCTTGAGATGACCTTTTTCATTTTCTTTGCAAAGTCTTTTCTGGGGATCATGACACTATGGCCGCACCCGACACACTTGATGCGAATATCCATCCCCATACGGATCACTTTCCAGCGGTTCGTACCACATGGATGAGGCTTCTTCATTTCTACAATGTCATTTAATGTGAATGTCTTTGGTTCCACCGGTTACTCCTCCTTATTCGCTTTCAAGTCTTTTTTGTTTCTCTTGCCGGGGGTGTAGCTCTTCTTCATCTTTACGTGAATACATCACCATTCGAGGGTACGGAATCTCAATACCATGCTCATTCAGGCATAGTTTCACTTCTTTTCGGATCATCCTGGCCATATACCAATGACTCATCGGCACTGTTTCAGCCACAATCCGGATGACAACTTCAGATGCCCCCAGAGTTTGAATCCCCAACAGCTCTGGCGGATTCACAAGTTCCTCATACTTTTGCGGTAAAGCAAGAAGAAGTTTCTGCATCACTTTCTCTGCTTCTTCAATATTCTCCTCATGGGCAATGCTGACATCCACGACAGCGATACTGTTATGAATGGAGTAGTTGGTTACTTCTGTAACATTCCCATTGGGGAAGATATGTAATTCCCCGGTCCAACTTTTGATCTTTGTCGTTCGCAGGCCGATTTCTTCGACGGTTCCCTCTGCAGAACCGATGCGAACATAATCGCCTACTGAAAATTGATCTTCGAAGATAATGAAAAAACCGGTGATGATATCACGTACCAGATTCTGTGCACCGAAACCGACGGCAAGGCCGACGATCCCGGCCCCTGCGATAAGTCCTTTTACATCAATTTCCAGAGTCGATAAAATGGTCATCAAGCTGATGAAATAGATCACATAGGTCAAGACGTTCTCCAACAGTTTGGATAAAGTGGCTTCCCTTCGTTCAGTGAACTTAAGAGGGGAACGAGACCGGACCTTGAATACGTTTCGAATCGCAGACCTTCCTACCCTTAGCGCAAGATATGTAATGACCATAATGGCAATAATCTTTAAAGCCCCTGTTCCCAGGGACATCCACATTTCATTATCTATCAGTTTCTCAGTAGCTTTATCAATAGTGTCATCTACAGTAGTTTTAGTGTTTTTCGCACTCATATATCGAACCTCCACTTATCATTCAATAAGAAGTATTCCTTATTTTATCAACTTTCCCTCTCCTTGTGTAGATATAACCTCATAAAGAATAGTTTCTAGAAAATTTTTATTTTATGAAAAATCGGAGTTTATTATGTATGAAAAAAAGAAATCGTCCGTATACTGATAATACTTCAACATTATGATTCTGGTGGCAAGACCTGACAAAGTCAATTTCAACATAATCCCCCTAATCACATCCAAAGGAGTGGAAGCGATGAATCTAAAAAAAGGACTATTTGAACGAAGATCTGAACCCTTTAGAGTCCTTCACCAGGAAGAGCGTGCGGCACAGGATCTTTCTGTTCAATTGTCGTCGATGCTTCCCACTTATTATCGTACAAGGCCCATCGTGTTTGTCTGTATCGGTACGGACCGCTCGACAGGGGATTCATTGGGGCCTTTGGTTGGTACATTAATAGAGGAACAGGATATTAAACCATTCCATGTCTATGGAACATTGGATGATCCGATCCATGCCGTCAATCTGGAAGAGAAGCTCAAGGATATCGCTTCTAAACATATCAATCCCTTTATCATAGGTGTCGATGCCTGTCTTGGACGATTAAAGAGTGTTGGTGCCATTCAGTTGAGTGAAGGTCCTTTACGCCCGGGAGCCGGAGTCAATAAAGAACTGCCTGAGGTCGGGGAAATTCATTTGACCGGTATTGTAAATGTCAGTGGGTTCATGGAATTTTTTGTCCTGCAGAATACCCGTTTGAATCTGGTCATGAAAATGGCGAGGACGATTGCGGAAGCGATTGTGCTGGCAGGTCATTCTGTAGAACGGCGAAATGCCGTCAGTATTGAAAAATGGCGGGAAGAATTGCAGCAGTAAAGAGATAAGGGAGATGGCGTGTTCCGCCATCTCCCTTTTTTATTACATATACAAATGATAGGCGTGGATGATTCCGACCACCATGCCCACCACGATGATGCCTGGAAGTAAATTGGCGACTCTTATTTTCGTAACACCCAGGAGGTTGAGTCCAATCGCAAAAATCATGATGCCTCCTGTTGACGTCATTTCGACAATATAAGCATCCATCAGTTCCTGAGGCACCCATTGATGGATCTGAGTGGCGAATAGGGCGATGATTCCCTGATACAGGACGACTGGAATGGCCGAGAACATGACACCGATCCCGAGGGTCGTCGTTAAGATTAAAGAAGTAAATCCATCAATGATCGATTTGGTCAGAAGAACATCATGATCTCCCCTGATCCCGCTATCCAGCGCACCGATAACGGCCATGGCCCCAATGACAAAAATCAGGGTGGCGGTTACAAACCCTTGTGAAATAGAGGTTTCATTTTTGCTGCCTATCTTCGTTTCCAGCCAATTCCCCAGGGCATTGAGCTTGTCCTCGAGATTCATCCACTCTCCCCAGGCAGCACCAAGGGCAAGGCTGATGATCACGATGAGAAAGTTCTCACTTTTCAACCCCATCTGTAAACCAAGAACGATAACGGCGAGTCCTATCGCCTTCATGACCGTCCCCTTCATATCTTCAGGTATGCGGTGCAGGATCTTACCCAATAGCGTCCCGATGATAATACATACTCCATTTACTAGCGTTCCTAAAAGTACCATGACGTTTCCCCTTATGATTATTTCCCAAAGAATAGTATATGTACCATATGGAAGAGGACTGGCTTAAATGGCATGTGATATGCCACTTAAGTCAGTCCCTTGATGCTACTGCAATAATTCCAAGATCCGATCCAGGTCTTCCTTCGAAAAGAATTCCAGTTCGATCTTCCCTTTTTTCTTCGATTGTTTAATCGTTACGGTTGTGCCGAAGCGTTCACGCAAGAGGGACTCCTGTTCCTGGATGAAAATGTCTTTCCGCTCGTTCTTTTTTGTTTCACGTGGAACATTGTCATTGGCTTCTTGAATGATTTTTTCTAATTGACGGACGTTTAATGATTCTTTCAGGATCCGATTGACGATCATGGACAGTTTCTTTTTATCTTTCAATCCAAGAAGGGCACGTCCATGTCCCATTGACAGCTTCCCTTCAGAAATAAGTTCCTGAACGGGTGAAGGGAGGGAGAGTAAGCGAATATGGTTCGCGATATGAGGTCTGCTCTTCCCTAATCGTTTCGCCAGTTCTTCCTGTGTAAGGTTCAATTTATCCATCAGCATTTGATAGGCTGCGCCTTCCTCGATCGGCGTCAAGTCCTCGCGTTGAAGGTTTTCCAAAACCGCAAGTTCCATCATTTGTTGATCATTCAATTCACGCACGACAACGGGAACTGTCTCTAACTTAGCCGCTGTAGCTGCACGATAGCGGCGTTCACCGACCACAATCTCATATCCTTTAATGGACTTACGGACAATGATCGGTTGGAGGATCCCGTGTTCCAGGATTGATTCTTTCAATTCTTCGATTGCCTGCGGCTCAAAGATTTTTCGTGGCTGATAAGGGTTCGGCCTTATTTCTTTCAGGCTCACTTCCTGGACGGACTCTTCATTTTGCGTTGTTTGCATATTGGTAAAGAGAGCATTGATGCCCTTTCCTAAACCTTTAGCCATTCGCCACCACTTCCTTTGCCAGTTCTAAATAAACTTCTGCTCCCCTGGATTTCGCATCATAGATGATAATCGGTTCACCATGACTGGGTGCTTCACTTAAACGAACATTACGTGGGATAATTGTGCGATACACTTTGTCTTGAAAGTATTTTTTCACTTCTTCGATGACCTGGATGCCCAGATTGGTCCTGGCATCAAGCATCGTTAACAATACACCATCAATCATAAGGTCATGATTCAGATGCTTCTGCACTAAACGGACCGTGCTTAACAGCTGACTTAATCCCTCGAGGGCATAATATTCACACTGGACCGGTATGACGACAGCATCCGAAGCGGTTAACGCATTGATCGTCAGGAGTCCCAATGAAGGGGGACAATCGATAATGATGAAATCGAATTCGTCCTTTACCTTCTCCAGAGCTTTCTTTAAACGGACTTCACGGGAGATGGTCGGAACCAATTCAATTTCCGCTCCAGCAAGTGAAATCGTTGCTGGGACAATCGATAAGTTCTCTACTTTTGATTGTTTGATCGTGTCTTTAACATCTACATCATCCACTAACACATCATAGATACACTGTTGTACATCCCCTTTTTCAACGCCCACACCACTAGTGGCGTTTCCCTGAGGATCGATATCTACAAGTAAAACCTTTTTCCCTATATAAGCTAAACAAGCCCCCAAATTGACTGAGGTTGTGGTCTTTCCCACCCCGCCTTTTTGGTTTGTAACGGCTACGATTCTGCCCAAGGTTGTCACCTGCCTTTTGACTTCCTAAGATTGATTTCATTTTTACACAGTATTCTTTTATTCTATCAAAATTACCGGATAATTGTCTGTCAATTTTTCAAAAAGAAACACATTTCCATAAATAGGAAAGTGTCTATCGTTCGTTTACATCTATCCAAGGCTCGCAATAAAAAAAGTGAGAAACGGATCGGATATGTTTCTCACTTTTAGACTACGAATCTATTTTTTTTTCGGAATACGAATGGTGAATTGATAGAATTCCTCGTGCTCTTCTTCTTCTGAGTCGAGATTGATCCCGCTATCGGATACCATGGACAACGATTGTCGGATCGTATTCACGGCAATTCTCATGTCTTTGCTGAAGGCCTTCCGTTTAGGCTTCGGCTTTTGGGTCGTTCCTTCTTGCATTTTCACAACCCGGTCTTCGGTCTGTTTGACATTCAAGCTCTTTTCAATGATTTCTTGAAGAAGCTGGATCTGCTTTTCAGAATTCTTCAGAGGAATCAAAGCCCTGGCGTGACGTTCAGTGATTTGTTTATCAAGTAGAGCTGATTGAATTTCTTCTGGAAGCTTTAGGAGACGAAGCTTGTTCGCCACGGTTGATTGTCCTTTTCCTAAGCGTTGAGCAAGGGCTTCTTGAGTTAGATCATGTAATTCCAACAGTTTTCCATATGCGATTGCTTCCTCTATAGGAGAGAGTTCTTCTCTTTGTAAGTTCTCAATTAATGCGACAGAGGCTGTTTCTGTATCATTAAGATTCTTCACAATCGCCGGTACGGTTTCCCAGCCGAGCTTTTGAACGGCTCTGTATCTCCGTTCACCCGCAATGATCTCAAACTGGTCATCATCGTACTGTCTCACCACGATCGGCTGGATGATGCCATGAGTGTGAATCGTTCTGGATAACTCTTCTATCTTTTCATCATTAAACACAGTCCTTGGTTGAAATCGATTCGGGATGATTTGCGAGACCTGTATCTTCCTCACTTCATCACGATCTTCTTCCACTACATTCGACTCTTCAGATTCAACATCTTGCTCCTTTTCACCTAGGCCAAAAAAACGAGAGAAAGGATGCTTCATCTTCCTACACCACCTTTAAGAAACTCCCTTTATTAATATTCTCTAAAATATGTCAATTTCCTGCCTTCTCACTATATGTCGATTATACCATGACCGATTGAGGCAGGAGAGTGACCATACTATTCTAACGGTAATTTATTCGGTGTCCCGGGTTTTCTGGGATATTTGTTAGGCGTTTCTTTCACTTTGTTGATTTTTACTATATTCCGTTCACTTTCTTCTTCAGGAAGAATGAAGGAATACATTTTATCCGTTTGTCCACCAAGTGTCCCGATGGCTTTCTTTGCATTGGACAGCTCTTCATTGACATTGGAAGCCTTCATGGCGACAAATGCTCCACCTTTTTTCACAAGCGGAAGGCATAATTCGCTTAAAACGGACATTCTGGCTACGGCTCTTGCTGTAACCATATCATATTTTTCGCGGTGAGCCTTGTTTTTTCCAAATGTCTCTGCACGATCATGATAAAAATGGGTATTTGCAAGTCCCAGCTCATCCGACAAATGATTTAAGAATGTGATGCGCTTGTTCAAGGAATCAACAATCGAAATATGTAGATGCGGGAAGCATATTTTAAGCGGGATACTTGGAAAACCGGCACCTGCCCCAACATCACACAGAGATTGGACTTCCGAGAAGTCGACATAAAATGCTGCACTGATTGAATCGTAAAAATGCTTTAAATAGACGTCTTCTTTGTCAGTGATTGCCGTCAAATTCATTTTTTCATTCCATTCAACAAGCAATTCATAGTAACGTTCAAACTGATCTAATTGCCTGGAAGAAAGGGAAATCCCTTTCTCCTCAAGCATTGATTGAAATTCATTTACGTTCATGAAATGATCCTTCCTTTACTTCTATTGATCACCGGATACTTTGGCGATTTTCCCTTGCTCGATATAGACCATTAAAATAGAGATGTCTGCGGGATTCACGCCTGAAATGCGGGATGCCTGGGCAAGGGAAAGAGGCTGGACCTCGATCAATTTCTGTCTTGCTTCGGAAGCCAATCCGCTGATCGCGCTGTAATCAATGTTCTCAGGAATTCGCTTATTTTCCATCTTCTTCATTTTATCGACCTGTTGAAGAGATTTTTCAATATAACCTTCATATTTCACCTGGATTTCAACTTGCTCCTCCACGTCGCGATCAAGCTCAATGTCGCTTGGGACGAGTGTCTTAATATGGCTGTAATTCATTTCCGGCCGCTTCAGGAGATCAGCTGCCAGTATCCCGTCTTTCAGCTCGCTTCCGCCTGCTTCACGGATCACCCTTTGAGTTTCTTCACTCGGCTTGATGCGCACGGATTCAAGTCGCTTCTTCTCGGCAGATATCGCTTCTTTCTTCTCAGTGAATCGTTCAAAGCGATCCTCTGAGATCAACCCGATCTTATGACCGATATCCGTTAAGCGAAGATCGGCATTATCATGACGGAGTAACAAGCGGTATTCCGCACGTGAAGTCAGAAGACGATACGGTTCGTTCGTCCCTTTTGTCACGAGGTCATCGATCAGTACTCCGATATAAGCATCTGATCGGCTTAAGATCACTTCGTCTTTATCAAGAGCACGGCAAGCAGCATTGATTCCTGCCATCAATCCTTGTCCAGCCGCTTCTTCATAGCCGGATGTTCCATTGATTTGCCCCGCGGTGTACAGGTTTTTAATTTTTTTCGTCTCAAGTGTCGGCCATAATTGCGTCGGTACGATGGAATCATACTCGATGGCATAACCGGCACGCATCATTTGTACTTTTTCAAGACCCGGAATGGTCTGCAGGATTTTTTGCTGCACATCTTCAGGCAGGCTAGTCGATAATCCTTGAACGTACACTTCCTGAGTATTTCTTCCTTCCGGCTCCAGGAAGATCTGATGACGCGGCTTGTCATGGAAACGCACGACTTTATCTTCAATAGAAGGACAGTAACGAGGTCCTGTTCCTTTGATCATACCTGAATACATTGGAGAACGATGAAGATTGTCGTCGATTAATTGATGAGTCAGTTCATTCGTATACGTCAGCCAGCATGGAAGTTGATCCGTGATGTATTTGGTCGTTTCATAGCTGAATGCACGTGGAACGTCATCACCTGGCTGAATCTCCGTTTTCGAATAATCGATGGTCGAACTATTGACCCGCGGCGGTGTCCCGGTTTTAAACCGGACCGTATCGAAGCCAAGCTCATGCAAATGATCAGATAATCTGATGGATGGCTGTTGGTTATTGGGACCGCTTGAATATTTCAGGTCTCCCAATATGATCTCACCACGAAGGAATGTACCAGTGGTGATGACGACCGTTTTTGCACGGTAGGCAGCACCTGTCATGGTGACGACACCTTTACATTCATCATCCTCCACGATCAATTCCTCAACCATTCCCTGCATCAAGGTCATGTTCGGTTCGTTTTCGATTGTCCGTTTCATTTCATGCTGATAGAGGAATTTATCTGCCTGCGCCCGTAATGCGCGTACAGCAGGACCTTTTCCTGTATTCAACATTCTCATTTGTATATGTGTTTTATCTATATTACGACCCATCTCTCCACCGAGAGCGTCGATTTCCCTTACAACGATCCCCTTTGCCGGTCCACCGACCGATGGATTACACGGCATAAAGGCGACCATATCCAGGTTAATGGTGACCATTAACGTTTTAGCTCCCATACGTGCAGAAGCAAGTCCCGCTTCTACCCCGGCATGGCCAGCACCAATGACAATGACATCATATTGCCCTGCGTCATATTGCATGGTTTGTTATTTCCTCCTTGTAGGACGGGTAATTCCCGTCCACATTATAATAGTGTTTATTTTCCTAAGCAGAACTGAGAAAACAGCTGATCAATCAGGCTTTCATGGACGCTGTCCCCGATGATTTCACCTAATAGCTCCCACGTTCTCGTCAGATCGATCTGCGCAATGTCAATCGGCGTTCCCATCTCCACGCTGTCGATCGCTTCATTGATCGCAAGGGATGCCTGGTTGAGTAAGGCGATATGACGACTGTTGGATACATATGTCATGTCCCCCGCTTCGATGGATCCCGCAAAGAATAAGGATGAAATGGCTTCTTCCAATTCATCGATTCCCTGTTCTTCCAATAAAGCCGTTGTCACCAGCTGATGATTTTCGGAAAGCTTTCTTACCTTATCTATATCAATCTTTTGAGGCAAATCCGTTTTGTTCACGATGACAATGACGTCCATTCCTCTCACCGCTTCGAATAACTGTTCATCCTCAAAGGTCAATTCATCCGCATAATTGAGCACGAGTAGTATTAAATCGGCTTCCTTCAACACCTGTCTCGAGCGTTCCACGCCGATTCGTTCAACGATATCTTCGGTCTCACGAATCCCCGCCGTATCAACAAGACGGAGGGGTACTCCCCTTACGTTGACATATTCCTCAATCACATCACGTGTTGTCCCGGGAATATCCGTCACAATGGCTTTATTTTCGTGAACAAGGCTGTTCAAGAGGGAGGACTTCCCTACATTGGGCCGTCCGATAATCACCGTAGAAAGACCTTCCCTTAAAATCTTCCCTTGTTCAGAGGTGCGAACCAGCCGGTCGATTTCATCCCGGACGTGTTTGGATTTTTCCAGAAGGACGTTATGCGTCATTTCTTCTACATCATCATACTCCGGATAATCAATATTCACTTCCACATGGGCAAGCGTTTCAAGGATTTCCTGACGTAGCTTCCTGATCAGATTGGAAAGGCGGCCTTCCATTTGATTCAGGGCTACATTCATGGCCCGATCGGTTTTCGCCCGAATGAGATCCATCACCGCTTCCGCCTGAGAAAGATCGATTCGACCATTCAGAAAAGCCCGCTTCGTGAATTCACCGGGTTCTGCAAGTCTCGCCCCGTTTTTCAACACCAGCTGCAGAACTTTATTTACCGACACAATTCCTCCGTGGCAATTGATCTCGATAATGTCTTCCCGGGTGAAAGTCTTTGGTCCTCTCATCACGGAAACCATGACCTCTTCCACCACTTGATCGGTGTCGGGATCAACGATATGTCCATAATGAATGGTATGGGATGCAAATTCCATCATGGAACTCCCTTTCATTCCCTTAAAGACTTTATCACCGATATCGAATGCCAACTCACCGCTCAAACGGACGATGGCGATCGCTCCCTCTCCCATCGGCGTGGATATGGCTGCAATTGTATCTAATTCCATTATGTTCACCTCTCTTATAGCTGACCTATTTATATGAAATGTATAGTATAAAGTAACGTTTCCCCAAATTATTAGAATATCACAATCCGTTTTAATACTAAAGAAAGGAAACCCCTTGTTCGTCACCAAATAATGTTATCCACACAGATAACATCTCATCTCTATTATTTTAACTTATCCACATGTGAATAACAATAAACCGGGGTGAAAATAAGAATCCACAGGACGAATCCATAAAAAAAACGATCCCCCTAAAGGAATCGTCTTTCATTATTTTGGTGCAATGACAATGTATCGATTGGGTTCTCTTCCCTCTGAATGGGTATCGACCCTTTTCGAATCCACTAAAGCGGTGTGGATCACTTTTCGTTCATATGAGGGCATCGGTTCCAATGAAACAGAGCGATTGGTGCGCAGAGCCTTTTCTGCTAAACGTTCCGCAAGCGTAGTCAGCGTCTGCTTCCGTCTTTCCCGATAGTTTTCGGCATCCAACAAGATCGTGATGAATTGACCGGACACCCGATTGGCGACCAATTGCGCCAAATGTTGAAGAGCATTCAACGTTTGGCCTCTTTTGCCAATCAATAGAGCCATTTTTTCACCGGAAATGTTGAATTCCACATCTCTTCCATCCCTTTTCACTTCTATGGTCGCTTCCACGCCCATTTCCCGTGCAACAGATAGAAGAAAATCCTTCGCTTCCTCTACCGGATCAACCGCTTTCTTCACTTTGACGACTGCCGGCCTTCCGCCGAACAATCCGAATAAACCTTTTTTACCTTGATCAATGACGTCGATCTCTGCTTCTTCTTTGGTGATATTCAGTTGAGACAAGGCTGATTCAATGGCTTCTTCCACCGTTTGACCAGACGCTTCTACTTCTCTCACTTTTTCTTTCCTCCCGAATTCCCACCAGCTTTGACGGCTTGCGCTTCTTTAATCTCAGGTCCCTTGATGAAATATGTTTGAGCAATCATGAATAGATTTCCGACTACCCAGTAAAGGGATAGAGCTGCAGGGAAGTTAATCGCAAAAATGATGATCATGACCGGCATGATATAAAGCATCATGGCCATTTGCGGATTTTGATTCGCTGTACCCGCCATCATTAATTTTTGTTGGATGAACGTTGTTAAACCTGCTACTAAAGGTAAAATATAGTATGGATCCGGATTACCGAGATCGAACCATAAGAAGTTATGCGCTTTTATTTCCTGTGTTCTGACGATCGCATGGTAGAAACCGATCAAGATCGGCATTTGAACGATCAATGGGAAACAACCCGCTAGCGGATTCACCCCGTGACTTTGGAATAAAGCCATCGTTTCTTGTTGAAGCTTTTGCTGAGTTTGTGCATCTTTAGAGCTATATTTTTCACGCAGTTTTTTCATTTCAGGTTGTAATGCCTGCATGGCTTTTGAATTTCTCGTTTGCTTGATCATCAATGGCAGAATCGCTAAACGAATGAGCAATGTTACGATGACAATCGCTAATCCGTAAGATCCGCCCATAAACTCTGCAACCATTGTAATCAATTGCGATAAAGGATAGACAATATATTCATTCCATATTCCGCTACTATCAGATGTAATCGGCTTATTGTAATCTGTACAACCTGATAGAATAGCCATTAGCCCAATGATTCCCACCAGGGCTATCATTCTCTTTTTCACCCTTATTTTCCTCCCAACTAATATCTTTCAAATTAAATGTAAACAAGTACCATTATCCCGTACCAAAAAAGTACAATCCCTCGTATTGTAACATCTTTTCCATGGCTTGTGATGACGAAACCTGTCATTCTCTCAAAATGTTATGACTTCTTCCTATCATATTTGCCATAAGAAGACCTTTTCAATACTTTTCCTCTTTTTAATACATGGGTGAGACTCCCCTTCACCTCATGGAAATTCATTTCGGCCGCCGGTTTTCTGGCGATGATAAGATAGTCGTACTGATCGTGAACCTCTTCTTGTAATTCTAAGAAAGCCTGCCGCACGTAACGCTTGATTTGATTACGGCAAACAGCATTCCCGATTTTTTTACTGACGGAAATCCCGATTCGAAATGGTTGAGGCTCTTCCTTCTTTAATAGATACAAGACGAATTGACGATTCGCGAAGGATGTCCCTTTTTTAAATATTTCCTGGAACTCTTTGTTTTTCTTTACTCTTTGTTCTTTCCGCATGGACCACACCTAATTTTCATTATTGTCTTGATCTAACCTCGACATTATTGGCTCATTCATATGAAATTATAAGTACTTTTTCCTGTTAACCAAAATACGAACGAGCCAAATCGTCTTATCTCCTATATAGAAAGGAAAAAAAAGACCACTGAGTCAGTTCAGTGGTCTAGGCAGATAATACTTTTCTTCCTTTACTGCGACGGCGAGCTAAAACATTGCGTCCGTTTTTAGAGCTCATACGTGCACGGAAACCGTGATTCTTTTTTCTTTTGCGGTTATTTGGTTGAAACGTTCTTTTCATCTATGACACCTCCCTGAAGGATATCTTTAAAAAAGTTAAAGACATTCCTCACTATTATAAAGACGGTACCCATAAAAAGTCAACACTCAGATTATTTTTCTTTTTAAGTGTTACTTCATTGAAATTTTTCATGAACACTAAAATGTTAATCGTTCGTTTACTGCTCTGTTCTATTAGTTCAGTGTTGGATTGGAAGGAGATTACGCTCCCTTTCCGCGGACGAGCGGGCAAGCCTCCTCGCTTCGCTGCGGGGTCTTTCCCAGCCCGTTTTTCCGCAGGAGTCTCGCAAATCTCCTTCCAATCCCAAAGAAAGACCGATGCACAGAGCAATAGGTTTTAAAGGTCTACTGCTTAAGAAAAAAAAACACATGAAATCGGTAGAAAAAAGTTACTAGTGACCTTTTGCAGGTTAGAAAGAAGTTCACATAACCGTTTTTTAATAATGTGGTGGATCAATCAAAGAAATCTTTCCACAAAATTAGAAATTGGATTATCCCTGATTTAGATTTTGAAAAAGTTACATACTCATATAGTTGATTGGAGCGGAAGGGGCTCGACTCCTGCGGGAAACGCGGGAAAGTTGAGACCCCGCAGGGCTATAACCCGAGGAGGCTCAACTCACGCCCCGCGGAAAGCGAGCCCCTGGAGCGGAAATCAACCACTACTCTCTCAGTAATTAGTTTCCTTCTACAAACCCTATCCCATTTTTCTATTAAACCTGCCTGTGGATAGGATTCGACATGGTTTTAAATTATCCACAACACATACTGACAACTTTTTCACAAGTTCTTGGGTTGTGGACAATTTCATTCCACAAGGTGTGGGGGGTTGTGGATAAAATTTAAAAAGCATTGCACCTCTAAGGATATTTTGATATGATTATTGTGTTTTCACTCTTGATAACTGTGTTTACGGAAATAACTTATCCACAAAATGTGGATATCATGTGGGTAACTTATACAGAGGGTTTGTAAAACGTTGTCCACAAGTGGTGGATAATGTCGAAAAACCATTTTCCTTCCTTATTATATATATTTTCCACATTCAACGAATTGTATTTTTATAAAATAGCGTGAGTTTAAGGAATGTATAGCGCGTAATGATTGTACAGAAGTTATACAAACTAAGAAAAGGAGGGATCAGGATTGGAGAATATCGGAGATCTTTGGAGCAAGGCCTTAGAAAATATTGAAAAAAAGATCAGTAAACCAAGCTTTGATACTTGGTTGAAATCAACTAAGGCCCATTCCATTCAAGGGGACACCCTTGTGATTACAGCTCCAAATGAATTTGCAAGAGATTGGCTGGAAGGCCGTTACTCTCAGCTAATCTCAGGGGTTTTGTATGATATTACGGGCGAAGAACTAGTCGTGAAATTTATCATTCCTCAAAACCAGGAGCCGGAAGAGTTTGATATTCAAATACCGCCAAAGTCGATGAAGGATGATGATCAGCAGGATATCAATCAGAATATGCTGAACGCTAAATACACTTTCGACACATTTGTTATCGGTTCTGGCAACCGGTTCGCCCATGCCGCTTCTTTGGCTGTGGCTGAGGCACCTGCCAAAGCCTATAATCCCTTATTTATTTATGGGGGAGTCGGCCTTGGGAAAACTCACTTGATGCATGCCATCGGCCATTATGTACTTGAGCATAATCCCGCTGCAAAAGTGGTTTACCTATCATCTGAAAAATTCACCAACGAATTCATTAACTCCATCAGGGATAATAAAGCAGTCGATTTCCGCAATAAATACCGGAATGTCGATGTTTTATTAATCGATGATATTCAATTTTTAGCTGGTAAAGAACAAACACAAGAGGAATTTTTCCATACTTTTAATACCTTACATGAAGAAAGCAAGCAAATTGTCATTTCCAGTGATCGGCCACCGAAAGAAATCCCGACACTTGAAGATAGACTTCGTTCTCGATTCGAATGGGGGCTTATTACAGATATCACACCACCGGATCTTGAGACGAGGATTGCGATTTTACGAAAGAAAGCAAAGGCTGAAGGACTGGATATTCCAAATGAAGCCATGCTTTATATAGCTAATCAGATCGATTCCAATATTCGTGAGTTAGAGGGCGCATTGATTCGTGTCGTAGCGTACTCTTCTCTTATAAATAAAGACATCAATGCAGATCTTGCAGCAGAAGCACTGAAGGATATCATCCCAAGCTCGAAGCCAAGGGCGATTACCATCCAGGAAATTCAACGTGTCGTTGGAGAGCACTTCAATGTGAAGCTTGAGGATTTTAAAGCGAAGAAACGAACAAAGTCCATCGCATTTCCGAGACAAATCGCCATGTATTTATCCAGGGAAATGACGGATTCCTCCCTTCCAAAGATCGGGGAAGAGTTTGGCGGACGTGATCACACGACTGTCATTCATGCTCATGAGAAGATCAGTACATTACTCGGAACGGATGCACTTCTTCAGCAGCAATTGAAGGAAATTCGTGAAACATTAAAGGCCTGAATCTACACACAACCAAACTGGATAATGTGAATAACTCCGACTAACTAGCACACAGTCTGTCCACATGTGGATAGGCTGTGTTTACGTTCGATTTACCCACTTATCCACATATCAACAGGCCCTACTACTTCTATTACTATTTTTTAAATAAATTATTAGTATATGATTCAGTCCATAAAATTATGTGCAAATTGGAGGAATAAATCATGAAATTTGTTATTCAAAGGGACCATCTTGTCCAGAGCGTCCAGGACGTCATGAAAGCCGTCACATCAAGAACGACCATCCCCATCCTGACAGGGATTAAAATCATTGCCACTGAAGATGGAGTCACATTGACAGGTAGTGATTCGGATATTTCGATTGAATCCTTTATTCCGAATGAGGAAGAAGGTACTGAAATCGTTGGAATCATGGAAACAGGCGGCATTGTCCTCCAGGCAAAGTTCTTTAGTGAGATCGTAAAGAAATTACCGAAAGATACGGTTGAGATCGAAGTTCAAAGTCACTTCCAGACAGTCATCCGATCAGGGCAGGCAGAATTCAATTTAAACGGTCTGGATCCTGAAGAATATCCTCACCTTCCACAAATTGAAGAAGGAAACGGGATTAAAGTATCAACGGATCTTCTTAAAACGATGATCAGACAAACCGTATTCGCAGTGTCCACCTCAGAAACACGCCCCATCTTGACAGGTGTAAACTGTCAGATCGAAGACGGGGAGTTGAGCTGTATTGCAACAGATAGTCACAGACTTGCCATGAGAAAAGCACCGATCGAAACCAATCATGATGCTTCATACAATATCGTGATTCCAGGAAAGAGCTTAAATGAGTTAAACAAGATCCTTGATGATACGGATGAACCAGTTGAAATCGTCATTACGGAAAACCAGGTCCTGTTCAAGGCAAAGCATTTATTATTCTTCTCAAGACTATTAGAGGGGAACTACCCGGACACAAGCCGATTGATTCCTTCTGATACGAAAACAGAATTGACCCTTAACACAAAAGAATTTTTACAAGCGATCGATCGTGCATCGCTGCTGGCGAGAGAAGGCCGAAACAACGTCGTGAAACTTTCGACACTTGATGATGGAATCATTGAAATTTCGTCAAACACGCCTGAAATCGGGAAGGTCATCGAACAGGTGGAAAGCCAATCGGTGGAAGGGGAAGAACTGAAAATCTCCTTCAGCGCAAAATATATGATGGACGCGTTAAAAGCGATTGAAGGAACCGAAATTCATGTAAACTTCACTGGAGCGATGAGACCGTTCGTATTGAAGCCGCTACATGATGACTCCATCCTTCAACTGATCCTACCGGTAAGAACGTATTAAAAATCAAAAAGCCAACACCTTAGAAAAAGTTCGGGTGTTGGCTTTTTACATTCAGGGGGATCTTCGGAAATCAACTGCGACCATTTTCTCCATTTTTCGTTAGTTGTGACTTAACTCCATTTAGAGTAAAATAATATATTAGAGACTTTATACGGAAAGTAGTGATTTTAGTGGCAAAAGAGATCACCATTGAAACAGAAATCATCACATTGGGACAATTCCTGAAGCTTGCTGAAGTGATTCAGTCGGGTGGGATGGCGAAATGGTTCTTAAGTGAATATGAAGTATACATAAACGGGGAGCAAGACCAAAGAAGAGGGAGAAAGCTTACGGTTGGAGACAAAGTTGAAATTCCTGAAGTAGGGGTCTTTGTGGTTGCTGGAGAATAATAAAGGGTGTTATGTCCATGTACATTGAACAATTAGAATTAAGAAACTACCGTAATTACGAATCGATCGACGTGAGTTTCGAAAATAAGGTGAACGTCATTCTTGGAGAAAATGCCCAGGGGAAGACGAATATCATGGAGTCTATCTACGTCCTGGCAATGGCCAAGTCCCACCGGACCTCAAATGATAAAGATTTAATCCGTTGGGACCAGGAATATGCTAAAATAAAAGGTAGGATTCAGAAATATAACGGTGGATTACCTTTGGAGCTTATCCTGTCCAAAAAGGGGAAAAAGGCGAAGAGTAATCACCTTGAACAGTCTAAATTGAGTCAATATGTCGGGAATATGAATGTTGTCATGTTTGCACCTGAAGATCTTCATTTGGTAAAAGGGAGCCCTCAAGTCAGGCGCCGTTTTATTGACATGGAAATCGGTCAGGTTTCTCCTGTTTATTTACATGATATCAGCCTTTATCAGAAAATATTACAGCAACGGAACCATTATTTAAAACAGTTGCAGACAAGAAAACAAAAAGACCAGACGATGCTTGATGTCTTGACGGAACAGTTCATCGAGATGGCGGTGAAAATTACGAAGAAACGATTTGAGTTCGTTCAATTGCTGGAAAGTTGGGCGAAACCGATCCATTCAGGGATTTCAAGAAACCTGGAAACGTTGGAAATCGTATATAAACCGTCATTGGATGTATCAGATAATCAAGAATGGTCAAAAATGGTAGATATATATGAGCAGAAATTCGATGGTATCCGTGAACGGGAAATTGATCGGGGTGTGACCCTGGTCGGACCCCATCGGGATGATCTTCAATTTATTGTGAATGGACGGGATGTTCAAACATTCGGGTCACAGGGGCAGCAACGGACGACAGCCCTCTCTGTGAAGCTTGCAGAAATCGAGCTGATACACTCTGAAATCAAAGAGTATCCCATCTTACTTCTGGATGATGTGTTATCTGAGCTCGATGATTATCGTCAGTCCCACTTATTAAATACCATTCAGGGGAAAGTTCAAACCTTCGTGACCACGACCAATGTGGACGGGATTGATCATCAAACCTTAAACGAGGCGACTACGTTCGAAGTGGAAGCCGGATCCATGAAAAGATTGAAATGAGGTGTTACCTTGTACATACATGTTGGAGAAGATGTCATGGTACGTACAGATGAAATCATCGCAATTATTGATCGAGACACCGTTCAATTTTCAGAGGAAATTCAACATTTTCTAAAAACGAAAGATCATAACCTTTGCAATCTTGCAAAGGGTTCATATAAATCTCTTGTTATCACAACGGGCCAGTTGTATCTCTCACCGCTGGCATCCAGTACGTTAAAGAAGCGATCAAAGAAATACTCAAACTATGAGAATTTATTATAGAAATATAAAGCCCTGAAGGTTAGAAAGTGTAGGTGAATCAGTATGGCTATAGAACAAAATCAAGCGCAAGGCGGCTCCTATGATGAAAATCAGATTCAGGTTTTAGAAGGTTTAGAGGCCGTTCGGAAAAGACCAGGTATGTATATTGGATCAACAAGCGGCAGAGGTCTGCATCACTTGGTGTGGGAAATCGTTGATAACAGTATTGATGAAGCATTAGCCGGACACTGTAATGAAATCGAAGTCATCATTGAAAAGGATAACAGTATTACTGTGACGGATAATGGACGTGGGATTCCGGTCGGGATCCACGAAAAAATGGGACGTCCTGCTGTAGAGGTCATCATGACGGTTCTTCACGCGGGCGGTAAGTTCGGTGGCGGCGGATATAAAGTATCCGGAGGTCTGCACGGAGTAGGGGCCTCGGTTGTAAATGCCCTTTCCACGGAACTTGAGGTACATGTCCATCGTGATGGGAACATCTACTATCAAAAATTCGAAAAAGGTGTTCCGAGCTTCGACCTTAAAGTGGTAGGAGAAACGGATAAGACCGGAACGATCATCCACTTCACTCCAGATCCTGAAATCTTTACTGAAACGACGGAATACGAGTATGACACACTTGCAAACCGTATTCGTGAATTGGCGTTCTTAAACAGAGGGATCCAAATCAGTATTGAAGATAAGCGCGGAGAAGGGAAAAGACGGGACTACCATTATGAAGGTGGAATCAAGTCTTACGTTGAGCACCTTAACCGTTCGAAAGAAGTCATCCATGAAGAACCGATCTACATTGAGGGTGAAAAGGATGATATCACCGTTGAAATCGCCCTTCAATACAATGACGGTTTCGCAAGCAATCTTTACTCATTCGCCAATAACATCCATACTCATGAAGGTGGAACCCATGAGTCCGGATTTAAAACGGCTTTAACGAGGGTCATCAATGATTACGCCCGTAAAAATAATGTATTCAGAGAGAATGATGCGAATCTTTCAGGGGAAGATGTCCGGGAAGGTCTGACAGCCATCATCTCGATTAAACATCCTGACCCTCAATTCGAAGGTCAGACGAAAACAAAACTCGGGAACTCCGAAGCGAGGACGATCACGGATTCTCTTTTCTCAGAGCATCTTGAAACATTCTTACTTGAGAACCCGGTTGTTGCCCGAAAGGTTGTTGAAAAAGGCCTGATGGCTGCCCGTGCCCGACTGGCCGCGAAAAAAGCAAGGGAGCTTACCCGCCGTAAGAGTGCCCTTGAAATTTCAAGCCTGCCTGGTAAACTGGCTGACTGTTCTTCCAAGGACCCGAGCATCAGCGAAATCTATGTGGTTGAGGGTGACTCAGCCGGTGGATCGGCCAAACAGGGACGTGACCGTCACTTCCAGGCCATCCTTCCACTGCGTGGTAAAATCATCAACGTAGAAAAGGCACGTCTGGATAAGATCCTTTCTAATAACGAGGTCCGTGCGATCATTACAGCTCTCGGGACAGGTATTGGAGAAGACTTCAATCTGGCTAAAGCAAGATACCATAAAATCGTGATCATGACCGATGCCGACGTTGATGGCGCTCATATTCGCACACTATTATTAACGTTCTTCTATCGTTACATGAGAAATATCATTGAAGCAGGTTATATCTACATCGCTCAACCGCCTTTGTACAAAATACAACAAGGGAAGAAAATCGAGTACGCCTACAATGATAAAGAACTGGATCGCATACTTGCAGAAATTTCCCCGACGCCTAAACCTGGAATCCAGCGTTACAAAGGTCTTGGAGAGATGAATCCTGAACAACTATGGGAAACAACAATGGATCCGGAAACAAGGACCCTGCTTCAGGTAAGCCTTCAAGATGCGATCGAGGCCGACGAAACCTTTGATATCCTGATGGGTGACAAAGTAGAGCCGAGACGTAACTTCATCGAAGAAAACGCAGCTTACGTCAAGAACTTGGATATCTAAAATAAAATAAACAGGATAGACCTGGGTGCTATCCTGTCTTTTACATAGCGGACAAGGTAAAGAGTGAGAAAGGTATAAATCTTTCTTTAAAAGGAGGTCCCTTTTACTATGGCAGAAACACCAAGATCGAATGTTAAAGAGATTAATATAAGCAGTGAAATGCGCTCGTCTTTCCTGGATTATGCGATGAGTGTCATCGTTTCACGTGCCCTACCAGATGCACGTGATGGCCTTAAGCCCGTCCATCGCCGTATTTTATATGCGATGAATGACCTCGGGATGACGTCTGACAAAGCGTACAAGAAATCAGCACGTATCGTCGGTGAAGTAATCGGTAAGTATCACCCTCATGGTGACTCTGCTGTTTATGACACCATGGTTCGTATGGCGCAGGATTTCAACTATCGCTATATGCTGGTTGACGGTCACGGTAACTTCGGTTCTGTGGACGGTGACGCCGCAGCGGCCATGCGTTATACAGAAGCACGTATGTCCAAGATCTCTATGGAACTCATTCGTGATATTAATAAAGACACAATTGATTATAAAGATAACTATGATGGTACTGAGCGGGAGCCGGAAGTATTACCTGCCCGTTTCCCTAACCTTTTGGTAAACGGTTCTTCAGGAATCGCCGTAGGGATGGCAACGAACATCCCTCCACATAATCTTGGAGAGGTCATCGATGGAATCCTTGCATTAAGTAAAGATCCTGACATTACGATTCAAGAGCTGATGGAATTCATCTACGGACCTGATTTCCCTACTGCCGGTCTGATTGTAGGAAGAAGCGGGATCCGTCGCGCTTACGAAACGGGTAAGGGTTCCATCACCATGCGTGCCCGTGTGGAAATCGAAACAAAGAGCAATGGAAAAGAAACGATCATCGTCCATCAAATCCCATATCAGGTGAATAAAGCGAGACTCATTGAGAAGATCGCGGATCTGGTCCGGGATAAGAAGATTGATGGTATCACGGATCTTCGTGATGAATCGGATCGTAATGGTATGCGCATCGTCATTGAAGTAAGAAAAGACGCCAATGCTAACGTACTACTTAATAATTTATATAAACAAACGGCACTTCAAACAAGCTTCGGGATCAATCTTCTGGCACTTGTAGACGGCCAGCCGAAGGTATTGAACTTAAAAGAATGTCTCTATCACTATCTTCAGCACCAACGTGTCGTCATTCGCCGCAGAACGGAATTTGAATTGCGTAAAGCTGAAGCAAGGGCTCATATTCTAGAAGGTCTGAGGATCGCCCTCGATCACATCGATGAAATCATTGCCCTTATCCGTGGTTCTCAAACAACAGAGCTTGCAAAACAAGGTTTGATGGAGAACTTCTCCTTATCCGATAAACAGGCACAGGCAATCCTGGATATGCGTCTTCAACGTCTAACCGGTTTAGAGCGTGAAAAAATTGAAGACGAGTATCAGGAATTAGTGAAACTGATTTCAGAACTGAAAGCGATCCTTGCAGATGACGAAAAAGTTCTGGAAATCATCCGCGAAGAGCTCATCGAGATCAAAGAGCGCTTCAATGATGAAAGAAGATCTGAAATCGTAGCGGGTGGAATCGAGAACATCGAGGATGAAGACCTGATTCCTAGAGAGAACATCGTCGTTTCCCTCACTCATAATGGTTACATCAAGCGTTTGCCGGTTTCTACCTACCGTAGTCAAAAACGGGGCGGAAGAGGGATCCAGGGTATGGGTACCAATGGTGAAGACTTCGTCGAACACCTATTGACGACTTCCACTCATGATACGATCCTCTTCTTTACGAACAAAGGAAAAGCATATCGTGCAAAAGGATACGAAATCCCAGAATTCAGTCGTACTGCGAAAGGACTTCCGATCATCAATCTCCTCGGAGTGGAAAAAGATGAGTGGATCAACGCCATGATCCGGGTCGAAGAATTTGTGGACGATTGGTACTTATTCTTTACGACAAAGCAAGGGATCTCAAAACGTACGCCGGTATCGGATTTCGCCAATATCCGGACGAACGGGCTGATCGCCATCAACCTTCGGGAAAATGACGAGCTGATATCCGTCAAACTGACCGATGGGGCAAAAGATATGATCATCGGAACGAAGCAGGGTATGTTGATCCGTTTCCCTGAAACAGATGTCCGTTCCATGGGAAGAACCGCCACTGGAGTAAAGGGGATCAACCTCAGCGATGATGATATCGTCGTCGGCATGGAGATCCTTGAAGACAAGAGTGATGTCCTGGTCGTCACGGTAAATGGTTACGGTAAACGTACTCCTGCCAGTGAATATAGAGTCCAAACCCGTGGTGGTAAAGGATTGAAGACCTGTAATGTGACTGAGCGTAATGGAGAACTCGTCTCTGTCAAAGCCGTCACAGGCGAAGAAGACTTAATGATCATCACCGCCCACGGTGTCCTCATCCGTATGGACGTCAATGACATTTCCACAACGGGACGTAACACCCAAGGGGTCAAGCTGATCCGTCTTCAAGAAAGTGAATTCGTTTCAACCGTCGCCAAAGTTGAAAAAGAAGATGATGAAGAAACGGAAGAACCGGTCGAATCTGCTGAAGGAATGGAACAGCTAGAAACGGAAGACCAACCAGCTTCTGAGGCAACTGATGAAGACACAGAAGAATAATTAATAGAGTAAGCTATTTTCAGTAATGGGTGTCCATTCTGGAAATAGCTTATTTTTTTGTCAGGAGCCACTTTTATTTTTTGAAAATAACAACTATCCCTCACTAAATTTGGTAAAATAAACTAAAAGAACAGTCGTGAGGTGTGTATAGTTGAAGGTACATCGTGGCGAAATACAATTAGGCTGTATCGTAGCGGAAGATATAATGGGATTGGCAGCAAACCCGATCATTCCAAAGAATACGGTGCTAGAAGAAGAACATTTGAATATCCTGCAAGCATTCCATATTAATGAGTTATACATAGAGAAAACAAAAGCCGACGGGAATCCATTCAAGTCACCTCTCTCTTCTGATAAGGTCTCGGAACAAGAAGAGACAAATCCGCAGGAGACATTGGGATTTGTAGACCTTTACTTAACGACAGTAAAGGAATTCAAAAAGGAATTCATGAATTGGCAGTCGGGTACGGCCGTTAATGTGGCAAGAGTAAGAGAACTCATACTCCCCGTTATTCAAGAAGTGGAACAAAATCATATATACATATATTCCCTTCATCACTATTCAACTAAGAAGGAATATCTCTATCATCATGCGGTTTCAGTAAGTATCATCAGTGCTTTAATAGGCAAGAAGATCGGTTTAAAGTCGGGACAGATCAATCAATTGGCATTAGCGGGAGCACTGGCTGACTGTGGGATGGCTAAAGTGAGCCCACGCATATTATCCAAGGATCAGCCCCTGACAGAAAGTGAATTTAAAGAAGTGAAGCTACATACGGCAAATGGATATAAGATGGTCAAAGATACTCCACTATTAAAAACGGAAACAAAGCTTGCGATCTTTCAGCATCATGAACGTTTTGATGGAACAGGATATCCTGCATCCGAAAAGAGCGAACGCATCCATCTCTATTCACAGATCGTCGGGATTGCCGACGTGTTTCATGCCATGACATCTGAGAGAATGTACAGAAGCAAGCAGCCGATCTTCAAAGTATTGGATATGATCAGCAAAGACTTGTTTGGTAAATTTGATATTAAAGTAGTCGAAGGACTCCTTCAATTAATGGGAGACTTAAGAACCGGAACCCCGGTAAGGTTATCAACGGGTGAGTTTGGAGAAGTCATATATACTAAACCGAGCGCCTTCACCAGCCCGATCGTTAAACTCAAAACCGATGAAATAGTAGATTTATCTCAGCAAAAGAATATCTATATTACAGAGGTCTTTATCTAAGATCGTCTACGGATTTAGCATCCAAATGAAAAAAGTCGCAGGTCAAAAAAGTGATCTGTGACTTTTTATTATTTACCCCTTGCAAACTTGATTGATAGTGTGTATAATATTATTTGTTGTCCGAAAGGCATTACATAATTATCATGAAAATAACTTTTCTAAAATAATAAAAAATACCTTGACGACAAACGCTTTAAATGATATATTATATAGGTCGCTTCAAACGAAGCGCTTACACATTGAACCTTGAAAACTGAACAAAACAAGACAATACGTCAACGTTAATTCTAGATTTATTTTTAAAGAGCTATTCAAACTTTTAT